>JBBRMW010000277.1:0-7686 GCA_038230635.1 Aggregatilineales bacterium | reverse complement strand
TCACTGAACACTGGCGCAAATACATTCAACAGCGCCATAATCTCCACGGGCAGGATAGGCATTCGATTTCCTTTGTCATGATTGGAACATCATCAGCTTATCCTGCCCTGTTTTTCTCGGCTACTATATCGATAAAGTCCAGCTAATGGTAGAACCAGATAAAGTTCGCACATTCACCTCACCCCCACCCTTATGGCATTAACGCTTGTCGTTCGGCGCGTTTCTGTGTGTACTGCCACATGCGCCATTGGTTACGGTGTAATCAGTACGATTTGCGGCGTCTGATTGTCTGAATTTCTTGAAGCCATGAGATTTCCCGTCGTATCTATTGAGCGCTCACATTGTGTCGCCATTTCAACCACGAGCGCGGTGAGACGCTGGTTGAACGGTACACCGCATCCCTTGACGCTGTGCAGGTTATTTACGTTGTCTGTCGCAAGGGTGGCAAGCGCCCAACTCAAAGTTTCGCTCCTTCTCACGACCATCAGCAATTATCCGGCTTCTGATTGCCTGGGATCGGCGTCATACTCGTAATGTGCTGAGATCACCACTCCCGCATCATATTTTCGGCGGTGCGCCATGCCAGCGCCATGATCGTCAGCACAGGGTTGAAGCCGCCGTTGGTCACATGCACAGACCCGTCGGCGATAAACAAGTTTTCGTGATTATGAACTCTGCACCAGCGATCGACCACGGAACGTGCCGGATCATCGCCCATGCGACAGGTTCCGGCCTGGTGTTGGCCGCCAGATAGGTGCAGCGTCGGCTCGTCGCTCCACACCTGAACCGCGCCGGAGGCGGTGAGCCATTCTCTGGCCTGCGCATTCATGAACTGCGCGATGCGCACCGTCTCTGGGTGAGTCGTGCCGCTAAACTGCGCCACCGGAATTCCATACCGATCGCGCACGGTAGGGCTGAGTGTCACCCGCGAGTCGGGGCTGGGGATTTCCTGAAGCGGCCCTCGGATATCGCTGACCCGCCGATAATTTTCGCGCATGAAATCTTTGTTGGCGCGCCCCCACCGTGGCAATTCGGGTGGCAGAGCGCGCTTCCAAAAAATGATCGGGAGTACAATATCGTCGTCTTGAAGCATTCCACCGCCCACGATGCCGTCATTGCCGTGATTGAATTGGCAGGTGGCGATCGCCCCGCCAGGCCCCACCCCATCGTACATTACTTCATCGAACAGCCCGACGGCGCCCGGATAATAGTGCCCCTGCAAATGACGTCCGACCTGATCACCGTTGTTGCCGAGGCCGTTGGGTTCGCGGGTAGTCGTCGTGTTGAGCAGCAGGCGCGCCGTTTCGACCGCGCCTCCGCTCAGAACAACCACCTCGGCAGTGAATTCGCACATCGCACCCGTTCGATCGATAGCGCGAATGCCTGTCACATGACCGCTGGCGTCGGTCAGCAGCGTACTGACCATCATTTCGGTTTGTAAAGTGCAGTTGCCGCTGGCGATGGCACGCTCAATCAGCGTGTTTTGCGAGCCGTTCTTGGCGTCCACCGGACAGGCGAAGCCTACGCAGTGCTGACAATGCACGCAGGCCGCGCGATCATGATAGGGGACTGAATTGATCAGACGCGGCACCCGCACCCGTCCCCAACCCAGCTTTTCAAGGCCACGTTCATGCACTACCGACTTGTGTGCAAGCGCCAGCGGCGGCATCGGGTACGGCTTAGCGTATTCCGGTAGATGGCCCATCATACGATGATCACCACACACGCCGATTTCCCACTCGGCACGTTCGTAATACGGCACCAAATCCGCGTAGGTGAGCGGCCAGTCGGCCAGCGAACTGCCGTCCGGCACCCCATACACGCTCGCCATTTGAAAATCCTGCGGCATGAAGCGCCACGCCATGCCTGCATAGACGCGCGTGCCACTGCCGACCAGGGCGGCATTATTCTGATAGCCCGGATCGGTCGGACGCACGGTTTTGCCCGCCGTATCCACGCGCGGATTGCCTTCGAGATCAGGGCCAGCATTGACGCCGTACTGTGACAGCCGCTGATTACGCAAGTGATCGCGCCCGATCTCTGCGAAGGTCTGCGCGCGTCCCCGTTCCAGCAGCAACACTTTCTTGCCCGCTTCGGCCAGCACGCCCGCCGCGACTCCGCCGCCCGCACCGGCTCCAACCACGATCACGTCATAATCACGATCGCTCATGCTGTCACCTCGAACCCAATCATTTTCCAAGCCGCCCCGTCGCGGTTGCCACCATTGCTCGGATCGCTGTAGAAACCTTCCGCGCAGTGATCTACGAGTCCACTGAAAAACATGCGCGGATCGATCGGCCATGCCGTTTGGACGCTGCCATGCTCGATTCGGGTGAGTAGAAATTCTTGCGTATCCAGTGGGATCGTGGCGAACGGCTCACCGGTCGAGGCCAGCGCCTCCGCGTCAAGTGCATCTAGGCCATGCTGATAGATGATCACGAAGTCCTGCAAGTCGCGGTCGAACTGCTGCCGGAAATATGTTTCGACGCCCGCTTCGAGCGCGCCAGGGTCGTCGTCAGGCGGAATGATCACTTTCATGGCAGCGCGCAGGGTGTCCCATTGTTGGGAGGTTAGTGTTTCACGCATGGTTAAGTCCTTTTGATCCGGGCGGCAGCAATCACGCCGCCCAGAAATTGTACACCCGACGCGGCGACTCAGGGCGTGGAGATCGTCCCTGTATCGTAACGGATGTCGTTCGGTCTGCCGCTGCCATCGGTCGGCGAGATCATGAACAGGCTCGAATTCGAGAGCGGCAGTAGTGTCGGACTCCAGTTATCGTGATCGTCGCCCGTGAACTGGATCACGAATGGCGCGGCCATTTCTTTCCAGGTAGTGCCACCATTTTTGCTGTACAACACGACCTGCCCGTTATTTCCCTGGTCGCCCCAGACATGGCTTTTGTATTCCTTGCCGATACCGATTAGCGCACCGTTAACGTAAGCCAGCGCGGGCGTCGAGAACATCCAGCCATTCGGCCAGGGCATCTGCATCGACGGGCCGCAGCAAGTCGGCCAAGTTTTGCCGTCGGTGGACGAGATGACGTGGACGGCACCGGAGTCCTGATAATACTCAAAGGCCATATAGTAAAGTGAACTGCTGGCCTTGACGACACGCGGCATCCCCATATGATTGTTGGCGTCGCCGACCGCCGTGATCCGGCTGCCCCAGGTCGCCCCTCCATCCGAGGATTCCTTGCGGGCGATCACTTGGTTGAAGATGCTGTTCCAGGCCAGCACGGTGGTGAACGAGTAGTAGATTTGCAGCTTGCCATCGCTGGAAAGAGCGAACTCCGGCTCCCAGTTCCAGGTGGTGCGATCTTCCAACTGCGCCTGGAAGACCCAGGTCACGCCACCATTGGTGCTTTTCCAAACCTTGAGTTTTTCGCCCGCCTGTTGATTGTTGTCATCCCAGACGGTGTAGGCCAACAGGATCGAGCCACTGGGATACTCATAGATTGTCTCGGCGCCGATCGCCAAACCGGATTCGGCAGCATCCATGAACTCTGTTACGAACGAGAAAGTGAGGCCGTTGTCGGTGCTTTGGTAAGAGCGAATCGCGGAATTGTTCTTGCCATAAAAAACGTTGCCCGCCGCGAACAGGTTGCCATTGGCGAGCTTGATCACGCGCGTATATTCAACGTGTTCGCCACCGGAAAACATTACCTTGCCATAATTCACCGCCGAAGCGCGCGTTGGCGCGAGAAAAGCGGCGCTCAAAAGCACACCAAGCATGAGAACGAACCGAAAAGTTTTGCCGAACATCTTTTATCTTCCCTTCTTTTTGCTTTCAATCAAACTCAGTAGATCACGATTTCGCGGGGAAACCCCTCTATCCCCCGGCCCCTTTCCCCCACGCAAGCGGTGGGAAAGGGGAGATAAGCCCTTCGCCAAGAGCGAGAGGGGTTGTGGGGTGCGGGCACTTTTTCGATCTACTGAAACTTAATTTGGTTTGCGATTGAGATCATCACATAGCGGCTCACCCCCTTAGTTAGCTTGTATTGAAAGTGCGTGTGAGCGACACGCCCTCCTGCTTATTCTCTTTTGTCCGCTTTATCGATCACGATGATCTTCACGTCCCACGCACCTAATTCGATTGCAGCGCCCGGCGTGACGGGAAGACCACCAAGTAGATCATGACCGCCGAACGACGCCGCTGCCTCGATCCGCTGCGCCGTCCATGACCAGTTGGTGTAAAAAGCCAGCGTCTGACCGTCTTTCGCGCACGCCGTATGGAGGCGCACGGATGCGGGCAGTTGGGCACTTTGGGGCGGTACACTCCCTTGCACCATCACCCACGCCGCCAGTGATTGTGCCAGCGCCATGTTCGGCAGCGTTCCGCAGTAGGTGGCGCGCCCTTTCCCAAATGCCTGCGATGTGATCGCCGGAAAACGCTCGAAATGTGGATGCTCGTAATAGGCAAGCGCGGTAGCACCTTCGAGTTGCATGCCATCGGCCCAACTTACGGCGCGCGCCTCCGCCGGAATCACGAAATCGGACGTGGCGGCCTTCAGAGTCAGCGGCTGCGCCAGATTGGAATATTCCTGATAGCTGATCCCGCAGGCTGCACGCAGCAAACTTGGCGCGCGAACCGCTCGCACACGATTGAACTCATCGGCATAGCCGGAGTGGAAAGTCAGCAGCAAATGGCCGCCGCGCTCGGCATACGCGACGAGGCGCGTCAGCAGCGCCTCATCGGCGACGTATAGCGCGGGCACAACCAGCACCGCATACTCCTCGAAAGGCTGCGCCGGATGGACGATCGCGGTGCGGGCACGCGCCTCGAAGAAGCCACGATAGAATGTATCGAAGATCGATTGATAAGTGTGACGGTCAGGCGCGGCGGAATCGGGCAAGATCGAAAAGAGTAGGCCATTTTTGCCGCGAAAGTGGTAGCGCGACAAGCCGAACGCGGCCAGCGCCGCGATCGCCACCGAGAGCGGTGTCGAAACAGCCGCCACGATCAAGCTGTTGCGGAAATACACCGGAATCGGACGCACGAGGAAAGCTTCGATGTAATTGGACAGCACAGGCGGATTCGGGATGTACGTGGGCGGCCATGTAAAAAGCTGTCCGCCGCTTTTGAATGAAGTCGCCACTACCCAATAGATCGGGCCGAGTGTCCATAGCAGAAAGAAAGCGAGTGCCCCATAAAAGGCGATGCGCGTCACCCATGTTGTCTGACGGTGACGCGGGCGCGGTTGAGTTGGCGTAATTGGCGGCATGATCGATCGATTCTCCTCGGCAGTTCAGGCCGTTTCGTCGGCGCACAGCAGTCGCATATAGACCACGCTGATCGCGGCGATGATTATCAGGAACACAAACGAAATGGCCGACGCCTTGCCCATTTGGAAGTAATCCATCGCATAGTGATAGGTGTAGAGCACCACCGTCGAGGTAGCATAGCCGGGGCCATTTTTTGTCAGGCTGAAGATCAGGTCAAAGATGCGGAGCGCGTCCATTGAGCGAATGATCAAGGCGATCATGATTGGGAATCGCAGCAGCGGCACGGTGATAAAGCCGAATAACTGGGCAGATGAGGCCCCATCGATGCGTCCGGCTTCATATAACGCTTCGGGGATGCCCTGCAAACCCGCCAACAAAACCAGCATGATAAACGGCATTGCCAACCAGATATCGACGGTCATCACGGCAAGTTTTGTGGCTGTGCCATCGGTGAACCAGTGGATCAGCCCGATTCCGATCAGGCTCAACAGATGGTTGATCGGGCCATACTCTGGGTCAAACAGCATTCGCCACATGAAGCCCGCGACCGCGCCGGACATCATCATCGGGATCAGAAAGACGCCCCGCAGGAGTCCACGCAGTCGACCCATCAGCCGCGCGTTTAATAGCAGCGCCAGCGAGAATCCCAAAACGAACTCGATTGAAACGCTGCCCACCGTAAAGGCCAGCGTCCAGCCCACCGAATTCAGCAGATCGGTGTTACTGAAAATATCCGTGTAGTTTTTCAGGCCGATGAATGGCGTCGCCAGATTCGGCATGTTCCACTGATAACGATACAAGCTCAGCAAAAAAGCATAGCCGATCGGAATCACGATGAAAACGCCGAGCACGATCAGTGCGGGCAGCATGAACCAGTACGGCGTCCACCGAAAGTGGCGGCGGGGAGTGCGACTGCGATCGGTGCGCGCCTGTACGGGTTCGCCCGCCACCGCGACATTTTTGAGCATAGACAGTCTCCGAAAAAATAACCCTGACCGCCGCACTCCTCGCCGAGTCGTGCGGCAGCGCGGTTAATGGAGAGCAGCCATGCTGGGCCGTCCTCCATTACTGCCCTGTTTTTTACTTGTAAAGACCCGCATCCTTGAGGATGTTGATCCACTGCGTTTCGGTCTGCGCGAATGCATCTTTACCCGACAAATCACCTGTCCAGACACGATTGAGCGCCGTCCGCAGCACTTCCTGCAGTTGGGCACCCACCGGACCGGCATCGATGTCAGCGGTGATCTTAGCGACGCAAAGTTCAAGAGATCATTGCTCACTTCGACTACGAGCCGAGTGCGGTTGCGCGCAGCTTGACCCGTCAACGCAGTTTCATGCTCGGAGTGATCGCTTCGCATCTCAACTTTTATGGCCCTAGCGCGCTTTTCGTTGAACTCGATCGACAGGCGCTCAAGTGGGATTACTCATTGTTGCCGCAATTTATCCACGATGCCGAATCGAACGGTTCACACGTGCTGAAAATTCTACAATCGCAGCAAGTGGATGGCGTCTTGTGGGCGGTTGCCAGCTTGGGGGACGAGCAGGTTCATCCGCCGTTCGACAGCGTACCCGTGCCGCTGGTATCGATCGGAGATCCCGTCGAGGGGGTCTATCAGCCCGTCGTTATCGACGAGGTGGCAGGAGCCAGACTCGCTGTTGAACATCTGCTAGCGCAAGGCTACCACCACATAAGTCTCATTATCGGGCCAGCGCGGAGTGCTGCCACTCTCAAGCGACGCGAGGGTTGGGAACAAACTCTAAGCGCGGCGGGGCTAACGAGCCAAGCCAGCCAGATCATCGAAGGCGATTGGACTGCCGAAAGCGGTGAGCAGTGCTTTTATCGACTGCTTACACAGTATCCTGAGCTAGACGCCGTGTTTGCCTGCAATGATCAGATGGCGCTCGGCGTACTGCTCGGAGCACACCGAATTGGCCGTTTGGTGCCAGACTCGCTCGGTGTCGTTGGCTTTGATGATTTTCCGGAATCCGCGTGCTTCTGGCCGCCTCTGACGACGGTTCGGCAGCCCTGGGCGGAGAAATGCGGCCTAACCGTCCAGACCTTAATTCGGATCATCGAGGAACGACTCGACAGCGATGATGGCGCATATACAATTGCCGAACCGTACTTGCTGCCCGCAGAACTGATCGTGCGCGAAAGTTCGGTTCGTAAGGCGCGCTGAAAATGGGTCTTGCACTCACTCTAATCCAGCTAGTACAGCAGAGCGGAAGTAATCACAGGGAACAACTACCGTTTGAAAGCCCTGCAAAAATAGACGGTGGAGAACCCCTCTATCCCCCCCACCCCTTTCCCCCACGCAAGCGGGGGGAAAGGGGAGTCACACCGAGACACCGCGATATTTTCATCCCTTTGTGGCGGGTAGCCGCCCATGGATAACTCTAGCCGCTTGCGGCAGAGGGGAGTGAGGGGTAAGGGCAATCTGTCTCGTTATTTCCGCGCTGCTGT
>JBBRMW010000276.1:0-7723 GCA_038230635.1 Aggregatilineales bacterium | reverse complement strand
TTCATCTTGAAGCTGACAATCCGGCGCGTGTCCAGGTCGTAGATGATTTCCTCAAACAAGCTGTGGGCGAACCCCTGTCGGTCACTGTTGGTCGCCAATGTCCAGTTCTTCTGAATGTCCCCGATCTTGTTGGCGGTTAGCTCCATCATCATTTGCACTTCGTACTCATTGCTGAGCTTGGCTTGGAGCAGTTCGATCTGATGTTCACATTCGCCGATGTCGTTTTCCCACTCGGCTTCGCTCAGGTGCGCCTTACGAAACATCGCGTTGGCGTTCTGAATCCGCTGTTTGTGGTGATTGATTTCGGCCAGGATTTCGGCGCGCTTGTCTTCCGTCTGGTTCTGACGGTTCAGGTCGGCGAACCAGCGCGCCATGATCGGCACCGCTTCGGGCCGGACAATCAACAAGCTCACCAAACGGGCAAAGTCGGCTTCGAGGACATCAGCCATCACGGAGCGGTTCAGCGCGCCGCACTTGTGCTTGGTTTCCTTATGGCGGTAACGCGGCTTGTTCTTGCTGGCGTGCAAGCCAGTCAGATAAGTCTTGAGCGACGGATCGCCCGACTCAGCCGCCAGTCGATCACAATGCGCGCAGAAGGTGATTTTGGAAAGCGGGTAGATGTTGGCATCCACATGAACACCAAAATCGACTGAACGCATCTTGTCCCGCGAGCGTTCCTGACGGACCTTGCCAACCCGGTAGCATAAATCCACGTCGAAAATGGCGCGGTCAGGGTTCAACGTGACGTTCTCGACGGTCACATTCTTGGCACGACGGTTGCGGGCACGGCTGCCGACGATTGCCCCGCCATATTCAACCCAATTGGCGATGACCCCACGCACGCTTTCCCGGCTGAATGGCACGGGGATGCCGTCTACGTTCCGAAAATAGTAGCCGTGCTGGTTGACCTGTTCGGCAATCGCGCGCAGTCCATAGCGACCATCCGCATAGAGCCGCAAGGTACATTCGGCAGCGTCAGCATAACTGCGCCATACCGCTTGGGCGTCATCAGGCGATTTATCCTCAATCCCTTCAACGACTTTGCCATCGTTCAACAGCCACACACCGAAGGGACTGCGTTCCAGGTAGCCACTCTTGCCATCCTTTTTGGGGCGAATGGTTCCGAACGGCACACCACCAACGACAATGCCCTTCGACTTGCGATAGCGGGCGCTGTCGATCATCTTGCGCGAGATGTCTTCGGCGTAGTATTCGTTGAACAATGCTTCCATCATGATCCACATCGTGACGGTCACATCGTTGATGTCGAGGTTTCGCTTCTCAGCCGCCTTTACCAGCTGCAGGTCGTATTGCTTGCACAGTTCGACGAGTTGACCCATGCGGAAACCTTTCCGATGGAAACGCGACAGATCGTTGGCGACCAGCGCGACCACATCCGGGTCACCGATGCGCGCTTTCAACTTGAGCCATTCGGGGCGCGTCTCTTCTTTGGTGCCGGATTTGTGGCCCTCAGCATCTTTGTATAATTCGGACTTCCAGCCCATGAACTTGCAATACTCCTCGCAGTTGGCGATTTGGCGTTCAGGGCTATTCTCGTCGTCTTCAGACTGGGTGATGGATAAGCGGACGTAGCAGAGGGCCACGTTACGGTGTGAGGCTTGTGCTTGAGAAGGGGATTTCTTACCTGGCATGACAAACTCTCCTTTTTGGATCGGGTAGCACAAGGCCAGCCGACTCGGTAGAGTTGTCGGTAGGCCGCTGCGCTAGTACATGTAGTGCGTCGGCTCAGAGTGCAGAGGTGTTGGTAGCATCTCTGTACTCGCTTCTGCACACAGATTACTGCTGTTCGTCGGACTTGTCAACCGGTTCAGCGCCATCGTCGTCCGACCAAGCCGCGTCCTGGTTGACCTGCTTAACAGCGATCTCGGCCACAACCTTCAGGAACTCCGCGAAACCCCAGACAACATCCGGCGTGTCGAAAGACCCAGAAACTTTCTTGGATAGATCGTGGCAAATGTGCTGCGCGCAAGCGTCGATTGATTCAGCGGGCGGCACCTGATAGACAATTCGCCTACCCACGACTGACGTTTCCACGTGCAGAGACTTTATAAAAGGTTGGGCTGCTCATCTTCACACCCGAATAGTTTCATCAGTACCAACAGGCCCGATTGTGCGATGCGCAGCCGAAGATTACGAACTGTAACGGGTCAGAAATGGTTCAGATTTGGGTGAGACGTGATAAACCGGGTTCAAGCCGAGTTCAACCCGGTTAAGGACGGACTATCCGTGCTGAATCTGGGTTTGGGGCGTTTGTGAGTTTATTGTCGGTTTGTTTTCGTGCTGTTCATTCGTTTTGTCCAATGTCCAGTCTAGAGCTTGGTACGTTTGTTATGTGCGTGTACACTTACATCGCGTAATCTGTAGATAATTGATAGTCGGTGGATGATGACTCAAGCCGCGGAACCACAAACCACGTTTATCTCCTATTCACGGAACGACAGAGTCTTTGTTGACCGCCTGATCAGGGATTTGCAAGCGCATGGGATCACGGTCTGGATCGACAAGCGTGGCCTCAAGCCAGGGACTCGCAATTGGGAACAGGCGCTGCGTGATGCGATCAGTCAATCACGCGCGATCCTGCTCGTGGCTTCGCCCGACTCGCGCCAGTCGAACTACGTTCAAGATGAGCTAGCAATTGCCGAAATGTCAGGCCGACCTGTCATTCCGATCTGGGCTGCCGGGAAGCATTGGATGGATTGCATCCCATTGGGTATGGGCAAAATCCAATTCGTCGATTTGCGTGATGATCGCTACGAAATTGGGTTGGTTGAAGTTATTCAGGTGTTGGGCACGACCGGCCCCACCGTTGAGAGCGAAGCGCCTCTCCTCGATTTTGAACCGCGTAACCCATACCGGGGCCTTGAAGCCTTCACGGCGGAACAACGCGGCGATTTTTTCGGGCGTGATAGCCTGATTGCGGAACTGGCCGAACGGTTAGAAGCGTCGCGCTTTGTTGCCATCGTCGGGCCAAGCGGATCAGGGAAATCCAGCGTTGCGATGGCTGGCTTACTGCCGCATCTCCAGGAACGCCACAAGGATTGGTTCGTGCTGCTTCCCTTGATTCCCGGAACCCATCCCTTGGAGCGACTGACTCTGGTGCTTTCCCAGGCAATGCCTGAACGAAGCATGAATGTTATCCGTGAAGACCTTGATCAAGCGACTGGGCGCGGTTTGCATCTGCTTGCCAGTCGGCTGGTAAAACGGGCTACCATGCAAATCGTGCTTCTCGTCGATCAATTCGAGGAACTCTTCACGCAAACGGTCGAGGAGTCTGAGCGACGGCAGTTCATTGATCTGTTGACGACAGCCATCACAGAACCCGAAAGCCGTCTGGTCGTCGCGCTTACACTGCGCGCTGATTTTTACGACCGTCCGATGAACTATCCAGAATTGGGCAAACTGATTGAGACTAATACGCGCGCTATCCTCCCGATGTCTCTTTCAGATTTGCGCGATGTCATCGAAAAACCAGCGGCACTGCCGGATGTGCAGATGACCTTCGATCCTGGGTTGGTTGCCGATCTGGTCTTCGAGGTGCGCGAACAACCGGGGGCACTGCCGCTCTTGCAATTTACGCTCGATCAGTTGTTTCAGCGCCGGGAGGGGCATCGCATGACCGATGCCGCCTATCGGGCGATTGGCGGTGTGAAAGGGGCGCTCGCTAAACATGCCGAAGAAACGTATCGGGCACTGCCAACGGATGAACATCGGCGTTTCGCCCGTTTCCTGTTTTTGCGCCTTATCGAACCGGGTGCTTCAGAGCAGGATAGTACACGCCGTCGCGCCCCTCTGACGGAACTCCGGCTGCCCGACGCCCGGCAAACCGATATTTTGCGGGAATGCGTCAGCCTATTCGTCAGACAGCGCCTTTTAACGACAAATAAAATGGGCGACACGCTGACAATTGAAGTGAGTCATGAGGCTCTGATCCGCGAGTGGAAACAACTCGCCAATTGGCTCTGGGAAGCACGTGACGATATTCGCTTGCAACAGGCGATTAGCACCGACGCGCGCGGATGGCTTGAACGCGACAAACCCGCCGATAATTTATATCGCGGAACGGTATTGGAAGAAGCGCGTGCCTGGGCACAGCGGAACGCCGTCAGCGCCGATGAATCGGAATTTCTTAATGCCGCTTTCGCTGACCAGCAGCAGCAGGCAAAAGCGGAGCAGGATCGCCAAGCGCGCGAATTGGTCTTGGCACGCCAGGCCGCCGAGGCCGCCGAGCGCGCAGCCCACGCCGAACGACAGGCCAAAGAAGCGGCGCTCTCACGGGCAACACGCTTTCAACGAGCCGCCTTGATCGCGGGCGTTATCGGACTTCTGGCGCTCATTACAACGGGTGTAGCCTACTCATCGGCGACCAATGCACAGGAACAGATTGTACGCGCTGGGCAAACGTTGACTCCCGTCCCGGTCACTTTATATGCTGCCGAAACCCAGGTTGGTGCAGCGCAGGTGCGCGTGGTCCTGGCCGGACAAACGCTCACACCTGTCTCAGGCACATTGAGTGCGATGCGGGGTGCATTGGCACAAGGCGCTGAACAATTGGTAACGGCGACCTTCGCTCAAGGGAAGGCCCTGAACGATGTGGCAACCGCCGAGAACGAACAAAGGACGCTGCTGGCAATTGTATCAACAGCGCAAGATCAGTTGGCGGTGGTCGAACGCACCTTGACGCCCGTCCCGCTCACGCTGCAATCCGCCAATGGACAGGTCACTTCGGCAGGAATTCAGGTCGCCGCTGCCCGGACCGATGTGGCGCGTGCGGTTGAAGCCTTAACGCCAATTTCCTCGACCTCGATAGCCGTTCAGACCGCGCTTTCGATTGGCAACAATCGATTGGCGACCTCCAATTTTGCCGCAAATCAGGCGAGAGCGAACCTGGCAACGGCCACCGTCATGCAAGCGACGTCGCAGGGAAATGTCAACGCAGCAAATACCCAGATCGTTGCTATTGAGCGCACCCTGACGCTTGTTCCGGGCACGCTGCGTGCAGCCGATGATCAGGTTGGGGCGGCCCATACCTCAGTCGCCCAGGCCGAGCAAACATTAGCACCGATCCCTGCAACACTTACGCCCATCTCACTTACGCTATCTGCTGTCAATGCGCGCCTGGTCACGCAACGTGGCGAGATTGAATCGCTCCGACTGGCCGCCGAAGCCGATAAATTGCTGCAACAAAATGCTGATGAAACCAACAAAACAGCGATGCTGCTTGGCATTCGCGCACTCCGAGCCGCTTACACGGCTCCGGCGGACGCGGCGCTGTTCAAAGCCCTGACGCGCGCTAATCCTGCTCTGATTTTGCCCGGAAATCTTTACCAGACTAACGGCGTCGCTTTTTCGCCGGATGGCACACTCGCGGCCACCGTTGGTAAAGATGAACTGGCGCGGCTCTGGAGCTTGAAAAACGGACAGCAATTGTGGCTTCGCCAGCCCCAGGCGAAGTATTCTGTGGTTGCCGTCGCCTTTTCACCCGATGGCAAATATTTGTTAACGGGGGATGGCAACAACAACGCGCAGTTATGGGATGTTCAAACTGGCGCAAAGGTGCAGGCATTTTTGAAAAATGGGAGTCCTGATTATCTGACCAGTGTATCCTTTTCACACGATGGGCAGTCTATACTGACTAGCAGCACGGACCACAACGCCTATGTGTGGGAGACGGCTACCGGTAAACAAGTCCAGCAGTTCACTCATCCGGCGGCAGTCCGGTCAGCGGCCTTCGCGCCCGATGATCGCTTGATCGTCACGGGCAGCACCGATCAAACGGTTCGCTTGTGGGATGTGCAAACGAGTCAGCCGATCCGAGAGATGAAGGGTCACACGAACGCAGTCTGGAGCGTGGCCTACTCACCGGATGGCCGCTTCGTGCTTTCGGGCAGTGGCGATCAAACGGCACGTTTGTGGGATGCAACTTCAGGTCAGCAGATTCGCGTTTTTAGTGGTCACACCGCCACTATCTTCAGCGTGAAGTTTTCACCTGATGGGCAAAGCATTCTGACGGGCAGCGCTGACCAGACGGTACGTTTGTGGGATGTGCAATCCGGCCAAGAGCGCCGCGAGTTTGTCGGGCACACGCGCTTTGTCCTTGATGTTGCTTTCTCCGAAGATGGCCGATTCGTGTTAAGCGGTGGCCTCGATATGCAGGCCCACATTTGGCAGACGGAAGTCAATGATACGATAGCCGCTGCGTGTGCGTATCTGAACTCGCGCGATTTTATTCGGGACAGTACCAATCTCGACAATGACCAGCGTATGCGATATGGTATTGTTGGCAACGAGCCCACCTGCCCATAACATTAGCCAAACTATCAGAATGCTTTGAGTTAGTCCTACCGTGAGCGGTCTAGCCGAGACCACCACATGGTATATGCCACGTCTCGCCGCTATCAACAATGACCCATCCAGCAGATGACACCTGAGCAGGTTTGAGGGGTCAAGTAAATCTTTCAACAGACGGTTTTTGGATCGTGGAAAGGAACCGGGTTCAAGCCGAGTTCAGCACAGTTAAGGACGGCCTATCCGGGTTGAAACCGAGTTTGGGGCGTTTGGAAATTCATTGGTGGATTGTTTTTGTACTATCCGCGCTATCATCACGTTTCGATGGATCAGACAGGATTAGACTTGCGGGTGAAACTGTGTCTGGTCGTTAGCAGTTGCGTCCATGTCCAACGATGGATGTCTAACCCAGATGGTGTATATACGCGGCGCGATGGCTATCCAACAGCGCTGTAGACACGATTAAACATGACGAACCGCACCCATGCACAAGCGTTGAACGTTACGGATAGGGCAGGATTGGATCCCTGTTATTGCTGGCCCCTCTGATCCAGGCTGTGAAGCACGGGAGTTGCAGATTACGTAGCATGGCCGCCCTGGCTGGCGGCCATCCGCTGCGGCGTTGAGCCGCAGCGTCTACCAGCGCGCGCAATTGGACGAACTCGTCGGGAGTGAGTTTGCGCGCGCGGTAGCGAGCTAAAGGCTCGCCCCTTGCGCTGCGCGCTACGGGGGAACGGTGCGCGTTGGAGCGCACCGTGTGCAGCTAATGCTGCACCTGGGACGGCGCTGTGGTCGCCCATTTCACGACCTACAGCGCAATGTGCTGATGACTTCAGCAGATTATGCCCTCATCCCCGAAGCAACGTGAACTGTGCTGTGAGCGTGGTTACAGCCATCCACAGCACACATGGGCCTGCCAAACACCTGTTGCAGATGTGCCGGAACGCGGCTCATGCGGAAAATTATCGCCAGCGCGGGTATAATTAGCTGCTCTAGTTGAGGACAATACAACCAGCACTTACAACGATGTAACACGGACTGCGGCGCGGCAAGCTGCGCTCGAACAGCTTCGGTCATTGGCAAAACTCTATACCGAGAAAGATTAAAAACCAGTATAATAGGATGTAAATAGACCAAAGGTTCTAATATGATTACCGAAACCCGTAACGTCCAGACAATCCTTACTCCACAAAAAAAGGGGTTTCTTGCATCTGCTCCGTATCCGTTTACTCATACTCTGTCTCCATATACAGGATGCGGGTTCGGAAACACCGCTTGCGGACAATATTGTTATGCGCAATTCATGCCCAATTGGACAAATTTCAGAACCGCTCAGCCTTGGGGTGGAATGGTTTCTGTAAAGGAAAATGCTCCCACAGTTCTGAATCAATCCATTCAAAAAATGAAGTCGGCAGAG
>JBBRMW010000275.1:0-7764 GCA_038230635.1 Aggregatilineales bacterium | reverse complement strand
GCTGGGGATAGAGGGGTTCTTTCGCCTATTTGCAAGGCAAGCGCAGGGGCCGAGGTAGAGGGGTCTGTCCATTCCCAAATCCCGCCCCCATCCCTGAATGCACCCCCTCTCGCTGCTCTGGCAGGGCGATTGCAAAGTCGAAGGATCGGGCAAAAAACCTCAACCCTTGAGAGCTTTCCAGACACGCTCTGATGGGGAAAGGGGAGAAAAGGCGCTCCGATCACCTCGCTGCTGCTGCGGAGAATGCTCTCCCACCCATTTTGGGACTTTGCATGTGCCCTGCCTGGGACTCCGGGTTATTTCCCTTGCGCAAGATTTCACTATATGCTAAAAAGAGCTGATTGTCGACGCGCAGATTGACCTGCATGTCGATCTATTTGCAGCGCTATGTGAGGAAATCCAGATGTTTTTGAGGCGTTTACCTTCTCTTTTTTTCGTCAAGGTCGTGTTGTGTCTTGCGTTGTTAGCCGTGCCTACCACCACCCGTGCCAACCCTATAGCGGCACAAGCCGATCTGGTGGAAAAGATCGTCTTTGTCGCCGGTACGACCTTTGCCACCGATACGCTAGACATGATCGATCCCGATGGCAGCAACAATGTTGCCCTGATATCGGCTACAGGCACGACTAAATTCAATCCGGTGCTATCGCCCGATGGTAAATCTATCGCATACCTCGAATCAAAAGACAAGTTCGGCCTGCAACAGAAATTCGACATTTACGTGTGGGAGATTGGGAGTACCACGCCACGGCTGCTGACTAAGACTCCAGCGACTAACAACCGGGGGCCGGGCTGGTCGCCCGATGGCAAACAGATCGTGTTCGTCTCAATCCGCGACAAAGCCGAGGGTGGGAGTGGTCTGTATGCCATCAACGCCGATGGCACCGAGGAGCATAAACTGCCCATCGGCGATGAAGTGACATTCAGGGAATACGCTCCCACCGTGTTCGACGGTGTTGCGCCGTCATCATGGTCGCCAGATGGCAAGCAGATTTTGTTTTCGCCATTCGGATATTTCGGTTTGTACGTGGTCGCGGCGGATGGCAGCGGCGCAAAGCCGTTTGCCGCCAAGCTGATCACCGAGGATAAGAAATCATTCGCGGCGCTGAGTGGCGCTTGGTCGCCAGATGGGAAGCAGGTGCTGCTCCAGGTACAACCCACCGACACAGACCCAACCGGCCAGAACATAAATCCTCTCAGTGGGAACGGTGTTGCGGTAGCGAATGCCGATGGCACCGACTTGCGTCTTCTGGTGACGGGTGCATTATCGCCAGCTTGGTCCCCGGACGGCAAAAAGATCGTCTTCACGTCGGCGTCCTCACAAGGGCTTCAGGTGATGAATGCCGATGGCTCGGACATAAACCGCTTCGGTGGCAAAAAGGCGTTGATTGGCTTTACGGCGTCGTGGGGCAAAGTGCCCGCCGATCTGGTGCCGAAGGGTACCCCAGCCCCCACGCCCAAGCCGACAAAAGTCGCCAAGCCGACCCATACGCCCAAACCGACGGCAGTGGCTACCCAGTAGCGGTAGCCCTCAGCCACCATCCCTCTCGCTCAGGCAGGGCGATTGCAAAGTCAGCAAGAACCATTCAGACGTCCATTTACCCCACCCCCTAGCCCCCTCCCCACTGGCGTGGAGAGGGGGAATCAGCCGTCTCCGGGCGCCCCTCTCCATGAAATGGGGAGGGGTTGGGGGTGGGGTAAACGACTTTGCAATCGCCCTGGCTGCTCTGCATCCAGCCTTGACCAACTTTCCGATCGATGATACGATCAGCTGCGTAGCCTCAGATGCCGAGGTAGCTCAGTTGGTAGCAGCATGCGACTGAAAATCGCAGGGTCGTGGGTTCAAGTCCCACCCTCGGCACACAAACGAGATGTTCAAGCGAACGTCTCGTTTTTTATTTCCCCAACAAGACAGGCTCACCTCGTCGCAGACTCTCCGCGATCGCAAACGTTGCGCGATGCACCGCCGCGATCTCCGCCAGCGGAATCGGCGCAGGCGCATCACTCGCCACGATCGCCGCCAACGCCGCCCATTCCGCCCGATGACCTTTGTCGCGTCGCAGCCATGCCCGCCGCACGATCCGCCGCCGCTCCATGATCAGATCGAGCCGTCGATAATCGTCCAAAATCCCGATCTTGCCGTCGCCGATCAGTTCGATCCGCTCCTTGCCGAATGCTCCGACGCCGCCCGCCGTATACACGATCGTGCCGATCGAGCCATCCGCGAAATGCAGCGTGATGGTGGCCTCATCGGGTGTCGGCAGCGTCGAAGGCAGCGCCGCCGCATAGACTCGCACGGGCAAAGCGCCGATCAAAAATGTGAGCAGATCGACGAAATGGATAGCCTCGCCGATCAGCCGCCCGCCGCCGATCGCGGGATCTTGCGTCCAATGTTCCACCGAAAGCGCGCCCGCGTTGACGCGACAGGTTCCGATCAGTGGCGATCGATCGTCCGATCCGCCGAAAAAGTCGCGTAACTCCCGCACCATTGGCGCGAATCGGCGATTGAAGCCGACCATCAGGCGTCGCCCGCTCTTTTCTTGCGCCGCCAAAACCACCGCCAGCGACTCCGCATTGAGCGCCAGCGGCTTCTCGACAAAGACATCCTTACCCGCGTCCAACGCTGCGATTGCTTGTGCCGCGTGCTGATCGTGGCGAGTCAAAATTGCCAGCCAGTTGATCGTGGGATCGGCCAGCATATCCGGCAGATCGGCGGCGGCCCGCGCGAACCCGAACCGATCGGCGGCGGCCCGCGCACTCAGCCCCGACGCCGACGTGATCGCGGCACGTTCGATCGCGGTCACCGAGCGGATCGCGGGCAGCAGCGTCGCCGTCGCAAAACTTCCCGCCCCGATGACACCCAGCCGCATCGTCCGACTCCCCCTCTCCGTGATGACGGAGAGGGGGCTGGGGGGTGAGGTAAACGCTGAGGGGGCTGGGGGTGAGGTAAACGCTGAGGGGCTGGGGGTGAGGGTTTCCAGCAAAGAGGCGGGGGTGAGGCCTTCTCCCCCAAACGTTAGCACCACCCCCAACGCCGTCGCGCCCTTGAGCACCGCATACGCGCGCGGTGCATCCGCGATCGGGAAGCGATGTGTGATCAGCGGCGTGACGTTCAGTGCGCCCGTCGCCAGCAAATCGACGACGGCAGTCATGTTGCGACCTTCCGTCCAGCGCACGTAGCCGATCGGGTAATCGCGCCCTTTTTCCTCATACTCCGCGTCGTAGCGTCCCGGCCCATACGAACGACTCAGCCGAAAATCGAGTTCTTTTTGATAGTAGAGCGTGCGCGGAATCGTCAGCCCGACCGCGCCGATCGCCACGATGATCGCCCGATCGCGCGCGATCCGTCCAGCCAGCGCGATCGGTTCGCTGCTGCGCGTATCTGCCGCGATCAGCACCGCGTCGCAGCCATGCCCATCCGTGAAGAGCCGCGCGACCGCTTCGGCCTCCGCATTAACGCACCCCTCATGTGCGCCGAGCGTCCGCGCCAACGTAACGCGATCCGGATTGAGATCGATCGACAGCACGCGACAGCCCGCCGCTCGCAATATCTGCGCCGCGATCTGCCCGATCAGACCGAGACCGATCACGGCCACCCGATCGCCGAGTTTCACGTCCGCCTGCCTGATGCCTTGCAACGCGATCGCACCCAGCGTGACGAATGCGCCCGCCTCATCGCTTACCGAGTCGGGCAGCGGCACAGCCAAATGGCGCGGCACATAGACCACTTCGGCGTGATTGGCATAACCCGCGCCCGCACATGCCACCCGCTCGCCGACGTGGAATGCACCCGCCTCCACGCCGACCGCCAGCCCCTCACCCGCCAAGCTGTAACCGAGCGGCATCGGCTGATCGAGGCGCGCCCAGACGCTCGTGGCAGCGCTCAATAACCCATCACGGCGCGCTTTGTCGCGCACCCGCCGCACCAGATCGGGCCGCGCGCGTGCCTTCGCCAGCAGGTTCTTGCGTGCGAAAGCGGACATGGCACGCTCCGTCCCCGCCGAAACCAGACTCGCCCGCGTGCGCACCAGGATTCCGGGCGGACGCAAAATCGGCGCGGGCACATCCAGCACACTCAGCGCTCCATCGCGGGGCGACTGCACCACTTGTTTCACGCCGAATCGTACCTATCCCCGCTTTTTGGTCGGCTCATATCGCGTCTGCGCCCTGCCCTCAGAGGCTGTCAATAGCCCGCTGTGGCGTTATCTTTCGGCGCATTGGTCAACGCCACGCCGATGATCCGCACATGCGCGCGCGCCAACACATCACGGGCACGCTCGGCCTGATCGCGGCGCGTCGTCCCGGCTTTGATCACCAGCAGCAGCCCATCCAGCTTGGAGGCCAGCAGCGGCGCATCGGTGACAGCCAGCACGGGCGGCGCATCGAACAGCACATAATCCTCGCGCGAACGCAACGCCGCGATCACCGCTTCCATTTGCGCCGACACGATCAAATCCGCCGGATTGGGCGGCGTCGGCCCGCTGGTCAGCACACTCAGATGCGCGACGCTCGTACTTTGCAGCGGCGGCGTATCCATCAGCTTCGGATCGAGCATCAGCGATGACAGTCCATGCTCGTTCGATAGCCCCCACAAGGTGTGCTGCGTCGGGCGGCGCAAATCGGCATCGACGATGATTGTGCTGTGACCGCTCTGCGCCAGCGTGACCGCAAGATTGGCGAGCGTTGTGCTCTTGCCATCTTCGGGCATCGGCGAAGTGACGATCAGCGTATGGACGGGTTTTTCGATCGCGGCGAACATCAGATTCGTGCGCAGTGTGCGATAGGCTTCGGCGGCGGCGGAACGCGGCTCGTGAATCGTGATCAGGTTGACGGTGGTTGCCATAAATGATTTATACGCCTTTCCCGGTGCTTTCGGGGATGCTGCCCAAAACGGGAAGCTCCAAATAGCGCTCGATGTCGAGTCCGCGCCGCATGATGTTCGCGCTCAACGTTTCGAGCAAAAAGACGATCACGCCGCCGATCAGCACGCCCAGCAGCGCGCCGGCCAGCACATTCGTCTGTGTCGTCGGCTTGATCAGGTGATAGGAGGGCGTATCGAGCAGTTCAGCGTTGATGCGATCCTGCAATTGAAGGGGTTCGCTTTGCTGGACGCGCCACTGCCGGAATAACTCGCCATAGGTGCGCGCCACTTTGTTAGCGACCTCACCATTGGTCATATCGACATCGACGCTGATCGAGTCACTGTTGCGCTCGGGCACGATCGAGACCACCCCCACCAGTTGATCGGGTGTCAGATCGAGTTTCAGGGTGTCGATCACTTGTCCGGCCAGGGTGCGGGTTTGCATCCACTTTTGGTAACTGTTCAACAGATCAACGAGCGTCTGGGTCAGCCCGAAGTCGTTGCGCGCTGGCTCGATCAAAATGAGCTGCGTCGAACGATACACGGGGGTCTGAATTTTGCTGAAAACGAACGCGCTGCCCGTCACCAGGATGACCGCCAGCACGACGATCCAACCGCGCCGCAGCAGGATACGCGCGTAGTCCATCGGATTCATATAGAAAAGAGTCCTTTCACGAACGCGCGCGGATTATACCAGTTCTTGCTGGGCTGTCGAAGGCGCGTCAGGAAATCATGCGCCAAGCAGCGGGAGCGTTACAGGGCGAAAACGCCCAGTCTATCATTTATTGGCGGAAACGAGGGTTTGTTTTCGTTGGCGCAAGGTTATTCTATCGGATAGGGACGAATAACCTTCCAACGTGGCAAAACCTGCTGCATATCAACTAAATTGTGTGTGTAAACGGGAACATTTAACCGATAAGCCACTGCTGCAATCATGCAGTCATTCATATGATTTCCCGAGTCTCGCTCGACAGCATTCATTACCCATTGCTGATCGACATGTTCCAGGTACACCAATTCAAATAGACTGAGGATGGTTTTTGCATCAGTTTGGCGCCTTTTGCTATTTTCGCCCCGCATAATTTCGATCCAAGTAATGGGAGTAAGGCCGAGAGGATCATGCAAACCTGCTAACCAAGCCAGTGCTTCTGGTCGGCTGCGAATCAAATGGATGATAACGGTTGTGTCAACGATACCTGCTATCATCAGCCGTTTTGTCTATTGCGGGATGCGTCGTGTTCTTCACGTTGTTCTTTGACCCACGCAACGGGATCATCATAAGCTGGATCATTCTTCATCTCAGGACTAAGCGCATTGATCGCGGCAATCACCTGTTGACCCCAGTGCAATGAGGGAAACCTTTGATTGAGCATCTCCTGTAGCTGGCGCTGCTGATCTTCTGGCAATTGCAAAACTTGATCAAAAATGTCTTCAGGATTCATATAGAAAGGAGTCCTTTCACGAACGCGCGCGGATTATACCAGTTCTTGCTGGGCTGTCGAAGGTGCGTCAGGAAATGGGTGCATTCAGGGATTGGGGCGAGTTCGAGACGGACGAGGCCTGCCTCGTCCGCCAGGGCGATGGCCTTCAGCCACAGCGCTTCCCTCGCCCCTCATTCTGAATGCACCCTCTACGACTTTGCAATCGCCCTGCCCGCGTCCCTCTGTTATAATGGGTGCATGAAGGATAGCCATCGCTGATGATCCTGGTAACAGGCGCAACTGGCCTGATCGGTCGCCACTTGGTGCCGCGCTTGCTGGCCGAAGGGCTGCCCGTGCGCGTGATTTTGCCACTGCGTGCGCCCGCACTGCGCCACATCCCCTGGCTCGATCAAGTGACGATCACGCCCGGCACGATCCACAACCCCAGCGCTCTGCACCAAGCGATGAGCGATGTCCATACCGTCTTCCATCTGGCGAGCGCGCAATGGTGGGGACGCCGCCGCGACCTCGAACGTATCGACATGGGCGGCACCGCATCGGTGATCACGGCGGCGCGTGCCTCACGCATCGGACGCATCATTTTGATGAGTCATCTCGGCGCGGCACCCTCGTCGGCGTTTACGTTGATGCGCGTCAAAGGTCGCGTTGAAGATGCCGTGCGCGCTAGCGGCCTCGCTTATACGATCGTGCGCAGCGGGATCGTATTCGGCGTGGAAGATCGCTTCGTGAACGGGATCGCGGCCATGCTGCGCGGCAATCCGGCGATTTTCGTGCAGCCCGGCGCAGGCGATAATCTGCTGCATCCCATCTTCATTGACGATCTGACGGAGGCGCTTTTCCGTAGTCTGGAAACGTTGAACACCGTCGATCGCACGATCGAGATCGGCGGCGCGGAATACGTCACCTACAACGAGATGGTACGCACGGTGATGCGGGTGACAGGTGCGCCACGCGCGATCGTCTCCATTCCGCCGTACATGATGCGACGGCTGACGGGCACGATCCACCGGGTGCTGCCGCGCTGGCCGATCACACCGCAATGGTACGACATTTTGGCGAGCAACCGCACCGCTGGCCTGGGCAATTTGTACGATCTGTTCGGGATTCGTCCGGTGCGCTTCGAGGATACGATCGTCGGGTATATGCGAGGTCGCCACTATGCGCCGGAAATGTTCCAGGCGGTTCTGCGGCGGCGCGTCGGCCATGCGTAACGAGAGAGTTTGAGGGCTTAGCGACATGACAACACTTGAGAAGATCACCATCCGCCCGATCACCAAATTGGCTGAGATTGAAGCGGTGGTTGCCCTGGAACGCGCCGTGTGGGACGATCCGACGACGGTGATTTATCCGCACATGTTGGTATCGCTTGTGCGCAATGGCGGGCTGCTGCTCGGCGCGTGGAAAGGCGATCAACTGATTGGTTTCGTGCTCAGCTATCTCGGCACCGATAGCCCCGATTCG
>JBBRMW010000274.1:0-7770 GCA_038230635.1 Aggregatilineales bacterium | reverse complement strand
TCGGCGGCTTTCTTGGTCGCCGCAGCGACGGCGAACCTGGCGTCAAGGTGTTGTGGCGTGGCTGCCAGCGTTTGCAAGACATTACCCACACTTGGCAGCTTTTTCAGCCTGCCTCTTAAAAGATGTGGGTAACGATAAGCCGTCAGCGGAGAGGGGACGGGGGGTGAGGTGAATCCCCTCAACGTGGCTGCCCATATACGTTCTTATAGCGATGGTGCAGGCGCGTGATATTGTCCTGGGCGATCGGCAGTGGCGTCCCGATTTGCAGCGCCGTCCAGATGGTGGCCGCGCTGTCTTCGGTCATGACCGCCGCCTTCACCGCCGCGTTGGCGTCCTTGCCGAGCGCGAACACACCGTGATTTTGCAGCAGCACCGCCGGACTCCGATGCTCGCGCAGCGTTTCGACTACTACCTGACCGATCTCCTCGCCGCCGATCAGCGCAAAGCCGCCGCACGGAATCTCGCCCCCGAATTCGTCGGCCATGCCGGTCAGCACGCACGGGATCGCTTGGCCGAGCGCGGCGAAAGCGGTGGCGTAGCGCGAATGGGTATGCACGATACCGCCCACGTCAGGGCGCGCACGATAAATGTAGCAGTGCGAGGCGGTATCCGAGGAGGGCGTCAGATCGCCTTCAACGAGCGCGCCCTCGCTGTCCACGATCACCATGTTGTCCGGGCGCAGATCGGCGAACTTGATCCCGCTCGGCTTGATCACGATCAACCCGGTGGCCGGATCGCGCGCGCTCACGTTGCCCATCGTCCACACCACAAGCTCATAGGCGGGCAGTTCGGCGTGCAACCGACACACTTCTTCGCGCAATTCTGGCAGTTTCATGACGTAACCGCCTCGCGCACCTGATACTTGAGCCGCTTCAGACGCTTCATCACGTCGTTCGTGCCGCGCCCGAAATAGTCGTAAAGTGACTTGTATTCGGCGTATAACTGATCGTAAGTGCGCCCATTTTCCGCGATCGGGTGGATCACTTCAGCTTTGAGTTTGCTCATTTTATCGGCAGCCGCGCCAATATCGGGATACGCCCCCGCTGCGACTGCCGCGTGCATCGCCGATCCGAGCGCGGGTGCTTGTGACGATCCGGCCAGATAGATCGGTTTACCCGTCACATCCGCGTAGATTTGCACGAGCAGACGGTTCTTTTCGGGCAGACCACCGGCCAGCACGAGATCGTTAATCGGGAGGCCGCGCCCCTCGAAGGCTTCGATGATGGTGCGCGTGCCGTAAGCGGTCGCCTCGATCAGCGCACGGTATATGTCGGGCGCGCGCGTCGCCAGCGTCGCACCGATCAGCAGGCCGCTCAAATCCGCATCAACCAGCGTGGAGCGGTTGCCGTTCCACCAATCGAGCGCGATCAAGCCTGATTCGCCGGGTCGTTGTTTGGCGGCCTCGGTCTCCAAAAAGCCGTGAATATCGACACCTGCGCTCGCCGCCGCTTCGACATATTCGCGCGGCACGGCGTTCTCCGCGAACCACGCAAAAATATCGCCGACGCCGCTCTGTCCAGCCTCATACCCATAATAGCCGGGGATGATCCCGCCGCGCACGACGCCGCACATGCCTTCGACGGTTTGCAGATCATCGCCGACCAGCATGTGACAGGTCGAAGTGCCCATGATCATCACCATGCGCCCCGGCTGCGTAGCCTTGACGGCGGGCACCGTCACATGCGCATCGACGTTGGCAACGGCGACCGCGATCCCGGCAGGCAAGCCCATCCAGGCGGCGGCTTCGGCGGTCAGGCCACCCGCGCGGCCACCCAACGGCGCAAACGTCCGGCTCATCCGCGAATCGACCACATCGCCGAAGCGCGGATCGAGCGCGGCGAAATAATCGGACGACGGAAAGCCCGCATCCTGCACCATCGCCTTGTAACCCGCGACGCACGCATTGCGCGTCTCGACGCCCGTCAACTGCCAGATCACCCAATCGCACGCCTCGATCAGACGTTCCGCTGCCGCATACACTTCGGGTGCTTCCTGCAAGATTTGCAACGCCTTGCTGAAAAACCATTCAGACGAAATCTTGCCGCCGTAGTTATCCAGCCACGCTTCGCCACGCACGCGCGCCGTCGCATTGATCTGATCGGCTTGCGGCTGGGCGGCATGATGTTTCCACAGCTTGACCCAGGCGTGTGGATGACCCCGCCATTTTTCGACCATGCACAGCGGCGTACCATCGCGCAGGGTCGGCAGCATCGTGCTGGCCGTGAAGTCGATCCCGAGGCCGATCACGTGTGCTGGATCGATGCCGCTCGCCCGGATCGCGGCGGGCACGGCATTTTTGAACACTTCGAGGTAATCGTTCGGGTCTTGCAGCGCCCAATCGAGCGGCAGCGGCTTGTCACCGCCGGGCAGCCGTTCATCGATCACGCCGTTCGCATAAGGGTGGACGGCGCTGGCGATCTCGCGGCCCGTCTCAACTTCGACCACCAACGCCCGCCCCGATTCCGTGCCAAAATCCACACCGATTGTGTAGGTCATCGATCGCTATTCCGTTCTTTGCATAAAATTGAGCAGATGCCCGGGGCTGAAGCCACCGGGCTAAAAACAAGTTTTGAGAGGGTGCTCACTGGCGATGTTATCGCTTCAAAATCATCTCAAACATATCGCCGCGCCAGCCTCTCCAAAATTTGGGTTCAGCCCGGCGGTTTTAGCCCCGGGCGCTAGGCGATGCACGGGCGTCTATATGCACTTGATTTACCGCGCAATAGGTGACGCGCGATAAACTGGGGCTTCACCGATGATAATACACCGGCCAGCCCATATACTTGCCCAGCGCCTCATTGACTACGGGCGAGACGCGCGTCTGATTGAGCGCCACGTGGTGCTCGAAGCCATTTTCGCAGATGTGCGCCAGCAGTTCCTGGAAGCGCGGCACCTGCACGACACCATATCCACCGAAGGTCTGGATCGGGTCGTTGGTGAACTGCCCCTCGCCCACGTAGGCCGTCATCCGCCCATTCAGATCGTCGGTGGAGATGCGCAAATACGTGAACGGATTCTCGCGGACGCGGCCATTGATCGTGCCATAGGTATTCTCGCGTCCGACCGTGCCCGCGATGATCGCCTGATAATCCATCACCGGAATTTCGTCGATGAAAATATCTTTGGGCAGGTTCGAGCAGTGAAAAACCACGCCCTTATCGGGATCGTCGCCATAGTTGTTGTTCCAATCGACCAATGCGCTCGGCTTGCCGGAAGCCAGTTGCAGCGCCAACATCGCCAGCACGCCCACCGTATCGGTCTCGCACGCCGACGGAATCAGGCCATTGCTCGCCATGCTCATGATCGTGCAAGGCACCACGCCGAAAAACTCTTCGAGCGCCGTCCAGCATTGGATCGCCGTCGCGTCAAGCTGCGTGCTAGTCTGCCAATCATCGAGCACCACGCCCAGCTTCGACATCTTGTTGAGCGCCACATCGGGCACGCCGCGCGCATTGGCATAGCGTTCGATGCTGGCGCGCTTGGCGACGACTTTGGCGTCATCGTCAGTCAGGCGATCGATGCGCCCCAACGCCTCGGACAGATCAAGCGTCTCGACGCTGATCCCCGAATGTTCGAGCAGTTTTTCGCTGTAACGGACGGTGTTGAAGTTCGTCGGACGCGCGCCCAATGCGCCCAGTCGCGCCGTGCGCAAACCGCGTACCACCCGGCACAGCGCCGCGAAACGTTTCAGATCGGTCATGAATTCGGCACTGGTCGGATCGACCGTATGATTGGTGGTGAGCGTATATTTGATCCCATACTGGCGCAGGTTGTTGCACGCGCTCATCTTGCCGCAGAAACTGTCGCGCCGATCGTCGATCGACATGCGCGTCGGATCATCGGGGAAGGCGTGAATCAGTACGGGTACGTTCAGATCGGCAAAGCGCAGCGCATTCGCAATGGCGCGCTCGTCGCCAAAGTTGGGCAGCGTGACCAGCACACCATCGATCTTATCGCGGTTGGTGCGGAACACGTCGGCGCACAACCGCGACTCGTTCAGCGACTCGATCGCGCCGTGATTGGTATCGGCTTCGGGCGGGATGATCACCTGGATGCCCGCTTTCGCCAACGTTTGCAGGATCGTCTCGCGTCCGCTCTGGGCGAGGTGTGCCGGGAAGAATCCGCGATTGCCGACGATCACGGCTAGTGTGACCGGGCGTGTCAGGGGTGAGCGGTGCGCGGCTGTTGAAACGACGGGAAGTGCCATGTCAGTCATGGTGTTTTAGTGAACCTTTCCAACTATTTTTACGATTTATGAATATGGAGGAGCGGACGCGGCAGGCCACATCCGTCTTCATCATTTTCCTCGTCACGATTACTTTACGCCTTTTTCTTGCGTGTTACCATCAGGACGCTGACGACCAAACACGCCAAGATGCCGATCGGAAAGACGAGCCATGCCAACGTCACGAGCGGGCTGCGCGCCAACAACGCGACAATCAGCACTGTGATCACGACGCCCGCCGCCAATTCCCAGGCGTCGCCAATGAAAAAATCGTACCAAAACGTCAAAAATCCGCGCACGATCTTCATGACTGGCCTCCGCTCATGGTTGTCGCAGGGGCGGGAGCGTAGGCGCGCTGTGAGCGCAGGAACAGCACCAGCGCCCACGAAAACGCCGCATAGCCGATCAGCAAGCCGACGAGTACCCAATCTTCACCCGGCCAGACCACGCCGATCCCTTCGCCGCTCCAAAAAGTGCCGAACGCGATCAGCAGCAGCGCCACCGAAAATTTCAGGACGTTTTCCGGTACACGGCTCAACGGGCGATGCAGCAGCAGCCCCACGATCGTCACCAGCAGCACGGCCAAGCCCGCGCCGAGTGCGGCGAGCGGAATGTTATTCGCGGAACTGCCAAACGTGACCACGATAAAAACAACTTCCAGCCCTTCCAAAAAGACGCCTTTGAAGGCGACGACGAAGCCCGTCCAATCGATCTGCGAAACGCGATTCCGTTTGACCTGCTGAAGCGCATCGACTTCTTTGAGATAGATAGCCGCTTCATCGCGTTCAGATTTCAGCCCCGATGCGCGCAGTACCGCTTTCCGAAGCCATTGCAGGCCAAATATCAACAGCAGCACCCCGATCAGCACCCGCAGCGCCGACAGTGGGATCAGTGTGGCAATGGCAGGCCCCAGGACGATCACCAGCACCGCCAGCGACAGCAGTGCAGCACCCACCGCCAACAGGGTGCTGTACCAGCCGCGCGTGATGCCCGTCGCCAGGATGATCGTCAGCGCTTCCACACTTTCCACGCTTGAAGCAAGAAACGTAGATAGGACGAGAAAAGTTAAACTCATTTATAAAAACCCTCATTCATTGAAAAGCGTCATGGATACATCGCGTTTGGACGCAAATTACCCGATCAAAATTGTATCCTGCATTACGAGGGGTTGCCTACGGCGTCTGAGATAGAAAGCGATTTGTGAGCGCTAACAATGAGAGAATAACACAAAAATAGGGCGAGTCAAGCGATCGGCAGAAACCCTCGACTCCCGACCCCTTCCACCTGAAAGGGAACGGGAGAAATCACGGTGTGAAGCCCCTCGCCATGAGGGAGAGGGGTTGGGGTGAGGGTTTCTGCTACGGATTTAATGACTAGGGCGTCGCGGCCATTGTCGCGGACATGGACATGGTGGCAGCCATTGTCGCGGACATGGCGGCGTTTTTATCGACCGTCGGCTTGCCGTTGTCGAGTTCGGCGGAGCCAGCGACCGGGTCAGTCCAGGTCTTGCCAGCGATATAGTCGTCGATGTTGGTGGTGTCCACGACCACCGAGGGCGTCAGCAAGTATTGCGGCAGCGTCGCGCCACCGAACAGCTTGTTCATCTGATCGATGACCGTCTGACCCATACGGAACGGATCAACGCCGAGTGTGGCGGTGAACTTGCCCTGCTTGATCAGGTCGAGCGTCGGCTTGTTGCCGTCGATGGCGATGGCGAAGTAGTCTTTGTTGATCTTCAGGCCGAGCTTTTCAGCGGCGAGCGAAGCACCGATCGCCATTTCGTCGCTGTTGCCATAGAATATATCGATGTCCGGGAACTTCTGGAGGGCCGCAGTTGCCACGTCCGCGCCCTTTTCGCGCGTCCACTCGGCGGTCTGCTCACCCACAACGGTTACGCCAGGGCAGGTTTCGGCTAAGCCAGCCTTGAAGCCCTGTGTGCGGCGGTGCGAGAAGATGCTTTCGATACCGAGCAGGATGTAGACCTTGCCAGTCGCCTTAGCGGCGGTGGTGTTGTTCTTTTTGGCGAGCAGGCTGCACGCATAGACGCCCAGCTTTTCCGCGCCGCCCCACTGGTCGTAACCGATATATTCGGTCACTTTGCCTTCGCTCAGGGGGGTGATGAAGTTGTGCATGAAGATCGGCACGTTGGCGGCATTGGCGGCCTTGACACCCGTCACCATCGCCTCGACCTGGATCGGATTCACGCTGATCGCCTCGACCCCTTTTTGGATTAACTGCTGCACCAGCGTCACCTGTCCGGCGAAGTCACCTTCACTGGCGGGTGCCTGATCTTCAAACTTCCAACCGAGTTTGGTGGCACTGTCCTTCGCACCATCGCGCATGGCGACGTGGAAGGGGCTGGTATAGGCGGGCGGCAAGAAACCGACATAGTGCGACTTGCCAGCGGCAGCCATCGTCGCGGCAGCGGTGGCCTGTGCCTGCGGACGCGCCTGGACGGTTGTGCTGGCGGCAGCCACGATCAACGCTGCGGTGAGCGCGCTGAGGGCTACCAAACTTATCTTCCTAAACATCGTTTTTCCTCCTGAACACAAAAAGGGCAAAACGGGGCGCGGCCTCGATCCATCCGCTGCCCGAATAACGACCGAGCACGAAGCCCGGGTGGATCGCAAATCTAGGTTCGCCGCCGGGCGAGCGCGGCACGCACCCAGCCAACTGCTGGGATTCGACCATGCCGTATCACGTCGAGCGCGACGGCCAGGATGATGATCATGCCCACGACGATGCGCTGCGCGGTCGGCGGCACATCCAGGTAGACCAACGCCGACTGGACGACCTTGATGATGAACACCCCGACCATCGTCCCCCACACGCCACCGCTGCCGCCCGCCAGTGCCGTGCCACCGATGACGACCGCCGCCACCGAGGTCAGTGTGTAATCAGTGCCATTCTGATACGCGCCCGTTTGCAAACGCCCCATCACCAGCATCCCCGACACGGCAGCCAGCATCCCGCTGATACCATAGATCAGGATTTTCGTGCGGGTCACATTGACGCCGGATAAGCGCGTAGCCGTCTCGTTGCCACCGATGGCGTATACGTAGCGTCCGAGTTTGGTATAGCGCAGCATCACGAAGACTGCGGCATAGATTAATATCATTAAGATGAGCGGCACCGCGATCTGAACGTTGCCGATCTCGATGCGGTTTTGCAGAAAGTCGATGATCGGATCGGTTTTGATGTTGATCGGCGAGCCATTCGTAATAACGAGCGATGCGCCCTGTAGAATGCTGAAAAAACCGAGCGTCACGATAAATGGATGAATATTTAATCCCGTGATGATTAGCCCTTGCAACAGGCCGATTCCGAGTCCAGCCGCGATTGCAATGAGCATAGCCGCCCATGATGGGATGCCTGCTGCGTTGAGTCCGCCCGATTCGCGCGAACCGCTGATCAACACCGCGCACAGCACACTGCTGAAACCGACCATCGTTTCCACCGACAAATCGATGCCGCCCGTCAAGATCACGAGCGTCTGCCCCGCCGCCTCAATGCCGATGAACGACGCATCGAAGCCGATCAACAGC
>JBBRMW010000273.1:0-7840 GCA_038230635.1 Aggregatilineales bacterium | reverse complement strand
TGCTCCAAAATGGCTAGGAGAATTCGATGGAATCTTCCACTGACATTGAAGCTTTTACGCCAACTGTGAGCAGTAATTTTGAGACGCAGAGCAAGTAGAATGACACAGTGAGCAGTAACTTTGAGACGCTACAATCACCTCGCGCGCCTTGCACTTAGCCAAGCGCATGGAATCTGGTTAGACGGTGGTAATGACCGCACCAGCGGCCAGGTCTGCCTCGGCAACACGTCCAATCGTGCGGACGTGCAGCGCTGCCTCAAGGCCGGGCAATTCACGCATCTACCGAACGCAGCGCTCCTATTTCCGCAACTGCTGGAGCCGGAACCCATAGAGATGCCAGTTCTTGCGCCTGCACCTGCCGCCGGCTGTGCCGATCTGGTCCAGGTGGGCGACCAAGCCCTGCTCACCAATGATATGGTCGGAATAATCGCGGGCGAATACGTCTACAGGCTACTGAATCGGCTGCCCGTTCTTAGCTTCCTGACGTATGTAGACACGGAGTCACTGTCGATGCGAAGCGTGCCGATCACCGCGAAGAACTTACGAGAACAACTCCGTTAAATCATAAAGCTGTGCCCAGCTCTCCGCAGTCAAGACGTGGTTCATAATCTCGGCGCGCGTTCCAGGCCAGGCATAGGTGTAACTAAAGTGGGAGGCGGCCAACATTCGTAGTTTATGCAGGGTAAACGCTGGCTCGTGTCCGTACCCTACAAAAAACGGCTCCCACCATCTTGTTTGCGCTGCGAACAAGGCCGACATTTCCAAGCCGAATTTTACGAGGTCAAATCCGCAGTCACCAGCAGAACTGACTTCCATGTCGAGTACGCCCGTCACTTGCCAAGTGCCCTGATCGTTAACAAGGAAAAATTGGCTGGCATGACAATCTCCATGCGTGAAATGGGGTTTAGTGTATTCTGCCGCAAGTTGTTGTGAATACTGGCTAAATTGCAGACGAATTGCGTCAAGCACAAACCCAGACAAGACATCCCGATCACGCTTCCAGGTCTGCTCAGCATGACGCTCGAATGCCTGGTAAGTCCATATTGGATGTTGCCAACTCGACGCGTCCAACGTTGCAGGCAGGCGACTACTCGTGATGTAACCCGCAAACGGAAACTGAATGGCGTGCATCATTCGCATATAGGCACCCACAGCAATCAGCGCGTCAACGAATGTCTGGTTATCGGCGATTTGCAGAAGTTGGGTTAGCGGCATTCCAGTCAATTGTTTCGTGAGAAGAAACGGGCGGTTGAGGACGTTTTGGCTGGTCATCGCTGCGTGAACAACTTGCGGGATCGCTAATCCCGCTTGGCCCAGCACATTCCAAGCAGCCACCTCGTGATCCACGCAATATCCGGTTCCCGCAATGTCATCGCCGTACCAATCTTTCGTGTAGAGCTTGAGAAACAGCACCTGATCAGCGGCCTCAAGGCGATAAACGTGGTTGTGCTGTTTGATTTCGTAGAAGGTGAGCAGCTCGGTTTGTTGAAGCGTGTCCAAAAGCTGACGCATCTTTTCGATATTGAGCACAATTTCCTCTCAATGCGGAATAGCACACGTTCCGCTTATTCGCTTTCTTCACCGAAAGGATTCAACAATGTCGGATTTTTACTTCGTTGCTGTGCTGACTTATGGCACCGAGAAGCAGCGCGGCGTTTCCAGTTTCAAGATTGGGAATGGTGCAGGTACGGATGTACTGCTCGCGCTCTTCGGAGAGCGCGCCAAAGAAATGACACCGCCACAAGCCAGTTACCGTTACGTGCATGTCGATGGCCCACGCCTGACTGCACACCGCAATTATATCGTACTGCGCGTCACCCTCGATGAAAAAGCGCAGGTCGAGGCGATTTGTCGCAAGCAAGGCAGTTTCACCTGGGTATATTTGTGGGAAAGCGAGACTCAGCGCTGGTTGGAGTTCCCGTGTTCGCCGCAAGCGCACTATATCGATCCGTCAAGCTATGGTGGTGCATGTCCCAAGTTCCCGCCCACTCATGCGACATTCGCTACCCCGTCGCGTTTAGACACTGAGCTGCCAACCGCCACTACGAACAGTCTCACAGTCACCCAATCCGACGATTGGTGGTGGATCGGCGGCGACACCTATCCACACCGTGAGGCGCTGCGAACAGCGGGCGCGAAATGGTCGAAGATGCGCCGCGAATGGTACTTCAAGGGCGCAACGCTGCCGCCGGCGATCCAATCGCTGGCTGCACCGCAGCTTTTCCCCGCGATTGCCACGCCTTTGCCAAAACAAGCGCTCGGTGTCCTGCCCGCCAGTGTGCCGGCTCAGGAGCCGGATCGCAGCCCGCGCCCTGTCGCCATCCTCGACAGTACGGGTGGCTTGCCGCAGAACTATGTCGGGCGCGTCAATGTCGTGGGTGATTGCTACTGTTTTGGTGTGGTCGTTGACCGCCGACCGCCGACCTACAAGAACATCCCCATCTACCTCAGCGTGGCTGGCCCCGCCACCAGCGTCGAAGCGTTATGGGCGAAACTCTCACAAGGCAAAGATACCTCGGTCGTGCCGGACGATACTGGGAGCAAAGCGATCTATTTGGAACCGAATAAGGGTGGCTTGTACGTGCGCTGCCAAAAGAAACTGGACGCGCTGGGCATCGACCACCTTATCCTCGTTCACACGGATATGGCCGAGCCACGCTATCCGGTCGCTGGTGATGACCAGGAACCCGCGACGACCTACTTGCTTTGCACATCCGATACCCAGCGTTGCGCCAAACTAGGCGAGCATGTCCGCAAAACGGTGAAGGTGGCCGTATTCGAGGACTGGTTCCCGTATTTGCACCGCGAAGGTCGGGCGCGTGGCTTGGTACGTGATTGCGTTGGCTATGGCGTGGAGGGGATCGCGGTTATGCTCAGCGCACCGAAATGGACAAGCATTATCACGCATGGTCTGACGGTTGCCGACATCCAGTTTTCGTAACACGCCGATTTGCTGCCCAAAGAACGCCATGAGATGGGTTACTCACTGGTGGGCTTATGGTAATGCAGTTCCACAAGCTCATGAATCATGTACGGCCTAAAATGTAAACCGCATTCTGGGCAATAGCCTTCAATCCCCCGCTGATTCATCCTCATGTGCGTTTGGCAGCGCGGACAATGCCACCACGACACCTTGAATTCTGCGGGAATCTGTGCCGCATCGGTGGACACCGTTTCGACCAAGCTGAGCAGATGATCCCCTGTCCTTGGTGCCAGTTCCACGTCGCCCCGCTGACAGTACCAACCTCTTTGCATCAAGATCAAAGTGTCCCCGCAATAAGGACAAAACATCGTTGCCTCCTTGCACACTACGCAGGAATCGCATTGCGTTTGTCCACATCCCGTTTCGCATCATTGCGTTAAGGATGTTTCGTCCCGATCACTTTTTGAGCCGTAATTCTGCAATCGAAAGGACATTGTATCATGCCACGTCTCGCCTCGATTGAAAAAGGCGGATACTACGCCTTTCCCGATGAACACCTACCTGCGCTGGCGTCTTTGTTCGCGCCCAGTAAACAGGGTGGCAAGCTGCTCGATCCGTGTGCCGGTGAAGGGCGTGCCCTGGATAGTTTGGCACGTACCTGGCAACTCACGCCCTACGCCAATGAACTGGACGATGAACGCACTGCGCGCTGCAAATTGCTGTTCGGCCAGCTTCAGACCGTACAAGGCGATCTATACCAGTTGAAAGCCTCGAACCAAGCGTTTGCCGCCGTCTGGTGCAATCCGCCCTACACCTGGGATTCGACGGGCGATGAGAAGCGCCGCGAATTCGGCATGTTGAAGCACGCGCTGAAATGGGTGCAGACGGATGGCTATCTGCTATGGTGCATCTACAGCCATCACATCACGCTGGACGCAGCAGCGTTTCTGGCAAAGCACAGCCGCAACCTCGACGTGTGGCGCATCCCCGGCTTACACCTCGGCGAATACACCCAAGTCGTCGCGGTTGCGCAGATCGGCCAACCGTCGGACGACCCAGCCGGAGTCGCCGTGCGGCTGGTGCAAGCGGGTAAAGCGAATGCTTGGCCGTCGCTGACGATGCAGCCAACACCGTGCTACGAGTTCCCGACACCCACCGCTCGCAAATCGTTTGTCTTCACGCCGAAGATCGTCCCGCCCGAGCTGGCGTTGCAATTCGTGCGTGAGGCAGGCAGCCAGTTTGGTGCAGTGATCCAGAACTTGGTCACGCCTGAACAACCACCGGAAAAGATCACCCCTGTTGTGCGTCCACGCGGCGGCCAATTAGCACTGATCCTGGCGGCTGGCTTGTTCAACGGCTTGGTGCTGCCGACCGAGAAAGGGCGGATGGCCGTGCGCAGCACCGTCGAGTCAGTTGAGGTGCAGACGCAAGGCGATGGCGAAATCGATGAAACGGACGAGGTGACCGTCGAGCGGGAGGTCTACCGAACACAATCATCGGTCACCATCACCTTGCTGGGGGAAGATGGCACTTGCGACGACATCAGCGGCGACGGCCCGATTGCCAATTTCATCAAGACCCATAAGCCTGCGTTGATGGCGTATCTGGATGAACACTTCGCGCCGCTTTACAACTTCGACTACTCCCCGCTCAAAGCGGTCCTGGCATACGCCAAACAGGGCAAGCTGTACCCAACCCAAAAGCATGTCATCGCCGCTTGTCACACCGCACTGCAATACCGCAAAGCCGTCATTCTCGTAGGCGAGCCAGGGGTTGGCAAGACGATCTGTGGGGCGACGCTGGCCGCTGCGCTCCAACCTCAAATGGCAGCCGGTCAAGTGACGCTCGTCGTCTGCCCACCCCACTTGGTCGAGAAATGGGAACGTGAAGCCAAAGAAGCCGCGCCTTTCACCTTCGTCAAGATTCTCAAGAACGTGGACGAGGTGGTCGCTTTCATGGAACGTTCTGAGGCCAATGATAAGCGGACACTCAACATCGGGATCATCTCGCGTGAGGCCGCCAAGTTGGGCGAAGGTTGGGCGGTCGCCGTGAACTGGCGGACGCTGCGCACCGTGCGTTGGTCGTATGGTACATCCCGTCCGGTAGATGATCGCGGCGTGGAGGTGACTGGTGACCGGATCATCACCCTGGCGCAACCCATATGCCCATCGTGTGGGATGGTCATCACCGCTGAGCACGACAAGAGTCACCGCGAGCGACGCGACTATCGACCCGCTCACGGCGGTAAAGCGCGTAAGCCAGCCGTCCTACCAGAGCCAGTGACCACCGCTTGGTTGAGCCGTTCACCCCGTTACTGCGGTCACTGCAATGCCGCGCTGTGGACGATGGCACGCACTTTCAGCAAAGGCAAGTCCGTCGGCGGCCAACCCAAGAATCCTCGGACGCCATTGGCCGAGTTCATCGCCACGCGCTACGCCGACCGCCTGTACCTGTTCATAGTCGATGAGCTGCACGAAGCCAAGAGTCCGATGCAGACGGATCAAGGTGAAGCCATGACTGTACTCGCCAATGCCGCGACCAAAGTCGTTGGATTGACTGGTACGGTTTTCGGTGGCGTCGCATCGTCTCTGTATGGCATCGAATACATCTTCAATCCGCGCATTCGCGCCAAATATCCCTGGGGACGTGGCCTCAACCAGTGGGTGCGCGACATGGGTTCGTTGGAGCGCATCGTCGAGTACAAGCCGCAGTATGACAAGGCGGGCGTGTATTCGGGCAAACGCCGTGTCGAACAAAAACCGCACGAAGCACCAGGTTGTTCACCGCTCTTGGTCGCCGAGGTGATCGATCACTGCGTGTTTGTCGGCTTGCAAAACCTGGGCAAGCAGATGCCCAGCTTCGAGGAAATCCCGGTGCCGATCCAGCCTGACCCGGAAATCACTGCGCTGTACGACATGGCCAAAGCGACATTGGGCACGTACTTGTTCCAATGTCGGCTCGAAGGTGATGCCAGCGCGCTAGGTATGTACTTGCAAACGCTGCTGTCCTGGCCAAACGCGCCGTATCGTACCGAACTGTGTATCCATCGCAAACGGCTCGACAAGGACTCGGATATGTTCATCGAACGTAGCGTTCACACCATCCCTGGCTTGCCGCAAGACCGCATCTATGCCAAAGAACAGTGGCTCATCGATACGGTGCGTGACGAACTGGCACAGGGTCGTGGTGTGGCTGTCTTTGTCCGTCAAACAGGCGAACGGAATATCCAACCGCGCATCGCCATGCTGCTCACAGAGCACATCCCAACAGCGCGCCCGTACATCCTGAAAAGCAGTGTCAAAGCCGATCAGCGCGAGAGTCTGCTGAACAAACAAGTCGCGGCAGGCATCAATGTCCTGATCTGCAACCCCCGACTCGTGCAAACCGGGCTGGATTTGGTCGATTTTCCAACACTGATCTTTCAAGAAGTGGACTACTCCCTGTACGTGATGGGGCAAGCCTCCCGACGCGCCTGGCGACTTATCCAGGAAAGTGATTGCAAGGTGTACTATCCGTTCTACGAAGGCTTGATGGAGAACCAGGCCGTCGAACTCGTTGGCCGTAAACAGCAAGCCGCTGCCCTGCTTTACGGTGAGAACACAAGTGGTGGCTTGAGTGCCTTGAACGGCAGTGATGGCGGCAACTTGCTCGCGGTGCTGGCTTCCGAGATCAGCAGCGACAACACCGTTATCGATCTGCGTGACCTGTTCGTCAAGCACGCGGCAGCCGAACATGATCTGGCTGACAGCGCATGGTTCACGGCTACCACAGACGACGCGGCAGCGATCCCCGAACTCATGCCAAGCGTCGAACCGCTGCTGCTCACGGCGGGCACACCGGAGTCTGACCCGGATCTGACAGCAGCCACCCCAACCGATGTCCTCGCATTGCTCGCCAAACCGCTGGAAGTTGACCATCAAAATGTTGGGATTCTGCTGCCTGCCAACACGACCGTCACGAAGACGTCACCCAAGAAACGCCGCAAGTTCGACCTGACCAGAGCGCCGGAAGATGGGCCATTCATCCCGATCGAATCACCCTGCCCGGAACCGCCATTCCCACAACTCATCCGTATCCGCCCTGGTTTGCAAATACCGCTGCTCTGACCATGCACAGCGACGCGCGAACGTTCATCGACGCACTGTTCGCCCGCTGCGACCCTTCCAATTTCGTCACCCTGACCGCGCTCCCGCCAAATCCGAAAGTACCCACACCATCACGTCATACCCGTCTGGACGATGCCGCCACCTTATCTGATGCGCTGGAACACCTCGACGCGGCGAATCGTCTAGGTTGGTCAGCTGTGGTCGGGATAGGCACCAGGAGTGCAAACATCGGGCGCTGGCGGCGCGGCGGGAAATGCGATCTCGCTAAACTGCCAGCGCTGTTTGTCGACATCGACCAGTTGGAAGGCGTGGAACAGCGGATAGCAGGAAGCCCGCTGCCACCTTCGTGTACGGTTACGAGTGGAAAGGGTATCCATCTGTACTTCTATCTTGAGCAGCCCAGCAAAGATTGGGGTGCGGTCACGCGATTGTTGCGCGATCTAGCCGCCTACTTCAAGGGGGATGCTGCAATCTCAATCGCCCAAAGTATGCGACTTCCGGGTACAGTCAATCCCAAAACGGGTAGGGCCAACGCGCTTTGCCACATCCTCGATCTCCACCCCCAACGCCGGTATGCGCTGACAGACTTCGCGCCGTTTATCCAACCACAACCTCGAACAATACATCTCGCTTCGTGGACTTCGCGTGGCTCACCTTCCAACGATCTTGACTGGAATGCTACCAATGTGGGCAACCCAAATCCGTTGCTGGTGCGCGACGTGATGCGTTGTCTCATCGCTGACTATGGTGGGCGAATGCAGGCGAATGGCTGGCTGGCGGCGTGTTGTCCGTGCGGGCACAGCCGTGATAG
>JBBRMW010000272.1:0-7843 GCA_038230635.1 Aggregatilineales bacterium | reverse complement strand
GCGCATCAAACGCGGCCTGTTTCGCGCCGCTGATGGGCGCACCATCCACGCTGATGTGAACGGGTCGTATAACATTCTCAGAAAAGTAGTCCCGAATGCGTTTGCAAACGGGATAGGGGCTGCCGTAGTTCAGCCTGTACGGGTTTATCCACGTGCGAATTGAGCGCCTAGCATAAAATGCCATGCTTTCAGATACTATAATGTGCTCAGACGCTTGATGCCCTTCGACAAGCATGGTAATTCAAAAATCTCCTGGTAAATCTATTTTGATTGCCTGTTTGTTCGCACAGCCAATCAGTCCAAAAACGCGCAAAAATGACCGTTGCTTCGTGAAAGATGTTCGTATGCAACCAATAAAAGCTAATTCGCACGTCACTCCTGTTCATTTAATCACCAATCAATTGGATTGTCAAGGATATTTGACCACCAATCGAACAAATTGTGATATGATGATGTTCGGATAGCGTGTTCGCCCCTACCACGTTATGTTCGAGTCGAACAAGAAATCGTCCATTCTAAAACACTTGTCATAATGAACAAAGAAGAACGTCAAAACCGAATCATCCAGTTAATTGAACAATCGGGTCGGGCACAGATTTTGGGCACGCGCCAGCTTGCCGAAGACCTCGGCGTGTCAGAGATGACGGTGCGCCGCGATTTGCAGGAACTCTCGCAGGAAGGGCTGCTGCTACGTCAACATGGCGGCGCTGGTCAGGTTCGGCCACAGCCCAAACCCCGTCAAAACGACGTCGGCATTTTGCTTGTGTCGCGCACGGGCAAATACAGCGATCCGTTTTTCAATGCGGTGCTGGAAGCCGTCGATCACAAGCTCCATGAGTTAGGCTATCACATTGCGCACATCAATACCCACGCCGAGATCAATACTGCCGCACAAGCCGCTCACTTATTTGAATCCAGGGCAGTAAACGGACTGATCCTCGTCGGCCCGCCGCTGAGCACCGAAGCGATTGACTACTTAAAATCCCAGATTCGGGCGCTGGTTTCGATTGCTGGCTCCGCCGGGGGCGATTATGATACGATTACCTTCGATGGCTACCACGGCATTCGGCAAATGGTCGATCATCTTGTCCAGCGGGGCTATCGGCGGCTGGCCTACATCACCGGGCACTACGACGCGCGCCAGCAAGGTTATCTCGATGGCATCGCGGCGCACGGTTTGGCGAATGAAGCCGCGTTGTGTGTGACTGTCCATGCGGGCATCGATGGCTGGACGCCCCAACTCGGACACATCGGGGCGCAGCAGTTGATGGGTTTGCCGCATCCGCCCGATGCCATTTTATGCGCCTCGGACTTGATTGCGATCGGCGCGATTCAATGGCTACACGAGCACAAAATCCGCGTGCCCGAAGATGTCGGCGTGACCGGCTTCGATAATATCGCCGAGTCGGCCTTCACCGTGCCCTCGCTCACCACCGTCCAGGTTCACAAACGGCTGATCGGGACCTTGGCCGCCGAACGGGTGGTCAAACGCATCGAAAATGAGGACGAGATTCCGCTGTCCATCCAGACGCCCACCAAGCTGGTCATTCGGCGGTCGTGTGGGAGCGAATAGGTGGGTGACGATTTGGGTGGTGTTTTCAACGAGACGGACGCGGCAGGCCGTCGTCCCTACACAAACGCAGTCTGCTGCGTCCGTTGATTCGCCTGTAATTGCGATTTTTTATCAGTTTTCTACGCCCTTTTCGCAACCCCCGCCCGCGCCTCCGCGTAACGTAGATCGAGGGGACGTGGTACACTAACCGCTAGAAGTCGCCTTAACGTTAACTTCATATGCGCGGCCTATGATCTTGATGGAGGCGAACCAGCGTCGTTGAATCGCCTCAACACGTTCACCAGCAAGGAGCACAAGGTTTATGCCACGTTCGCGCATTATCTTCTTCGTCATTATCGGCGTCGCCCTGCTGATCGCCGTCGGAGCCACGATCATCGGCCCCAAACTTCAGCAGATCGGTACGACTACCTCGGCCACCACCACCGCGCAATATACCAGCGATAACATCACTACCATCCGGGTCGTCTACGGCACCGAAAAGCAAGAATGGTTCAAAGAGGCGATCACACGCTTCACCGCTGCTAACCCGGACGTTAAAATCAACGCTGTTGGGCAAGGCTCGATGGACTCCTATCAAGCGCTCAGCCAAGTCACTGACGCGGCCAAAACGATGCCTAATGGCGATGCGATTCCGGCGGTCTGGAGTCCGGCAGCCACCATCCAAATCAACCTGCTCAACGACAACAACCAAGCCGGGCGGAAATTGGCGATCAACTGCCAACGGTTGGTACTGTCACCGTTGGTCATCATGACCTGGGAAGATCGCGCCAAAGTCTTCGATGCTTTCTACAAGGACAAGGGCGGCATTAGCTTTGGAAACTTGGCGGAGGCGGTCGATCCAGCGGGCAAAGTGCACAGTAAATGGGCGAACATGGGCGATGCCACATTGTGGAGCACGCTCGGCCTGCCCGGTGGCGATGCTGATCCGACCCAATGGGGCTTTCTGAAGTTCGGCCACACCGATCCGCAAAGCTCCAACAGCGGCGTGATGATGTTGGTGGCGATGGCGAACAACTATTACGCGCGGACGGGCGTGGTCAGCGTCGGCGATGTGACCAGCGATAAATTCATCGCATGGCTGACAACCGTCGAAAAAGCGGCGGCAACCCCACTCATTAGTAGTACCGGTTTATTCGTCAGTGACGTGATCGTCAAGGGGCCGTCCACCTACGACATGGTTGTGGGGTATGAAGCACTGGCGATCGAGAACTTCAAAAATGCGGTGGGGCGGCAAGCGCAGGGTTTGCGTATCACGTACCCGCCGTTCAACCTATACAGCGATCACCCGATGTGCATCATCGATCACCCATCCGTGACGCAGCGCCAGCGCGACGCCGCCAAACGCTTCCAGGACTTTTTGCTGACGGCGGGCATCCAAAAATTGGCGTTGACCTACGGCTTCCGCCCCGCCGATCCGAATATTCCGATATTCGGCGCGAATTCCGGCTTCGACGATCCTGATCTCAAAAAGGCGGGTCTGAGCGCGAATGTCGGGCAGGAAATCCAAATCCCCGACGGCGGCACGATCCAAAATCTCGTCAACACTTGGCGTCACGTCTTCAAACAATAAGGAAGCACCTCATGGCAAAGCGATCGAATATGCGCACTTCCTACCGATCACTCAGCGGCTTGCTACTGAGCCTGATCGTCGTCCTGACGGCCTGCAACGGCAACAATGGTGGTAACGGAAGTAATAGCGCGACCAGCGGTCCGCAAGCGGCCACCGACGCGATTCACGTCAAGTTTGTGTACGGCAGCGAGAAAAAGGCGTGGGTGGACGACGTCACGAAAACCTTCAACGCTGGGCAAACTAAAACTGCTTCCGGCAAGCCGATCTTCGTCGATACCGAGCCGATCGGTTCGGGCGACAGCATGACCAATATCCTCAATGGCAGTTCGCAGCCCACGTTGTGGAGTCCGGCCAGTGCGATTTGGCTGCCGCTCCTCAACGATGGCTGGTCGAAGGCCAATGGCAAAGACCTGATCGACGTGAACACCTGCAAAAATCTGGTCGTTAGCCCGGTGGTCGTCATGATGTGGAAACGCATGGCGGGGGTGCTCGGCTGGCCGACCAAAGCGATCAGTTGGCTAGACATCGCCAACCTTTCGACCACGCCCGGCGGTTGGGCGGACGCACCGTACAACACGCCGCAGCTTGGCAAATTCCGCTTTGGTCACACCCACCCGGATTATTCCAACAGCGGTTTCGAGACGATCCTGGCGATGGCCTATGCTGCCACCAAGCCCGATCGCGCGCTGACGTTGGCCGATGTGCAAAAGCCGGAAACGGCCACCTTCATCAATAAGCTGGAAAGCGCGATCAGTCACTATGGCGCGAGCACCGGCTCATTCGGCGATACCATGATCCAGCGCGGCCCGACCTATCTGAGCGCCGCTGTCGTCTACGAGAGCGTCGTCGTCAGCAGTTATGGCGCGGACGGCAAGCCCAAGAATCTGGATGACTCGCTTGTGGCGATTTACCCGTCTGAAGGCACATTCCTGAGCGATCACCCCGCGTGTATCCCGATCAATGCGTCGTGGATCACCCCCGATCAAAAGGATGCGGCGGGCATTTACCGCGATTATCTGCTCAACAAAGCGTCGCAAACCGCCGCACTGCAATATGGCTTCCGCCCCGCCGATCCGAGCATCGCATTGAGCGCGCCGATCGATGCGGCTCACGGCGTCGATCCGAGCCAGCCCAAAAATGCGTTGACCGTTCCCGATGCGGCGACGATCCGCGCCGTGCGCGATCTGTGGCAGACGCAGAAGCGCAAGGTCAATCTGACGTTGGTGATGGACGTGTCCGGCAGCATGGCCGACGCCGGGAAAATGGCGGGCGCGCGCGAAGGTGGCAAGGCGTTCGTCGATCAACTGGATGACAGCGCGACCTTGACCTTGATCATCTTTGACGATCACATCAAGACGGTCTTCGATACGCTCTTGGTCGGCGCGAATCGTGACAAGATCAAGAGTCAGATTGATCTGCTGTCGCCGGGTGGTGGCACAGCGCTGCGCGATGCGGTCGGGTTCGCGGCGAAATGTCTGGCCGGTCAGACGCAAGCGCAGATCGGCATCACCGAAGTGGACTCCAGCCCGAAGTGCGGCAAGCCCGATGGATCGCGCATCAACGCGGTGGTGGTCATGACCGACGGCCAGGATACGAACAGCACTTTCTACAGCAGCACGTCCCAGTTGATGTCCGATATTGGGCGCACGAATGAGAAGGCGGCGGACATCACCATCTACACGATCGGCTATGGCAAGGATGCCGATGAGAGTGCGTTAGCGCCGATTGCGAAGGGTGCGGGTGGCGAGTATCGCAAAGCGCCGACGAGCCAGGATATCCAGACGGTTTACCGCGACATTTCGACGTTCTTCTGATATGAAACCCGAGTCATTCGGCAGCGTTTGAAAAAGCGGGCGACCACATGGGGTTCGCCCCTACCCAAGACAATTCGGGGTAGAGGCGAGTCCGGCGTGGTCGTCGATTCTTTTTCGGCGCTATAATCCCCCGCATTACCCACCTCCCAAAAAGCGAGTAGCGCGCCATGGCACTAACGCAAATTCCCGTCTTTTTATCCTCACCCGGCGACGTTACCGATGAACGCAATCGTGCGCTCGCCGTGATTGACCGCCTGAACGCCGAACCCGACTTCCAGGATCAGATCGTCTTCTCCGCCGTCGCCTGGGATCGCCTCGGCAGCGAAATTCCGATGGAAGCTGGACTCACGCCGCAGGAGGCGATCAATCAGGGTTTGCGCAAACCGTCCGCCTGCGCGATCGTCGTGGTGATCCTGTGGTCGCGGCTGGGGACGCCATTGCCGCCCGAATATGTCAAAGCCGATGGCTCGCGCTACCTGTCCGGCACAGAGTGGGAATATCACGATGCGATCGAAGCGTTCAAAGTCTCAACCTCGACCCCAAACTGCCGCGCGTACTCATCTACCGCCGCACCGAAGAACCGACGATCAAACTGGCTGACCCCGATTTAACAAAAAAACAAGATCAGTATCAGCGCGTTGGCGACTTTTTTAAGCAGTTCACCCACGCGGATGGAGCAATCATAAGTGGCGTCAACAGTTATCCGACGCCCGCCGAATTCGAGCGCCTGCTCGAAGGCCACTTGCGTAACTTACGCGGCAGGCTCAAAGATTATGACCCGTTCGGACTTTCCGACGCCAAACGCCGTGAGCAGGAGGCGCGTGCCGCCCAGAGCGTGGCGAACGAGGCGCAGCGTAACGCCAACCGCCCCCGCGTCGATTATGCCAAGATCGTGAACTCGCTGCCGCAGTCGGATATGGCCGGGACGCTCTTCGCTACCCCAACCGCGATCCCGCTGCCGCTGGTGACGGCCAACGAGATTGTGGCGCAGCTCAAAAAAGCCGGACTATCCGTGACCAACGTGCAGAGCGTGAAAGCGCCCAACGCCACCTGGCAGGCGACTCAGCAGTTTCAGATCAGCATCCAAAGCGACAACCAGACGGGCACTTTCACGATCCTGAGCTACTCGACCGCCGCACAAGCCGGACAGGACGCTTTCCGCGCGAACTTGAGCAAAGATTACAAGACTTGGGGGATGACGCAGGTGTCGAATCTGCTCATATTGTGGCCTTCGGAAACCCGACTAACATTGAGCAAACAAGTGGGTGATAAGCTGAAAGATTTTTTGATTAGGCCATATCGAATGAAATTGTTCGGCAACCCTCCATATTAGAACCGTTAATAATATTTATTGTCTTTCTTTGGAAGATCTATCGTTTTGATCCATAAGATCAACTGCATTTTTTGCAGCTTACATGACTTCATTCCAAAGTGGATATCGAACATATGATACGTCAGAAACATTAAGCCCTATCAGATCTATCATAATTTTGAGACGAGTTGAGAATGCTCGAATAGCATTAACCTCTGCTTGATCTTTAAAATAGAATCCCAATCCTCTCTCGGGTACATTATTAATCTCAATGTCGTTAAAAAAATATTCAATCGCACTTCGTAATGTGATGAATTGACCATCTGGCGGATAATTTTCTTCAATCCATATGCGTCTCTGATACTCGTTATCGCTAAATAATCTTAGGTATGATAACAATGTGTTTCTTATATTTCGCGACACTTCTTGGTCGTTTTGATCGTTATGTGTCATTAGCTTTATCCTTTATTCTCATTGATGAGAATAACAACAGTAGTTAACATTCGCAATAGAGATCACCCCTATATATGGCGTTTGCGCTAATTACGAATGTTATCCATTGACACCTCCAGCAAGCCCTCGCTATTGCCCGCGACATTGGCGATCGGGGCGGCGAAGGGTATAGGTTAGGCACCCTCGGCGTTGCCCAAGCGCGCCGCGGCGACCTTAGCGAAGGTTTAGGCAACTTGCGCTTGGCATTGCACATTGGCCGCGATATTCAATCTCCTCGCCTTATCAGTTTCAAAGCGACTCAATTGGCAGAAGCACTGTTGTTAGTGGGCGATCTCGATGGGGCACTTACGGCGGCGAAGGAAGCCTGTGCAGTCGATGTACCAGTGAACAATCACAATGCGGCGGCCATGCGCGGGATCATCGAGGCGCGGCAGGGCAACCCCGATGCGGCGCGCCAGTCCTTTACAGCGGCGACCGCCTTTGCCGATACGCTGTTGGCGCAGACGCCGGGTTTCTACGATGCGCGCTATGCGCGGGCGTTGACCTACGCAGGGCTGGCGCTGGTGGCGGGCGCATCGCTCGATCCAGCCATCGCGGATTATCGGGCGGCGCGCGCTATCTGCGATGGGGCGGGCGTCCTGAGCGAGGCGCGCGGTCGGCTGGAACAATTGATGCGCTGTCCCGGCGGCGATCGTTTGGCGGACGCACTCGCGGCGCTATCCTGAGATCAAGAATTGGATTACAAAAGCCTGGGGTTGAAGCCACCGGGCATATTTGGTGAGGTGCTTTCTTATGGTCAAACCAATTAAAGGCCACGTATGTCTAGGTTTGCCTTCCGACTCCCTCTCCGTGATTACGGAGAGGGGGCCGGGGGGTGAGGTGAATGCGCGAACTTTATCTGGTTTTACCATTAGTTCTACAACCGAACTTACGATTTGACCCATCAAATGCCACAGATTTACCTCACCCCCTCAGTCCCCCTCTCCGTCCTCACGGAGAGGGGGAGGCCAGCCCATACCACAGGGTGCATTCAGAATGAGGGGCGAGGGATGCGCTGTGGCTGAAGGCCATCGCCGTGGCGGACGAGGCAGGCCTCGTCCCTACAAAAACGGCATCTAGGG
>JBBRMW010000271.1:0-7843 GCA_038230635.1 Aggregatilineales bacterium | reverse complement strand
GGCTATCCCGACAGCCAGCCAAAGGAAGCCCACTACTTCATCGCGCCCGTGAAATAGCAGACGCGATACGCAACGAAACGGGCGACCACGCCGGGATCATAGGCGTGAAGCTAAGGACTTTGGCGTCAATATGTGTCCATTTGCCCCACCCCCAGCCCCTCTCCCCCACGTGGGGAGGGGCGTCAGAGTCGGGTTCCCGTCCGATTCCCCCTCTCCACGCAGTGGGGTAGGGGGTTAGGGGGTGGGGCAAACTTCTTAGCTTCACGCCTATGACCACGCCGGGATCGCCCCTACCTCACACGGTCTTGGGTAGGGGCGGCCCGATGTGGCCGCCCGTTTCGCTTGGTTACGGGATGACCGTATAGGTTACGTTGAAGTTGTTGTTCGCCTCGCCCGGCCCTTCATTGACTTCTTTGTTCAGATCGAGCACGATTGCGATGGTGAATGTGCCTGGTCCGGTGACGGTGGCGGTCAAGTTGACTGTGGTCGCCTGCCCCGCCGCCAAACCCGGTACATGCGCCGAAGCGAAGGCGTTGCTGGGCAGGAATGTCGCTGCCACCGCAAATCCCCCGGCATCGGTCGTGCCCTGATTGCGGATCGCCACCGTGACGGTGAACGGCTGGCCGGATTTGGGCGTCGGCGGATTGAAGACGGCGCTGAGTCCGATGATGTCCGGGAAAGGTTGGGTCGTCGGTGTGAGGGTGGCGGGCAGGGGTGTCGGGCTGGGGGGCGGCTCGATAATCGGCACTGTCGCCAGATTGCCGCTGATGATCACGAGATTGGCCGTTATCCAGCCTTGCTGCCCCGTGAAATTGACGACGAGCCATAGACCATCTGGGCTAACCCCGCTGATCGGCACCACATCGTCTTTGCGCAGCTTGCCGATGATGTCGTAGTTTATGCCCGGTCCACGCCGCACGTTGAGCGTCGAGTTTTTTACGGTCGCGGTGACGGGCTGCGGGCCAGCGGCTGTCGGTGGGAGCAGGCTCGTCGGTGGAATATCGGTGGCGGCGGGTGGCAGCGGCGGCAATACCGCACCATTGAAGGCCAACCGTCCTGTTTCATCGGCGCGCGCACTGACGACTGGCGCACCATATTGTCCGGTGGTGAACACCGTCACATCGGCACTCAAGCCGTTGCTGCCGATCGTGGCATTATAATGCCCCATGATCGATTCAACTTTGGGCAGCGCCAGCAAACCACGCTGGATCGCATCGGGGGCGAGGCCGTTCCGTGCGATGGATATGATCGCCGCGCCCGCTGCATCATAGGCCGCCGCACTCTCAGCCGTCGGCGCGACGCCGAACAAGCCCACGTAATCACGCACAAACTCGCCGCTGACTTGTGTCGGCAGCGCGTATGACCAGTTTGTCACACCGATGATTCCCGATCGCAGATCGGGTGGCAGCGCGTCGATAAAAGCGCGATGTTCCGCATTCGGGAAGACGTAAATGCCGTTGTAGCCCTGGCCGCGTAGTTCGCGCAGCATTTGCGCACCCTGGTCGTCCGCGCCAAAGGCGACGATCGCGTCGGGCTGTGCGCCAACCAGCACTTTGGCCGAGTCGGTAAGTGCCCCGCCCGCAACCTGCAACACCGTGGTGACGGGCGGCTTGCCCGATTTGCCGAGTGCGGTGGTCATCAGTGTCACGCGCTGCGCTACGGACGGATCGCCTTGAAAGAGCGCGACGCGCGTTTTACCGAGGTCGGTGGTCAGGTATTGGCCGAGTATGTTCATCAGGCGGGTATCATCGGCGCGCGTGCGGAACAGGTTGCCGCCCGTCGCTACCGCACTGGTCGTGGCTGCCGTCAAAATGGGAACACCGACAGAGAGCATGGTCGTCGCGCTGGCTTGCGCCAAGTCTTCGCGGTCGGGGCCAAAAATGACCGCCGCATTGGCCGCCTTGAGCGTCGTGATCGCACTCGTGACTTCGGCGGCAGTATTGGCATCCTGAGCAGCCAAACTGAGCGTATACGCGGTGCCATCGGGCGTGACGGTATTGCCGCGCGCGTTGAAACGTGCCACCGCCAGCGCGACACCGTTGGCGGTTGGACTGTTCACGCCGCTGACGACGCCCAGAACGAGCGTCTTGGGCGTGACCTGAGCCGCGCCCGTGCGCACGGATGCGGCCAGCAAGCCGATGATCGCAATCACCAGACCTAGCCGACCGAACCATAAGCGGATGCGTGGATTATTCATAAAAACCTCCGAAGATGTAAAAGCCGATCATGTCAATCTTCGCAATGATCGCTACTTATCAACAATTATAGACGAAGTATGCGCAGGGGGAGCCAAAAGTCAGTCAGCCGCCAGGATCGTCAGCCACGCGCATGATTGGCGACGAATCTGGCAGCCAGAAGGAAAAAAACTTAGACGATTTCTACCGACGTGAGCTTGTCGCCAGGGTTGCGATCGCTGCCCGGATCGCGCTCACGGATGCTCATCAGCACTTTGAGGCTGGCGGGATCGGTGATCTTGCCGAAGACCGCGTGTTTGCCGTTGAGATGTGGCGTGGCCGTGTGCGTGATGAAAAACTGCGAGCCGTTGGTGTTGCGACCAGCGTTCGCCATGCTCAGCACGCCCGGTCCATCATGCGGAATGCGCAGCGCCGAGTCCTCGTCGTTCCACTTATAGCCGGGGCCGCCAGTGCCGGTCGCGGTCGGATCGCCGCCCTGCACCATAAAGTTTTTGATCACGCGATGGAAAGACGTATTATCGAAGAAACCATCTTTCGCCAGGAACACAAAATTGTTGACCGTGATCGGGGCGCGATCAGCGAACAATTCGGCTTTGATGTCGCCACGTTCGGTGTGGAAGATCGCAGTATACTTCTGCTTGGGATCGATTGTCATGTCAGGCTGTTTGCTATATGACTTTGCCACGATGGGCTTCTCCTTGTTGAAAAAACGTTCACTGATTCCAATTGTAGCGCGGATCAGACAAAGCCGTGAACGGATGATCGGACAATTGCTGCAGTGGGTCAGCAGCGGACGCCGCAGGCCGTTATTTGTGGCAAAAAAATGTGGTTATCAATATTGCTCGAACTGATCGACATCCAGCACAAACATGGCAGCCCCACCAACGGTCACTTCGGCGTAGTTGTAGAGCGCGTTCCCATTGGGAGTCGCACCGATTGGCACGGGCAGCACGCGCGTCCGCCGCTGGCTGGTACGCTGCAACAGCGCAATCACATCGGCCACTTGCGTATCCTCGACGCCGATTAACAGCGTGGTATTCCCTTCGCGTAAAAAGCCGCCCGTGCTACCAATCCGCGTGACACCAAATTTTCCGGTCGTCAACGCCCCGATGACGCGATCCGAGTCTTGCTCTTGAATCGTGGCGAGGATCAATTTCATCAGCCAGCCCTCATTTAATCGAATGATAATACTCTGCTGCTAAGTATAGTCGGGCGGGGCAATTGCATCAAAATTGACGAATAGCGGACGCGGCGAGCCGCCGTCCCTACAGCCACCGGCGGTGTTATTTGTAGGGACGGCGGCCTGCCGCGTCCCTAGTGAAGGTGAGGGTCGCTTATTTGCTCGGTGTTGGCGTTGGTGTTTCCACCGGGGTCTGGAGCAGGAAGCTAAACGGCAAGCTCCCGTTTTGGCCGCCGCCCAAAACCAAAATCTGCGGCACCTGACCATTGCTTTTCTGCGCCAGGATGTAATTCGTCAGGCCTGGATAACGCGCCAGCATCTCGCCATTTTGCTGCAATACCTGCGACTGCGCCGCGCCCGCGATCACCGTTGCGGTGGCTTGAGCGTTGGCCTGCGAAACGAGCTGCTGGTTGACAAAGCTCTGTTGAGTCGCGGCCGCCTGTGCCTGGACGACCGCCTGCTGCGCCGCATAGCTCTGGTTGATCGCCGCCTGAATCTTGGGATCGGTGTAGGTCATGCCCTCCGAGCCGCCGAACGACAGGATGGTGATCCCCTTCTTTTTGAAGGTATCGACCAACTGCTGGCTGACCGTTTGGAAGATCAGCTTTTTATCCGTCTGACCTTGTGACAGTGTGCGCGAGCCAAATTCGTTGAACAGTTGTTGCTGGATGAAACCGCGCACGTCTTGATCCATAACTTCGGTGAGCGGTTTGCTACCATAATAATACAGGTAGGTGGCCGCGTCTTCTTCGAGGATGATGGCCGTACAACTTGCGCCGATTTTGAAGTCGATGCTCTCGCTGCTCTCCACCCCGAACGCTTGATCGCTCGGACTTGTGCCCGTCGCCGCGCTCTTGGTCCACTCACGGGTTACAAGCGTGCGATCGACTATTACCAGCTTCAGCGACGGATAATAATCGCCCGACGAGCCGAACAAGCCGCCTGTCGAGCGCCACTCGAACGGAATCGTCACGAGTTTGACTGCGACTTGATTCTTCTTCAGGAAATCAATGGACTGCAACTGTGCTTGCTTGCTCGGATCAGACGTGAGTGGGATCAAGAACGCCGTTTGATTCGCCTCGATCGCGTGGATTTCAGATTTCGCCGCGCAACCCGTCAGGATCAGCACCGCCAAGCCCGCTGCAATCAGTGGAAATGCGCCGCGCCGCGACCGGAATGCGCGCAAAATCGGCGTACCTAACCCAGCAAATATTGTGACGAATAGACGTTGACGCATGATAGAACACTTCCTTTTGAAAATTGGCACATCGCCAGAAAATAGTATGCGCGCAACAGGTCAAAAGTGCGTCAGATGAGCGTGACATTTCGGGTAGACGAACGGTGTGTGCCTACCCAAACGCCTAATTTTGAGGAAGCATCAGGCGCATTTCGTTCGTGGCCTCGAAGCCCAGCGACTCGTACAGGGGACGCCCAAATTCGCTGGCGTGCAGCACCACCACTTTGAGTACCTGAGCGCGGCTCCAGGCTAAAATCGCCGCCATCATCTGCCGTGCCAAACCACGCCGCCGATAAGCCGGCGCGGTATACACATTGAGTATATACGCCCTCCGTCCCACTGGATCGCGCGGAGTCGGTGGCCAGTCGATCAACCAGACGCCCGCGCCCGCCGCGATCGTATCGCCATCCATGACGAACCAACCGATATATTCGCCGCGCTCCAACCGATCGCGCACCCAAACCGCGAAGTTGGAGTCCATCATATCCAGCAGCACCGGATCGGATTGCGGGTGTACGTCTAGGAACATTGCGCGCCGCTGCGCCACGATGATCGGCGTATCGGTGGGCGTCGCAAATCGAATCGGCAGTGTATTGACCTGGGTGGCGGCGGTCATCTGCCAAATGCCTCGCCAAATGCGCCCACATCGAGCGCCGTCCGAAAGCCGACTTGTGCGGGCTGTCGACATAAGGCAAGTCCGGTTTCGGCCAGTGCCTCGAACGGTGTCCCGCGCAGCCGTTCGCAACCATCGGCGCCCGCCGCCAACGGCAGAATCGGCGCGAGACTGGCCGATCGAACAAACACGTCCGCGCCCGCCTCGACTTTTTCGCGGCGCACGACACCCCCAAAGCCCACGAACAGATCGACCGCCTCGCGCGCGTGCATATCGCTGATGCCATCGCCGATCATCATGCGCCGCCCCCAGCGATCACCCGCCAATTCCCGGACGATGTGGGCTTTGCCCGCCGAAATCGTCAGTGGCCCGTGATCGTAGGCCAAATACGACTCGTTGGCGCGCGCTTCGGGTTCGTAATATTTCCACCAATCGCCGGAAAGTTCGTTGAATTCCAGTTCGACGGCGCGGATATGATCGGCAGGCACGCCCAGCCGTTCGCCGAAACCACGCACGGGTGCGGCTAATCCGCCACTTATGATAAATACCTGTTTGCCCAGAAAATGCAGCGCGGCGATCACGGCAGGCGCATCGGCCACCATCTGATCCCAATACATCTGCTCGATGCCCGCCAATTGGCCGCGCGTCGGACGGATCGCGCGCAGGCGTTTGCCGTACACATCGGCGAGATCGAGGTCGCCATCCATCGCTTTTTGGGTCAACAGCCCGACACGACCTTCCTTACCCTTGAGCCGCGCCAACTCATCGACGCCTTCGATGGCCGAAAGTGTGCTGTCGCAGTCGAAAAAGATCAGGTCAAAACTTGTCCAACGGCTCATGAGCGCCCCAATTCACTTGACATCGTTCCGAGCAGTTTGGGCATTTTACCATCACGTAAGCCAGATATACATGTGCAACGTATACAACCCGACCTGGGTAATTTGACCTGAATGGATAGCAGGCAACGACTGCATTGTGCCGGGGTGTCATTCGTCACGATTTTGCCAGTCGTTCCACATAAAACAGCCCACTGTTTTTTGAACATACCTATACTGAGTTTATACATCAGATACCACATTGAACATGAGTGTATGGCTGATGGCAGTCCCGTCTACTGCAAGGCAAGGCGTTTAGGAGGAAATATGCTTCCCGTTATTCTCGCTGTGATCGCCGCTCTGGCGATGGGTTTACTCTTCTCAGGTGATCTGATCACCACCGTTGTCCTGCTCGTGATTGCTGTTGGTGCCTATCTGCTGTTGCAGCGCGCGCCAAAGAACTTCGCACCCGCGCAGATCGAAGAAGCACCGGCTGGGCGTTTCTTGTTCGGTAGCAGTGAAGGGTCGCTTATCTGGCTACCTGTGCGCATTGCCCTGGGGTACGCATGGCTCTATGCTGGCTACGAAAAGCTGATCAACCCTAAATGGATGGACGGTACTTCCATCCTCGGCTTCTGGACTGGTGCCATCAAGAATGCAAGTGGTGCACACCCCTCGGTTGGCTTCGACTGGTATGCTGGCTTCCTCCAGGGTCTGGCAAATGCAGGTGCTCAGACGTGGTTTGGACCGTTGGTCGCCGTTGCAGAGGCCACCGTCGGAATCTGCTTGATCCTTGGATTGTTCACCGGGATCGCAGCATTCGCGGCAGCAATGCTCAACCTCAACTTCATGCTTGCAGGTTCGGCGGGCGTCAACCCAATCTACTTCCTGCTGGGTATCCTGCTCATCCTGGCCTGGCGCAATGCGGGTTGGATCGGTCTGGATCGCTGGGTTCTCCCGCGTCTGGGAACGCCCTGGCATCCACATGTCGCCGCAACCGCACTAACACCATCGGGATCACCGTCGGGCGCAGATTAGCTGCGCAAATCGCAGACCTTCAAGTGCAGCCGGGTGGAAAATTACCCGGCTGCACTTTATTGTTTCTTTTTACGACTTTGCTCAATATAGTCAACAGATCCAAAGCAGCCTTCTGAAAACCTTTTCCCTACCTGTACGGTTTGCCCTCCAAGACCATAGATATATCCGTAGCAAATTGGATCATCATCTCCCTCAGTGAGATAAAACCAACATGTGGCAACTCCATCATCCCAAAAATTAAAAGCATTTTGCGGTAGCACAAAACCAATTTCCTCAAATAGTATTTCGGCCAGACTCTTTCTCAAACTCTTAGCTTTTATAAGCCACTTACAGGAGTAACGTGCCCCCTGATCAAAGAAACCTGCACCGTTTCCCACACTACGTAGAAACTGATTATACGAATCCGGCAACCAAGTTACGCCTTGCACACGCATCATTTGCTTAATCTCGTCTTCGGTACATCCACAAACTGGCACGAGAGGGCTGATTCCAAGCGCTAATATCCGTTCTTTCAGCATTTTCCCAAAGTTAGGATCGAAACTCATGGTCAAATCTCCGCTAGACATTTGCAACGTGTGCGATACGAAAGTGAAATGGGCTAAATCTCAAATGAACCTGTTGTCTGTATCAGGATCGAAGTCTATCACCGCCCCGGCTTCTATTTCTGTGCGCGCTTCGGCGGCGAGACGCGCCAAAACATGCGGCGTGCGCGCAAATTTCTCGTCCCACAACGCATCATCAGCCGCCAACATAGCATCTGTCACG
>JBBRMW010000270.1:0-7924 GCA_038230635.1 Aggregatilineales bacterium | reverse complement strand
TCCGTCCTCACGGAGAGGGGGAAGCCAGCCCATACCCACTGCGGCTATCGCTGCATCATTTCGGTTGTAGAACGAGGGTGTGTCTGCAAAGTGTTTGGGCGGCTGACCCCTCTCCCCAACCCCTCTCCCACGCAGGCGGGGCGAGGGGCTTGACTCCCCTTTCCCCCAGCCTGCGTGGGGGAAAGGGGCCGGGGGATAAAGAGGTTTGCAGACACGCCCTAGTTGAATTGGCGGCCATCACGCGGATGTTCGCAACGACTCCAGCACGATCATGATCTGCGCCTCGGATACGTCGTCGGTCAGCAGTGGCGCGCCCGGTGCGTGCAGCAGCACAAAGCGCACCCGCCCATTTTGACGCTTCTTGTCGGCGTTCATGGCAGCGCGCAGATCGGCGGGATCGTACTCCGCGTAGCTGGTCGGCAGCCCAACCGCACGTACCAGTGACTCGACGCGGGCGGGCAGTTCCGGTTCGCATTGCCCCGTCAGCGCAGAAAGTCGCGCCGCGCCCACCAAGCCCACCGCCACCGCCTCGCCATGCCGCCAACGATAGCCGCTGACGGTTTCCAGGGCATGTGCGAAGGTGTGACCGAGATTGAGATAGGCACGGATATTTTGCTCATAGGGATCGCGTTCGACCACCCGAATCTTCACGCGGACGGCGCGCGCGATGAAATCGGCGGGTGCGCCCCGATCGAGCGTTGAAACATCCAGCAGACTCAGATCGTCGATCAGGCCGCTTTTGATCACTTCCGCGAGGCCGCTGCGCCATTCGGCATCCGGCAGCGTCGCCAGTGTCTCCGTATCGAGGATCACCATTTCGGGCTGTTTGAATGCGCCAACCAGATTTTTGCCCGCAGGCAGATCGACGCCAACTTTGCCACCCACGCTGGCATCGACCATCGCCAGCAAGCTCGTCGGCATCTGAATAAATCGCACGCCGCGCAAATAGGTCGCCGCCGCGAAGCCCACCATATCGCCGATTACGCCGCCCCCCAACGCGATCACCGCCGCATGGCGATCCAAGCCCGCCGCCGCGAATTGATCGTACAAAATGCGTACATTTTCGAGCGTTTTATGCTGTTCGCCATCGGGTAAAGTGAGCAGTGGCGCGCCCAACGACTCGGCCAGCGCCCGCCCATACAGCGGCGCGATCGACTCGTTGGTGACGATCACCGCCTGCGCAATGCCTCGTTCGGTCAGCCAGGCGGCCAGCGCGTGCCGCTCACCAGCGCCAATATAGACCGGATATTCGGCATCCGGGGCATGTACCGTTAGCGTGATCAACTCAGCGTGCGCCATAGGGCGATCACTTTCTCCGCGACGGCGAAAGGCGTCAGGCCGCCCGTTTCGATGCGATGCGGAATGGCTTCATAAATTGGCGCGCGCGCACGCATCAGTTCGGCCATGCGCGCCTCCCGATCGGCGCTCGCCAATAATGGACGATCGGTCGCACCGTCGAGGCGGGCGGCGATGTGTTCCAGCGGCGCGGCCAGACAGATCAGCAGCCCGGCAGCGTTCAAGTGTTCACGATTCAGCGGATCGAGCACGATGCCGCCGCCCGTCGCCACCACTGTGCGCCGCCAACCGCCAAATTCTACACATAAATCGGATTCGAGCTGCCGAAAATACGCTTCGCCGTCGGATTTGAAAATCTGGGCGACCGAGCGCCCGGCGCGTTCCGTGATGATCGAATCCGTATCGGCGAAACGCCAACCCAATCGATCGGCGGTCAGTTTGCCGACGGTAGTTTTGCCGCTGCCCATAAAGCCCACGAGGATGATCAGGGTGTTCATGGCACGACCGCGCGCAGTTCGGGCACGTCCGCGCCGCCCACCCACTCGCCGAGTTTGATCAGCTTCAGTGCGCCGTTTTGATGTGCCAGCAGTGCCACGACGGGCAGCCGTTCGATCAGCGCCGCACCGATGGCCGCACCGTCGAGTTTGGGATCGCCGCGCCGCAGCGACATGCTGAACGACGCCCACAGACGCCTGACATCGATCGCGCCCCGGAGCGCCAACAACACATGCGGCGCGGCGGGTCCGGTCAATGCCGTCCAGAGCGCGCGGCCTTCATCGAAGCGTACCTCATCGAGGACGAGCCAGGGCGGATGCTGCGCCAACGCCGACTCGATCTGCGCGGCGAAATCCTGTCCGTTCAGCCGTTCCATATCCGGCGGCACACGCAGTTCGGCGGCCCGTTCGACGATGATCGTGTGTCCCGGCAGATCAGCTAATAATGCGCCCAACAGCGTCGTTTTGCCCGTACCCACGTCGCCCGCGATCATCACGCCCCGTCCCGCCCGAAGCGCCGCCCGTAACGTTTCGGCTTCGGCTTCCGAAAGCATCCCGCGCACGATCAAGTCGGTTAGCGTCGGCGGCACGGTCGGATGCAGGCGAATATTGACAGTGAGTGAATGGCTCACGGGCGGCATGATCAGCGTGAGGCGCGCCGGTCGCCCGCTGAGCATCACGCCGATTTCCAGGATCGGATCGTCCTCGTTCAGCTTTGCGCCGACGGTCGCCAATATCTGTTCGATGATGCGAGTTTGCTGTGCGGAATCATCGAAGGTGGCGGCGGCTGGCCGCATTTCATCGGCATCCATGCGCACGAAAACCTGATCGATCCCGCTGATGGCGATCTCGGTGATGGCGGGGTCTTCGATATACGCATCGATTGGTCCGAAGCCGAACAAATCGGAATAGATCGCGCGGATCAGCGCACTTTTGTCATTGCGCGACATTTGCAGCGACTCGACCGCGATGATGTACTCAGCGGCCTCCCGAACCGCTTCCTGGCGATCGGTTTCGGTGGGCAGCGTATGCACGAAATCCGCGCCGGATTCGGCCATGATCTGCGCTTCGATCCGCTCACGGAGCGCGGCGATCGAGAAGGAGTGGCGGCCCCGTACAAAGCGCGGCGGACGATCATCGTGGTACATCAATAATTACCGTTGGTTGCGGACGCCAAAAATGGCGTCCCTACAGCGGATTTCGTAGGGACGCCATTTTTGGCGTCCGCAATTCTGGCGTCCGTAATCATGGAATCACCTTAAATCTGTGCCTTTGGTGAGTCTGTGGGCACGCCAATCAAGGACGAAGCCATCGATCCGCTCGGCCTGCCCGCGCCACGACTCGTGCGGACGGGGGACGGCGAAATATTCGCCGCTGATATACTGCGGTGTGACCATCACGCGCATGAAACCGTGCCGATCGTCGCAATAGTTTTCGAGCGTCAGATCGCTGCCCTGAATTTTGAATGGCACGGGCGTCTTGCTACCGTCGGCCTGTTTGGCGATATAGTGCAAATGCCAGTAGCCGCCCGCGCCCGCGACGATATATGGGATGTGGCCGCCGGATACTTCGCGGGTGAAGCGCTGATAGTTGTGGACGTGGCCGGAGAACACAATATCCGGGAAGCGTCCGGCCTGCTGCGAGGCGCGATCGAGCGTGTGCGCCATATAGGTACTGCCACTGTGGTTGCTATCGCCGGACACGGGCGGATGATGTACCGCCACGATCAAGGCTTTGTCGGTCGGGGCGGTGCGCAGTTCGTTGACATACCATGCGAATTGATCGTTGTCGATCTGGCCGCCCTCTGGCACGTTGCTGTACATACCGACGATGGTGGCGAACGGCGCTTCGAGCGTCCAATAGACGTGCGGTTGGGTCATGGCGTCGCGCTGCGTTTCGCCTGCCTCCGCCGTCAGATGCGGAGTCGGCGCGCAGAAATTGTTGGCGAAACTGGTCAGTGAAGGCGCGCTGCCATCCGTCCGATCGCCATCATGGTTGCCGGGAATGGCGAAGATCGGCGCGGGATAATGCACATAGGCATCGTAAAACTGCGGGAAATATTCCTTGCCTTCGCCATAATAGTAGACGACATCGCCGAGATGGTAGAAAAACGACGGACGCAGCGTCGCATCGGGAAAATTGAAATGCGCTTCCATCGCCATCGCCACGATTTGCTGCGGTTCGGGCGATTTGACGCCGCCCGTATCACCCACGATGAGCAGCATCAAGCGCCCCGACCGCTCGATGGCGTTCACCAAAACGGGCGGGAGCACATTACTGAGCGGCAAATGATAGGGCGGATGTCCCGCTGGACGCGGCAGCGGCTGAAAAATCTGGTTGCCAGCGGGCTGATGTGTAACGCTGACTTCCACGCCCCGTCCCGATGGCCGCGCCTGATGAAACGAGCGCGCGCGATGTGGCTGGCTGGGCAATCCCGTTGTTGGATTAACGGGGGCAGATCGTCCGCCGGGTTGCGCGGTGCGATAGCGCGCGGCGTGCTGTTCAGCGATCGTCGGAGCGCGCCCGCCCGATCCACTCGATCCGCTGTATCGGGTGCTGGTGCCCGCGCCTCGATTGCGATTGGTGGCATAGTATTGATTATTGGCATAGTTGGAACGGCGCGGTTGGATGCCGAACAACCATTGCAGAAATGGACCCAGGATGCCGCGTCGATGCCGATATTGACGGCGATTGGTGCGAAATAACCCGCACAGAATGGCGCGATGTACGGGATTGCGACGATGTGAATAGGTGCGTTTTGTCATAAGAAAATATCAAATTTCAGATGCGGCAGTTAAACCGATGTTTCGCCGGGTATTTTAACACGTCCCCGGAAAAATACCTGATCGGCGCGAAGACCGCTTGCCATGTCGGCTACAAGCAGCAATCGACCGGCCCCTCATAAGGCGTTTCCTGGTGCAGACGCGCACAATAGGCGAGTACCGCGTGCTCGGCGGCGATTTGCGAGGACTCCGAGTCGGCAATTGGCGATTTCCAATAGATCGTGACAGGGCAGCCCGCGTCTGCACCCGCTGGCTGGAAGATGAGTCGACTCGTCGGCAGATCAGAACGCGCCGATCGGCTGAGCATTATCGAAACACGCGGCGTTTCGCCATCAAGCCGTACCGCAATGTGGTATTCTCTCGCTGGAATCATTTTAATCGCTCCACATTCTGAACCAAGGGGCGATATTGTGACTGATCGAATACCAGGAAACGTTGGGATGTTGTACAAGGGCGTGTCATGAGCAATGAGCCATCTGCCGCGCTGCTGGCTCTGATCATTGACGACGAGTCGCAAATTCGGCGGTTGCTGCGTTTCAGTCTGGAAGCGAACGGCTATACCACGCACGAATCGGCGACCGCGCAAGATGGCCTGACGCAAGCCGCGCTGCTGCGCCCAGATGTGATCCTGCTCGATCTGGGCTTACCCGATATGGATGGCCTCGTGGTGCTACGACGGCTGCGCGAATGGACGCATACACCGATCCTGGTATTATCGGTACGTGACGCCGACGCCGAAAAGATCGCGGCGCTCGATGCGGGTGCGGATGATTATCTGACGAAGCCGTTCAGCGTGGGAGAGCTGCTGGCTCGGCTGCGGACGGCGCATCGACACGCAATGCCCGCCGAACAGCCGACGGTCGTGGCGCTGGGCGCGGTGAGCGTTGACCTGACGCGGCGCAGTGTGATACGAGACGGCGAACCGATCAAGCTCACGCCAACCGAGTATGCACTGCTGCGGCTGCTGATTCAACATAGTGGGCGCGCGCTGACTCATCGCCAGATTTTGCATGAGGTGTGGGGCCCCGAATATGTCGATGAGACGCATTATCTGCGCGTCTACATGGCACAACTGCGGCAAAAGCTCGAAAACGACCCGGCACATCCGCAGTTTTTGCTCACTGAGCCGGGCGTCGGCTATCGGCTGGATGTGTAATCCAATGCGCCGGCGAGAGCGATTGTGCAGATTGTTTCACTGTTCTCAGGCGATAACAGAGTCATAGAGTTATTTACAATCGATCGATTGCCGCGCACTTTCCTAGAACCCTTCGGAATCGCTACAATCTAGCGGATAGTATAATCATTCACATAGTCGATACCGAGAATCACAAACAACCATGCAAAATTTGACCGGACAAGAACGTTCGGATGCCGTGCAGGACGTGTTCCGACGGATTGCGCCGCGCTACGATTTGATGAATCGCATGATGACGTTCGGCCAGGATCGGGCGTGGCGGCGCTTCGTGGTGGCGCGGGCGGCGCTGCCAGCAGGCGGCAAAGTGCTCGATATTGCGACGGGGACCGGCGACATCGCTTTCGAGATGCTCACGCGCGGTGGGGCAGCTTTAGCCGTCGGCGCGGACTTTGCGCCCGCCATGATGATCGTCGGGCGGCGGCGTCCATTGGGCGATCGGGTGCGTTGGGCGGCTTCCGATGCACTGGCCTTGCCCTTTGTAGCAGAGACGTTCGATGCGGTGACGCACGGCTTTTTGCTGCGCAACGTGATCGATATTCCGCGCGCGCTGAGCGAGCAGTACCGCGTACTCAAGCCGGGCGGGCGACTCGTCGCGCTCGATACGACACCGCCGCAAGCGAATCTGCTGCGCCCCGCGATTTTGTTGTATCTGCGGTTCTTCATTCCGACACTAGGGACGCTGCTCACCGGGCAGCACGACGCCTACACCTATCTGCCGAGTTCGACGGTTGGCTTCAAACCACCCGAAACGATCGCCGCCATGATAGGCGAGGCCGGCTTCGAGTCGGTGGCCTTTCGCCGCTTTATGTTCGGAACGATCGCCATTCATTGGGGCACGAAACCAGACTAAAATGCGGTACACTGGCCCTTAAAAAGAGAGTCAATATCGTGAAATTTGATGCCACTTTGAACGTCGCCAATCTCCGCGAAGTCGCCGCGCTCACCACCCAGATCGAGTCGATCGGCTTTGACGGCGTATGGACGAGCGAGACCACGCATAATCCGTTCCTGCCGCTGACACTGGCCGCCGCGCACAGCACGCACCTCGAACTTGGTACAAGCATCGCCGTCGCCTTTCCGCGCAGCCCGATGGTCACCGCGCAGATCGCCTGGGATTTGGCGGAACAAGCCGATGGTCGCTTCATCCTCGGCCTCGGCACACAGGTCAAAGCGCACATCGTCCGCCGTTTCAGCAGCGTATGGGACAGCCCCGGCCCGCGTCTGCGCGACTATATCATGTCGCTGCACGCCATCTGGGAATGCTTCCAGAAGAATCGCCCACTCAAGTATAAGGGCGAATTTTACGAGTTCAGCCTGCTGACGCCGTTTTTTGCGCCGCCACCGATCGCGCACCCTGATATTCCGATCTATATCGCGGGCGTCAATCCATATCTGTGTCGGCTGGCGGGCGAACTGTGTCAGGGTTTTCATGTTCACCCGTTTCATACGGCGCGCTACCTCAAAGAAGTGATCATCCCGAATATAACGCAGGGTGCGGCCAATGTGGGGCGCAAGCGCGAAGATGTGGCGCTCACCTGCGCGATCTTCGTGGTGACGGGCGCGGACGATCAGGCGATCGAGTCCAACAAAAACTCGATCAAGGCGCAAATCGCGTTCTATGCCAGCACGCCCAGCTACGGCGCAGTGATGCAACTGCACGGTTGGGACGCCATCGCCGAACAATTGACGGCTATGTCGAAGCAGAATCGCTGGCTGGAAATGACCGACCTGATCACCGACGAGATGCTGCACGAGTTCGCCGTCGTCGCGCCGCACGATCAACTGGCGACGCGCGTCCGGGAACGCTATGCGGGGCTGCTCGATCGGATCAGCTATTATTTTCCGTTCGAGATCGGCAAAGACGAGGCGCTCTGGCGGGATGGGGTCAAAGTGCTTTCGGATAAAAGCGAGTGAACGAGAGGAGTTGAGCATTTGACCCGTCAAATGCCACAGATTTACCTCACCCCCTCAGTCCCCCTCTCCGTGAGGACCTGGGGAGCGGACATGTTTTTAGATAAAACGAAAATCAGCAAAAAAGACGATTCCGCAAAACCTGGAAAAGTCTTCGAGCTGTTCGCACAGGAAATCCAAGCCTTCCCGAAACAGGCTAAAGAAGCGTTCGGGGATAGCTTTCACACGGCAAATGAGGGGATGGG
>JBBRMW010000269.1:0-7985 GCA_038230635.1 Aggregatilineales bacterium | reverse complement strand
CATCGTGAAGTTCTTTGACCATATCTATCCGACCGGTGTCAAACTCACCCAGCACGCCATGACCGCCCTGGAGTCTCGTTTTCAACGCCGGCCCGGTCTGGGCAAATGGTTTGTACGAATTGCTCCTTTATGTTGAGGTGTAGTTATTTCTCTGGAATGGCCTTAGTGTACAACGAATTCGCAAAATCATCGGCCGAATGACCGATCAGCGATAAATATTGGAGACACACCCATTGCCCGATGGTCAGTCCGCTGACCATCAGTGTACCGCACATTCTCCGTATTATTCGACGAATACTAATAAAACAATCGCTTCTGTTACCACGAAATCTAGGTCAACCCCTGTTATTTCTAACTCTTTTGGCTCTCAGAGTCTGGCTGATAAATCTTCTGGAATTGATCGATCCGCCACATCTCTGCATCGATGCCGCAACTTCCGTAGGCAATCCAAAAGAAACCGTGCTCGCCCCACGACGTGCCCCAGCTATTTTTGCACAGCCACGCCTGCTGATTATCATCATAACCCACGACGCACACACAATGCTGACCGATTTGGATTTCGATATTGGGTTTATAGACGCCGGAACTATACCAAAGAATATCTGGATAAATATCCATGACAGCAATGAGTGGGCCTTTGGTCGCCAGCCACCGCTTCATTTCCGCCAGCCCCGCTGCAGTTTCCCCGGAAATAGTCGAGGCCGCCAGCAAAATTGTGACTTGTGACTGCCAATCGCTGCACGGTTCGCACTTATCAAACCAGACCTGCGTGATGTTATAGGGAAAGCAAGGATACGGAGCCACGCCCGGATTCTTGGTGAAATCGAGTGCCGAACTCACGTTCCAGCCCCATACCCCATGCCCCGTACTGCAATTGAACAGATGTGCCTCGGACAGATCGAGAAGCGCGTTCCCATCCGGCGCATTAACCGGAATGTTCAGGTTGAGCCGAGCCTGCGTTTCCATCGCCGCCGTGACACCAAACGCCACGCACGCCCCGGAAATACTCTGAAATTTGACGGATGTCACGTAGTTGTGCCCGTCTTTGTTGCGCAAATCGACACTATTTTGTACCGTCGCGGCGCTCATCTCCCCCCGTGCGCCCGCCTCAACTCGGCGAGCAATGCGGGCGCGGCGTTCTTCCATGCTCATTTCCTGGCTACCTGGCTCATAGCCAAACAGCGAAAACACCTCCGCTGGGTGATGCTCAAGTTGTTCAAACAACGTGGGGATAAACTTCGAGCTGGCGTTCCAGGTTGCTTTATGGGCGCTCTGCATCACTTTAATCACGTCGAATGGCGGGATGGTCATCGGGGCACAGTTCCTTTACGACTGGTTGGACAGAGATGAAGCCAGCGAAACAAAAGGGCCGCCATAGCCGAGCGAACTCAGCACCATCATGAAGCCGTTGAGCAAGGGCGGTTGTACAAGTTGGCTCACAGCGGGGGCACCAATCACCGCGATCTCCTGATTGGGCGGCAGCGTGTCCAAATCCGAGGTGGAGAGCGGCTGGCCTTGCGGGGTCATGAAGCAGATCAGGTCGGGTGCCATCACCAACGGTTGTGCCTGCTGAGCATTCCAGGCCAGCAGGTTATCAGGTTGGTTATAAATGATAACTTCTTCGGTGCCGCTGATGAGGACGACCTTGCCGGGCGAGGTCAAGCCCACTGTGGCCGACTTGATCTGACCAACGAAGAATAATGTGCCCCCGACATATTCGACCGCCGCCTGCACCGGATCGTGATGCGATTCAATGGCGTGCCGGATGGCGACCCCCAGATTGAGCGCATAGGTGATGCTGCCCGGCACGATGGCGGGCTTCATCTGAGCGCCCGTCATGTTCCACAACGCCATCGCTGCCCCCAGTTTGAAGGCATCCGTTCCCAGCAAGACAGGTACCAACGCCTGAAATAAAACGGCTGGATTTTGTGAATCGAGCGAGAGCGCTTCGGTTGCGCTGCTGGCGAGTGCAATATCCGAGAGTGGCACCGAGGCATATGTGGTGGTCAGGGGCGAGGGAATCGCGCGCCGGGCACCATCGGCATCGATGACCGGAATTTTGCGAAGCGCGGCAGCCGTCATCGGCACAAACGTATTTCCGGCACCCGTTTCAAGTGGCAACAAAAAGGAAAAAGTGCTGCCGCTGGTGCGTTCCAACTCGACCAGGGCATCATTGGTGACCGCCCCATAGTCGATTTGCTGGGGTTTGAGGACATCGGGAATACCCGCGAACGACGTGACCGCAATAGCCGCATCATTAGGGACATCCGTCGCCGGATCCGCCAGTTGGATGGTCGCGCCTTCAAGCTGCTGGATCATCCGCGATCCGAGCCACAGCGGGCCGCCACCACCACTCCCCAGAAAGGCCGCACCCGTCAAAATATCCGCCAGATCGATAGGAGTCAGCGTTCTCATTGTTATAAGGTGCCCTTTATACAACAGCCAAAAATAAAAGGTGACGACGGCGCGACGATCCGGCGACTAGGAATGGATGCCGGGCGTGGCAATCGGCAAATCGAAAGTCGCATCCAGTTTGCCCAGGAGTTGATCGGCCTGTTTGCGATGTTGATCGCGGTCGGCCACGCTGGGTAGTTCGGCCAGGGCGCGGTGTGCCAGTGCCTGCGCATACGGCATCCGAAGTTGCTCCGCCGTCGCCAGAGCCTTCGCCCACGATAATTTTGCCTTATCGGGTTGGTTCTGGAAAAAGGCCAGCCACCCCTGATAGAAAGGCGTCAGCGGTCGCGTGATGGCATACGAGCGGCTGAATCCAGTCAACCATTTGACAGCTTGGGCAAGGATGCGCAAGACATTCTCGCGCTCGCTGCCGGACAGCGTGTCGGCTGGACGGATGAGCAGCATCACGCAGATGCGCGCCATCCAATCATAGAGATCACAATTGGCGGCGTTGCGGTCGGTGCCCGCTTTGCTGATGATCGCCTCGCCCGTTTTCAACGCTTCGAGCGCCTTTGTGGGATCGCCCTCCTGAACATAATAGGCGGCTTGGATCACATGATAGAGCGCTTGATTCGTCCGATTCGTCTTGAACGGCGCGGCAAAAAACTCGGTGGCTTTAGCCGTGTTGGTCACCAGATCAAAATCGGCGAAGGTGCTCGGCCTCAGTTTGTCCATCCGCAGCAGTAGCGCTGATAGGGTTGTCCAGTGCGTGTATAGCATCTCTCGATCGCCGCGTTTGCTGCTGCTCTGGTAGCCTTTTTCAAATGCTTCGGCGGCTTCTTTGAAACGCCCCATGGCCTCATAACTCAGGCCGAGATAGAACTGGGCTAACTCAAGGCTTTGGACATACCCATATTCGATCACTTTGGGCATGGGATCGAGGAAATTTTTCAGCGCGCTTTCCCAGTTGCCTGCCGTATAGTCCGAGACGGCCATCACGGCCTGGACGGCCAGTCGTTGAATCGGATGCACCTGCACCCCTTTTTCAGGATCGTCCAAGATGTCCAGTGCCAATTTATGATAATACTTGGAGAGACCCTGTGCCTGTACCAGGCCTAGCGCAAACTGCATCCAAGCGTAGCCCAATACGGGATTGGCGACGGCGGAGGGTTTGAGCGACTCCAAAAAGTTGACGCTGCTGATGACCGAATGAAGCTGCTTGAGCGAGGAGCCGTGCGCTTGATAGACGATCGGCATGGTCAACAAGCCATAAAACATGATCTCCTCAAACCAATCGCTCTGGCGGCGACCAATCAAGCGCGCCGACCAGAAGCGGTGCGCGGCCTGCACACCGATCTGCCTGAAAATACCCAGGGCGACCTGCCAATCTTGCGCGGGGGCGGGCGTTCCGCCCATGAGTCCCAGACTCGTTTCCAGATTGCTCTGCGCCTCATCGTTTTTGCCCATATAAAACTGAGTCATACCAATTATGCTGTGCCGCATCGCCTTGCGGTACGGCGAAATCTCGCCGATTCGCCCGTCAAAGGTCATCGCACTTTTGAGGTATTCGATCGCTTGCGGCGTGGCATTGCGTACCATTTGCTGAGCCGCCTGCTCGTTGTAAAAAACCGCTTTATCTGCCACATCCGCCTTGGTCCAGTGGTACGCCAACTGGGTGTAGGTGTTAACATCATTCGGATGCACGGCCTCGATGGCCCGCGCAAGCTGCTCATGCACCCGCTTGACCTGCTCCGGCTGTACTTCGAGTTCGCGGAAAATCTGCTCGCGCAGTTTATCGTGGGCGAACCGCCAGCGATCTTCTTCGACTTCCAGCACGGCCATGTCGGCGCAGATGCCCAGCCAACGGTCGAAATCCGTCTTAGGTGAGAGCCAGCGCAATACCCGCAAGTCCAACTCGCGCCCCGCCACCGCCGCAATATTTAGCAGATCGCGTGCATCCGCTGGGATTCGGCTCAAACGCTGGCGCAAAATAGCGATCACCCCACCTGCCGCAATATCAGCCGGCAGCGGCATATCGACAATATTGCGCAGCGTACCCGCTTCGTCGGCCAAGGCGCGAATCACTTCGATGACGAAGAAAATGTTGCCTTCCGTCTCGCGCTTGAGGAATTCGACAATCTGCGGATCGCGCCCAACTTTGCCTAAGATCGATTCGCTGAGCTGCGCGATCCGATCCACATCGAGACGTTCCAGCTTGATGACCTGAGCACCCGAAATTTTGATTGGCAGGTCGGGCACCTCGTCGTTTCGATAGCTGCCCAGGATGAAGATCGGCTTCTCGACGATGATTTGCGAGAGGTGGTTCAGCAGCTTCAGACTTTCTTCACCCGCCCAGTGCAAATCTTCGAGGACGATCAACATTGGCTTGGTCTCGCGCAGGATCAAGTCCGACACGACGGCAATAATCCGGTCGCGCCCGGCGTCAGGGGCCAAATTTTGGGCATCGGCCACATCATCGCCGAGGATCGTGGACAGGTCGGGCACCAGCGGCTTCAAAACGGATGCTTCAAACGGCGTAATCTCGGAAACGAGCGTCAACCACCGCAGCACGTTTTGCCAGACGCGATAGGGCGTGCTGCCCTCGGCGATCGCTTGACCGCGCAGCACGAGCACGTTTTCGATGAGCATTCGCACGCGCAATTCGCTCAACAAACGTGATTTTCCGCTGCCGCTTTCACCGCCGATTAGGTAGGTTCGCCCCTTGCCCAGTAGCGTATCTTTCATCAGTCGCTCAAGCTCAGCAATCTCGGCTTCGCGCCCGACGAACGAGGCCGCCTGCAAATAGCTTTCCCGAATGATGAGCGTTTCTTGTGGACGTTTATAGCCAGTCGCCGCGCTCAAATCTTGCACCACGGACTCGACATCTGGATAGCGATTAAACGGATCTTTTTCGAGCAGCCGTCCGAAGAAACCGGCCAACGCTGGCTCAATGTCCGTCAGATTTGGCGGGGCCTCCAAAATCGAAGAGATGGTCTGGGTGAGGCTGGCTGTTGAAAACGGATGGGCGTCTTTGAAAACTTGGAAGGCGATAATGCCAAAGCTAAATAAATCGGATGCCACGGTAACCGGGTCGCCGCGTAAGACCTCCGGGGCCATATAGGCCAGCGTGCCGGAGACGGAATCAGCACGCTTGCGGACATATTCGGCAGAAAGTGCCAACCCAAAATCGAGAACCTTTACCGTTCCGTCTGCCGTGACCAGAACGTTATCGGGTTTTAGATCGCGGTGAATGATCTGGCGTTGATGCAAATAGTCCAGTGCCTGCAATAACTGCATCAACAACTCTGTTTTTACTTCCAACGATTGATTTACTGCCGCCGTGGTAATCTTCTGGGCCTTTTCGAGCAAGTCCATCGTGAAATAGGGCTGGCGCTCGGCATCGAAGCCGAAATCGAGGACGCTCACAATATTCGGATGGCGCAAACCGGCCAGAATTTTGAATTCATTTGCCAGGGCAATTTCGTGCAGATGTGTCGAATCGACGCTCGTAAACTGAAGGTTATCGGTGCCTGTTGTAACTTGTTTGAGAGCCACAAGCATTCCGGTGAGGCGGTCAGCCACTCGATACACGGCACCCATACCACCGGCGCCAATTTTGTCTAGAATTTCGTAACGGTTACTCATCAGTTTTCTGCCTTTTGCATCTGTGGCCATGGATCAATGTCCTGTTCTCATTTGTCCGAGGCGATCTTGGGCGGATGTAATCGACGTGTGTTTTAGGGGGATGACGGTTGAGCCTGTAGACTTTTTGAGATCCCATGTAAAAAGGCTATCGCCACGAAATTGCGTTTTCTGTATTTTTCTTCCTCTAACCGCCGACTCAAAAGTTGATTCAGCTTGCTTGCCTCAAAGCCAAGTGCAGTCAGGTCCTCGATCGCCTGTTGAAGCTGCTCAATGCCCCGATCGCACATTTCGGCCAAAACGCCGTTCCGCAAAAGGCGATCTTCGACAAAATTGGCGCCGAGGGCAAACACGTCAGCCACCGGGATGTTTTCCAGTTCAGCGACTTTCATCACCGGAAAAGTCGCCCGCTTCAACTGGAAATCGTCGGCCCAATCGACCGCATCATCTCCCAATTGATCGCTATAGTTTAACGCCTCGTAGACGCTTTTGAGGACGGGCACATAGGCTTGTTTTCCGCTGAGCGATCCCAGGGCATAACAAATAGTGTGATAATGTGACCCTTTCCCCGCCGCGACTTCCCTCATAACCGCATAGGTATAGGGTGCGTGATAGCGGCTGACACACTCATTTTCGAGGGCGAGCGCATTATAGATAGCGCGTAGATTCTGATGATATTCGGCCCAAAATGGATGGCTCGACTCGAATAAGCGGCCCAAACATTCTTTTTCGGCGACGGCCACATGCTGCTGAACCAGGACGGTCAGCGGTTCGTCGGATACTTGGTTATCAACCATATTATCCAGCAAAACATAGCTGATCAGGCCGAGCATGTAAGCATAACTGAGAGTGCGGTATTGTTCTTCGGAAGCGGGGAAAATATCATTCAGCAGCCGCGCCACGAGCAAATACTCGCTGCTCAGCACTTCGCTGGTGCTTGTGATACGATGCGATTCTTTGGTGTGTCGCAACACATGCGTGTCGCAGGCCAGGGTCTGCAGCGCCGGCGACATTTTGGCGACCACCTGATCGAAATAGTAGATATCGACTTCTTTTTGATAAGCTAAAAATGGAAACACGTTATCGCTCGGTTGTTGCTAAAGAGTAGGCTCAACGACGAATAGAAGAGGCTGATAACGCTATTAAACAAGGGTGGCCGAGCTGACTCAACCACCCTTGCGGCTGGAAATGGTTTAGTTGTTTACCAACCGAGCCGTTCTCACCAAAACCCTACATTGTTATTATCTTTGACAGTAGCAGACAGATGCGTCACGTAATCGCCAATGGCTTTCACGTCATGTTCTGAGGCACCAAGCCCCTTTAACGTACCAGGGAGATCTTTGAGCGTTTGGTTCAGATAAGCTGGATCTTGAAGCACTTTGCTGGTCAGGTGGGTTACGAGCATGATCTGTCGTTCGTCAAGAGGCGTGTGGTGGTCCGACATAATTTCGTTCTCCGAAATTTGCTAAAGAAAACCTGCGCGAAAAGACTGTAACATCCTTAGCTTGGGATGTCAATTAAGTGCTGGAAGGCCAGTATTTAAGGAAAAGCAGGAAGAAAATCAATAAGGTGACGACGATAACGGGGAAACTTCATATCGCATGTATACAGCGGTTTTCAGTATGGTTGACCGATTTACTACAACTTCAGAGACTAATCGGGAGGCTCAACTATAGAACGTGTGCAAATAGGGTATACTAGCAAGTATGGACTTTCCAATCATTGACCTGTTGGACACACAGCGAAGTTTGGACTGGCTGGAACAACATTTCCAACCGCAAGGAATGTGTTGTGCGCACTGTGGAGCCAGTCGAGATGAATCGCGCTTGTTTCGGATAAACCGCAGCAGTCAGCTACCCGTGTACCGCTGTCGGCGCTGCGATGGGCTTTATAATGTCTACACGCAGACACTTTTTGCGGGCAGTCAACTGAGTGCGCCGCAAGTCGTG
>JBBRMW010000268.1:0-8027 GCA_038230635.1 Aggregatilineales bacterium | reverse complement strand
GGGGGCCGGGGGGTGAGGTTAACTAGGGTGTGTCTGACCCCTCTCCCCAACCCCTCTCCCACGCAGGCGGGGCGAGGGGCTTGACTCCCCTTTCCCCCCGCCTGCGTGGGGGAAAGGGGCCGGGGGATAGAGGGGTTTGCAGACACGCCCTAGTTGCGTTCCCAAACGCGCTCGCCGTTCAAGATTCGTGCGAGTTGCCCCGGAAAGCGCTCCGCATCGAGCGGCTTGGACAGAAAGCTGTGGAAGCCCAATGTGGAGGCGGTGTTGATCTCCGTGATGTGAACGGTGCAGGCCACGATCGGCACATTGGCGAAGTGTGGGTTTTGCTTAAGCATTTTGATCACCTCATAGCCATTGATGTCGGGCATTTCCAGATCGAGAAACACCACGTTGACTTGGGTCAACCCTTCGAGTGAACTTTCCACCAGCTTGGGATCGAGGATGTGCGTATAGGTGACCTTTTGGCGAGCGAGCAAGCTCTCCAAAACCTGGACATTGCGTTTATTGTCTTCGATGATGAGTGCGTGAACTTGACCCATTTGGATGGACTCCCTTGTTATGCATAATTCCGAATGATGCGTGAAGAAACATAGGCGCTGCCGCTATCGCAAAGGCGTGCGGCAGACAGAACCAAATCAGAAAGTTCTGGCGTTCGCGTGCCAGATGTGCTCGCCCGCGATGATTGACGCGATCTGCTGGGGAAACAACACATTGTCGATCGGTTTGGCGATGAACCCGGCGAAGCCTTTGGCGCGCGTCTTCTGAATGCTCTCGCCCGGATCGGAGGCGGAGACGGCCACAATCGGCACGTTTTTGTATTCGGGCAGCGCACGTATTTGATCGAATACGTCATAACCAGTGACATTGCCAGACAGCATCAAATCCATGATGATGACATCGACGTGGGGCAGTGTCTTGAGTTGGAGAATGGCGGTGCTGCCCCAGCGTTCGTAGGCCACGTCCGCACCTTGCTTGATCAGGATGGCATTGAAGATCACACGATTCGTCATGTTGTCTTCGACGACGAATATCTGCTTACGGCGAAGGGGCATCGTGGGCATTTGAAGCATGATTTCAGGTAATCCTCCAGGGTCTTTCACCCTGCATAATGCGCATGAGTTGATCCGGGAAACCTTCCATATCGAGTGGTTTGGCAAGGCAGCCATCAAAGCCGGATGTGCGCAGAAGCATGACTTCTTCGTTCATCACGCTGGCGGTCAGCGCGATCACCGGAACCGTTTTGAAAGCGTCCAGGCCGCGCAGCATCGCCAACATCTCAAAGCCGCTGTGGGGCTTCATGTGAATATCCAGAAAAATCACCTCGGGACGCGGCGACAGCGCCTGCAGCCTTGCCAGAAAATCGACGCTATCCTCAAAGATCGTGTATTGGGGCAGCTTCATGCGTATTTTCAGGCACAGTACCATCACCTTGCGGCTCATCGGATCGTCTTCGACGTAGAGCATAACGGGCTTGATGGGCGCGTTTGCGGCTGCTGTTGCGATCGCGTTGGGATGCTGTGCGGGCATCATCGGACACCCTCCAGGGCACTGAACATGGGCACCAGATTGGCGGATTTGATGGGCAGCGCTACGAAGAAGGCGGCACCTTTGCCCGCTTCGCTTTCCATCCACAACCGCCCGCCATGTGATTCGACGAGGTTCTTGGAGATCGGCATTCCCAAGCCCGTGCCACCACCTTGACGCAGCCCGGCTTCGGTCTGTTTGAACGCCTCAAATACGAGCACCTGATCTTCGGGCGCGATGCCGGGTCCACTATCTTTGATGAGAATGATCACTTCATCACCACTGGCGCGCGCATCAAGCGCAATGGTACCCTGCTTGGTGAATTTGCAGGCATTGGACATGATGTTGAGCAGCACCTGCAAAATTCGCTGACGATCGATGCGCATGAGCGGCAGCGCGTCATCGATCGTAAAAATCAGCTCAACCGGTTTATCTTCCAGCAGGGTCTTGGCGATCGGCTCGACCGACGTCAGCAGCAGCCGCAAATTGACATCATCTTCGACGAACAGGTTCAGCGAACCCGCCTCGATCTTCGACATATCGAGCACATCGTTGATCAGGTTGAGTAGGTGCTTGGCGCTGCTCACGACTTCGTTGAGCGTCTCCTCCTGATCGGAATTGACCGGCCCCATATCGCCACTGGCAACAAATTTCGTGAAATTGATCACGGCGTTGAGCGGTGTCCGCAGTTCGTGCGACATGCTGGCGAGAAATGCCGATTTGACGACGTTCGCGCGTTCAGCATCATTTTTCGCCGCTTCCAATTCGGCGGTGCGAAGGCTGACCTTATCTTCGAGCGTCACATTGGCATGTTGCAGGGCGCTCTCCGATTCGCGCAGTTTTGTGTTGGCACCTCGCAATTCCTGCTGGCGCTCGGCTTCGACTTGGGTACGCACGCGCACAAACGCCAGTGTGAGAGCAGCCATATAGGAGCCAAAGGCCAGCGCTGTGACTGATTGACCAACCACGAGGTTTCTCACGAATAAGGTGGTCATTGCCAACCCGACGACGAACACCGTCTCGGAATTGGATAGAAAAATCGCGCTCATCAAAACTGCCAGCGGATACATGAAGGCACCATTCGAGTCGAACGCGCTGTAGAGCGTGATCAATCCAAAGCCGAGTGCAATAAAGATGCGTGCGCTCGTTTGGTAGTGACCAAGACGATTCAAAACGATCACAGGTATGGCGAGCAGTTCGTAAATGAGAATTACGACCACCGTATACCAATCGCCATTGTTAAAAGCCAGGTCTACATAGACCTGACGCAGACCGGTCAGACCGATCAGTGCGGAAAGGGACACCAAAACGACCGTCAACAGGGAAGACAGGCGGCGCTGTTCGATGTCGGTGATGGATGGATGCGGCGCAGTGAGCCGCTCCCAGAGATTGGTTTGGAGTCGTTGATTCGTCAGCACAGCCATAAAATCGAGCCTTTCAGTCTTTGCCGCGCGTTTCAGGCACGGTATCGTTGAGCTATCAATCATTTTACTGAAAATGGATGGTGAGAGCGGTGAAAATCATCACAAAAGCGTTACAGAACGAGTGTTCAGCAGAGGCAATGGAGAATAGAATTTTGGGGTACGTTATGATGGAAACGAGGCGCAATTTACAGATTAATTAAAACGGCTGCCACAGCGCACGATATTGATCGCACTGTTGGGCGAGCAGGGCGCAGTCGAAAAAGCGCCGCAGATAGGCCGCGTAAACGTCGATGCCCACCGCCGCGATATATCCGCCGTGCCCCGATCCAGGCACGATCCACAATTCAGCGGAAGTGGCTGGAACGGCAGCGCGGGCGGCAGCCAACTGGACTTCGCCACCGGTTTCGCGGCTGCCGTAGATGAACAGAATCGGACGCGATGGGATGTGCGGCACCGCACCGATCGGATTCAAGTTAGCGGGGTCTTCGCCCGTTCCGACGCGATAGGCGACACCTGCGCCGAGAAATGCGAGCGTTTGCCAGAGGCCATGCGGCGTGCCTAGCCCATAGATTTCTTCGGTATTGTGGTAGCCACCTTCGCTGATCAACGCGGCCAGTTCGGGATAGCGCGCGGCGGCCATCGTCGCCGTCGCACCGCCCGATGAGAAGCCATAAATGCCGATATGATCGAGCGAGCCAGGGCGGATCGGCAGCTTATCGGGGTTGTGCTTCAGATAGGCCAACGCATCGCCCACATCGTCCACTTCGCGGTAGCCGAGGCTGATCACGCCTTTGGCGGTACACGAGCGGCTTTCCCAGGTCACGACGTTGTAGCCATGCCCGGCCAGGGTGCCGATCTCCGCCAGCGGACCATCGCGGCCACTGCCAAAAGTCGGAGGGATGATGATCGTGGCGTCGCGCGTACCGGGAATATAAAAGCCGCGCGAGCCGCCCCATGCCGCTGGCAGCGTGAAATCGGAATAGGCGAAATTGAAAACCGCCGGAGTACGACCACCATCGCCGCAACCTGGATGGATCGTGTGCCACATATAGAGCGCGCCCGGGACCATTGCGAGTGCAACAGGGGTGACGACCGCCGTCACGATCAGCGCGGCGAGGGCGAGTCGGATGAAGCGCGCCGTTAAGAACCTCACCCCCCCGCCCCCTCCTGGTAAGGGTAGGTATTGTCACCATTGCAGGCAAATCAGTGGACGAGGCAGGCCTCGTCCCTACAAAACGCGAGGATTCGTAGGGACGACGGCTTGCCGCGTCCGTCTGTTTCCACGATTTTAGACGCAATCGCCCTGTACTTACCCCGCCCAACCCTGGAAACATATGTCTCAAACGGCTATCAATGCCACTCCCAGACGGCCTCGCCCAGCAAGATTTTGCGAATCTGATCCGGGAAGCGATCGGGATCGAGTGGCTTGCCCAAAAAGCCATCGAAACCTGCCGTGCGCGCGCGGCGCATCTGCTCATCGCTGGCTTCCGCCGTCACCGCGACCACCAACGTATCGCGCAGGCGAGCACTGGCGCGCACCTTTTGGAGCGCCTGATAGCCATCTTCATAAGGCAGCCGAATATCCATCAAAATCAGATCGACGTGCGGAAGCGTATCCGCGAACTGGACGACCTGCCAACCCGACGTTTTCCACTCGCAATGCTGCACGCCCATGAAGGCCAGCATCCGGGCGATCAGCACGAAATTGGGGACGTTATCCTCGACGACTAACACTTGCGCGCGTGCTGGCTCGACAGCCGTAAAATTTGTGCGGGGCATTACAGGACTCCTGATTGATCGCTGCGCAACAGAATCGTTCCGCTCATTTCGGTCACTTGCATATGAAATACGGATCATGGCATAAAATCGGTGCGGCGCGACTTTCTCCAGCATTGTATAACAACGAATAAGGCGCACGCAAAACCTGCAAGCATTGTACTCTAATCCTGATAGAATAGGATAACCAGGATATAACGACTTGCAAACGGTTTCGGTTTGTCTTTCTCTTTTTATGATACTTTGCCCGTTCCAAAACTGTCTCAACAACCGATACGCTGAACCAGAATAAGGGGACGTATGCCAGACGAAAAGCAGTGTCCAAAATGCGGAACGCTGAATCTGCCTGATGCGATGGCCTGTTCCAACTGCGGAACGTCGCTGATGCGCACGCTCTCGATCAAAATGGCCGAGATCGACGACCGCGATCCGACTTTGCGTGTTTTCCCAGTCGAGGCTGATCCGTTTACCGTGCGGCTGACCAAGCGCCTGATCACGATCGGACGCGACGAGGGGCAAGATGTGCGCGTGACCAGTCCGGGTATCGCGGCGCGACACGCGCGCGTGATGATCGATGGCGCAAACTACCGCATTTTCGATATTACGCCGGGGCAGGGCGTGCTGATCAACGGCATTCCGCTCGACAGCGGCCTGCTCCGCGATGGCGACCTGATCCGCCTGCAAGATGCGAAGACGGGCATCGGTATCAGCATTACCTATTCCAATCCTGTCGAACGCGCCATGGGCACATCATCGATCGGCAGAATCTATAAGTTGGAGCCGCTGCCATTCACGCTGGGGCGCGATCCGGCCTCGAACATCAAATTCGATGGGCTGGCCGTATCGTGGCATCATGCCAAGATCGAGGCGGCGGGCGCACAGCACGTCATCAGCGATATGGGCAGCGCCAATGGCACCTTCGTCAACGATCGGCGGGTCAATGGGGCGGTTCGGCTGCACCCCGATGACGTAATCCGCATCGATAAGGCGCTGCTCGTCTACAATGGGCACGGCTTGCAACGGCTGGCGAGCATTCAGCAGTTTCAGATCGATGGCCGCGACCTCGAAATGACCTATTCGGAAGGCTTGATCCGTCGCCAAAAGCTGAACACGATGCGGCAAGTGTCGATCGCCATCCGCCCGCAGGAATTCATCGTGGTGATCGGCGGCAGCGGATCGGGCAAGAGTACGCTGCTGCGCGCGCTCAATGGGGCGGCGCGTGCGACTGGCGGGCAAGTCACCATCAACGGCGATGATTTGTACGCGCATTATCCGACCTATCAGCCGATCATCGGGTATGTGCCACAGGCCGACATCGTGCAAGATAATTTGAGGGTGCGCCAGGCGCTCACGTTTGGATCGCGGCTGCGTTTCCCCAATGAACCCGACGAGTCGCGCACGCAGCGGGTCGATCGGGTGCTCGTCGATCTGGAACTGACAGACTTTCAGGCGCAGTTGGTGGGCAGCTTGAGCGGCGGCCAAAAGAAGCGCGTCAGCATCGCGCTCGAACTGATGGCGGAACCGGGTTTGCTGTTCATGGACGAGCCGACTTCGGGACTCGATCCGGGACTCGACAAGGTGATGATGGACACGCTGCGCAAGCTCGCCGATCGGGGGCATGTGATCCTGGTGGTGACGCATACGACCTTGCATATCGATCAGTGCGATCGGCTGGCGTTCATGGCGCGCGGAAATCTGACCTATTTTGGACCGCCTAAGGAGGCGTTGACATTTTTCGGTGCGCGCAACTATTCGGAAATCTATAATCGTGTCTTCCAGTCGCCCGATCCGACGGTCATGAAGTCGCCCTCCCCGAGCGAGGCGGCGCGCGAATGGGCAGAACATTACCGCCAGACGCCGACGTATATGACCAACGTCATTGAGCGAATGCACGCGCCTGCCAAAACGGGCGATACCGGCGATCTCTCGAATAAGCGGCTGGCCGGATATCGACGCGGGACGTTTATGCAGCAGGCGCGCGTCCTGACCGAACGGACGGCGGCGCTGGTGCGCCACGATTTGCGGACGACGTTGGCACTGCTGTTGGTGCTGCCGTTGGTAGGGTTGTTCCTGGCACTGATCAGCTATGACAACACGACCAGCGCGCGCGGCCAAATGCTCGTTAATCGCGGCGACGAAAATACGCTGCGCGCCGAAGTGCTCGATCGGCTGCCGATCACGCCCGTCGATGCCACGAATCCAGGCGGGAGTCCAAGTGGCACGCAAGCGGCGGCAGGGGCGAACGGGGCGGTGCGTGGCATGGCGACGTATGCGCCCGCCAGTGATGCGCAGCGCCTGTTATTCATGATGTCGCTGGCGGTGGTACTGCTCGGAATCTTTTCGGCAGCGTATACGATCGTCGTGGAAAAGAGTCTGTTTTTGCGCGAACGCATGGTCAACTTGCGAATCGCGCCGTATCTGCTATCGAAATTCGTGGTCTATGGCGGATTGGCGCTCGCAAGCTGCCTACTGCTGTTGATCGCGGTGGCGCTGGGCGTGCGCCTGCCCGATCACGGCGTGTTGACGTGGGGGCCGCTCGAACTATTTATCACATTAGCGCTGACCGCGTTTACGGGCGTCGGGCTGGGGCTGCTGATCTCGGCGCTGACCGGGCGCGTTGATGCGGCGACCTACGCGGTGCTGGGCGTGCTGTTCGTGCAGATTTTGCTGCCGGGCGTGTTGTTCAAGATGGATGGCGTGCTCAAGCCGTTTTCGCAGTTGACGGTCACACGCTGGTCACTCGAAGCACTGGGCGCGACCGCCGATATGACCGCGCGCAACGCCGAGGGGCGCATCGTGGTAATCAGCGATCCGGTCAATCCGCGCACCGGGCAAGTCTTGGAAGGCGCGCCGCAAGCCAAGCGAATCTTCCCCGCGCCCGCGACTCCGAGCGTCGATTATCCAAACGATGCCGGGGGCTTGATCATCCATTGGGGCGTGCTGATCGGGTTTACACTGGTGTTCGCGGGCGCGGCCTCGCTGGCACTGAACCGAAACGAGTCGCTCTGAGCGGGTGTTTTGATAGTGACAAATAGCCTTCACCCCAACCCCTCTCCCTCATGGCTGTCCATTCCCCACATCTCGCAGATGCCGGATTCACCTCACCCCCAGCCCCTCTCCGTCCTCACGGAGAGGGGTGCAGGACTCGACTCGGTCTCGATCTGTGGCGGATGCGGTGTGGTTTGACGCCCCCTAGCTGTGATGACGGAGAGGGAGTTGGGGGGTGAGGTGAATTGTGGGTAATGCATTGCCATGAGGGGGTAGGGGGTGAGAGCTTTCCAAACACGTTCTGAGCGAAACAAT
>JBBRMW010000267.1:0-8032 GCA_038230635.1 Aggregatilineales bacterium | reverse complement strand
TTTCGAGAAGGCGCTGGTCGTCAACTACAAATCCAATGATCCGAAGATAATCTACCAGGGCGTGGCGCAGCTTTTTAAGGGCACGGCGTATGTGCTGCTCGCCAAAGCCGACCTGACGACCGCCCAAAAACGAGCCGCTCAAGTCAATGTCATCGCCAGCGGATTCAAAGCGTTGGCCGCGACCCAGATCAATCTGACGGGAACGAAGCCTCTGCCGATCGACGCCACCATCACTGCGCAGTTGGATTCATACATCGCCGAAAAGATGGCGTTGTACAAAATTCCCGGCGCGTCGATCGCCATTGTGCAAGATGGCAAAGTCGTTTATAGCAAAGGCTATGGCGTGCGCGATACAACCCGCAAAGATCCCGTTACTCCCGCCACTCTCATGATGATTGGCTCGACCACGAAGTCGATGACGACGATGATGATGGGCACGCTCGTCGATGATGGCAAAATGACCTGGGATACGCCTGTTAGCACGATCATGCCGCAGTTCGCAGTCTCCGACCCCGCGCTGACCAAGACGATCACCGTGCGCAATATGGTTTGCGCGTGCAGCGGCGTCCCGCGTCACGATTTCGAACTCGTCTTCAACGCCAACCAGACCGCCCAGAACATCGTGAAATCGTTGGCGGACTTCCAGTTTTTCACCAAGTTTGGCGAAGCCTTCCAGTACAGCAATCAAATGGTGGCAACGGGTGGCTACGTAGCAGCGATGGCTGCCGGCGTGCCGTTCACTGATCTGTACAACGGCTATCTCAAGCAGATGCAGAGTCGCATTTTCGATCCGATCGGTATGAGCAAATCGACTTTTTCGTTCGCCGCCGTCAAAGCCAACCCGGATCATGCCACGCCTTACGGGGCGACGCTCGATGGCACCTTCGCCGCGATCCCGCTCAGCCTCGAACAAACGCTCAGCCCGGTAGCACCCGCTGGTGCGCTGTGGTCGAATGCCGATGATATGGCGAAATATCTGCTCACTGAATTGGGCGATGGCATGGCACCCAATGGCAAACGTGTCGTTTCGGCGGCGAATCTGGCGGTCACTTGGCAGCCGCAGGTCGCCATCAGCGCGACGGCTAAATACGGGCTGGGCTGGATCATCGATGATTTCAAAGGTATCAAAGAGATCAGTCACGGCGGCAACACCTTCGGCTTCACGTCCGATCTGGCGTTTCTGCCGGATGCGAATCTGGGCATTGTCGTGCTCTCGAACGGGCAGGCATTGACGGTCTTCAACGAGGCCATCCGCGAACGGTTATTCGAGCTGACTTTCAAGCAGCCGCCCGATTTTGAGAAGACCGCCAATGCCGCACTCGCCCAGGCGCAGCAGGCCGCCAGCACAATCAAGTTTGCCGATACGATCGACTCGGTGGCGGTGACGCCCTTCCTCGGAAGTTACAGCAATGCGGCACTGGGAAAAGTTACGCTGGCGTTGACGGCGGGCAAGTTCACGTTGAAGGCCAGCACGTTCCAAACGGGATTACGTGGCTTGCTGGGTAAGGATGGCAAAATAAAAGCCTACTTGTTCACCGATCCACCACTGGCCGGGCTTAGCCTGACGCTGCAAAACGACGCCGACGGGAAGCCAACGCTTATCGCGGGCACTGGCCTCGTCGCGCAGACGTTCACGAAGGTGAAATAGCATCTACGAATAAGAGGGGCGATCAACCAGAATTCGCCCCTACCAGAATGGTTTTGGCGGGTGACTTGGCTGGATCGCCCGTAATGATGCCTAGGGCGTGTCTGCAAACCCCTCTATCCCCCGGCCCCTTTCCCCCGCCTGCGTGGGAGAGGGGTTGGGGAGAGGGGTCAGCCGCCCAAACACTTTGCAGACACGCCCGAGCCTGATTGGCTTCACCATTAAGCCCCAATAGTTTCATAACGTGCACACGCCGATTTCATAATCTTGTACAATAATCTTGTTTTGATTTTAGGTTAGGGGGCTGTTCATGATTTGGCGTCGATTCTGGATTGCTGCCGTGCTGTTCGCATCGCTTTTGGCGCTGACAAGCGCCGCCCTCGCGCAAACGCTGAAGCCAGTTGTTGCCAACATGAGCGCTTCCGCAACCAACACACCGGGTATCTCGGACACGTTAGCGCCGGGCGCCACATCCACTTTGCCGCCGATCAGCACGGCATCCGCGAATAGCACCGCCACCAATACGACGGCCATCCCTGCGACGCTGTACACGGATCCGAATGGCGCATACAGTGTGCCGATTCCTAATGCCTGGAAGATTCAGAAAAAGGCACAGTATCTGGCAATTTCCGACTCGACGGCCGCATTCGAGATCGATATTCTGGTCGTCGGATCGACCGATTTGGAGGAGGCGGCGCGGGTAGGCTGGCAGATTGTCGCACCCACTTTTGAACCAGTCATCGCCGTGCGCACCAAGCACACGCCCGCCAATGGCTTTGAGCAGACCTTGTATATGCGGTACGCGCCGGATGCGGCGCAAAAAGTATATTTGGGCGTGGCGCAGCTCTACAAAGGTGTATCGTTGGTCTTGCTTGAAAGGGCAACTGTATCCGCCTTTGTCGCCGTTCTCAACCAGTTCAATGCACTTGTTAGTAGAATGCAGCCGTTGGCAGTGCCGACCGCAGTGGTGACTGCGCCCCCGACGCGATCCGCCACCACCGTTTCCGATCCGTCCGCCACGCCTGTGGCATCGACCAGCGGTGGCACATCGGGTACGTACACCGATCCGGTGGGCTTGTTCACTGTGACGATTCCTGATGGCTGGACGGCGGAGAGCAAAGGCAGCTATGCGCAGTTCTTCGATGCCAGCAAAAAGTTCGAGATATATATTCTGACCATCCCATCAAGCGACCTGGAAGCGGCGACCACGCAGGCCTGGAAAATCGTATATCCGGATCTGACGCTTACGAAAATTGCCACGCGCACATCGACATCTTTCAACGGCTTCGAAAAAGTGCTCGGTGTGACCTACACGACCGGGGATGGTGACGGCAGTACCATTTATGCCGGCTTCGCGCTGCTTTTTAAGGGCACGACTTTTGTCGTACTCGTCAAAGCCGATATGAGCACCTATATTGAGCATATTACGGATTTCGCCAAGTTCCTTGTCAGCCTGCAACCGCTGGCTGCCCTACCGAACAGTAGCACTGCCGCGCCGACGACTCCCGCGCCCGCTGGTCCTTCAGGCGATGTTGGCTTATATGTTGACCCGGCTGGCCTGTTCAACGTGCCGATCCCCGCCAACTGGGAGGCCACGCCCAAAGACCACTCGGTTCAGCTCAGCGCGCCGGATAAGGCGAGTACGATCGACATCCTGACCGTGAAAACGAGCGATCTGGCAGGCGCGATTGGGCAAGCCTGGAAACTCGTTGACCCGAATTTCAAGCTGCCCCCAACGACTCGCACGCAACCCAAACCCGGCAACGGCTTTGAAAAGGCGCTTGTGATCAGCTACAAGTCCGCCAATGCGATGACGATCTATGTGGGTGTGGCACAGCTTTCCAAAGGCATTGCGTATGTGATGCTGGAACGGATCGAGGTGGATAGCTATCTGCTGCTTTACAAGCAGATTCGCAGCATCGTTGAAGGACTCCAGCCGCTCGGCGCAACCACAACCGCCGCGACCCCTGCTCCTACCACCAGCGGCAAGGCGACACCTGCTCCCACCCGCGTTTCGGGCACGCCGCAGCCAAGTAACGGGAACGCGGCGGATGTGTACACCGATCCGGCGGGTCTGTTCAGCATCCCGATCCCGGCGGGCTGGACGGTGACAAAAAAGGTCGGCTATGCGCAGATCAGCGATCCCGATAAGAAGATCGAGATCGATGTTCTTACGGTCAAAGACAGCGATCTGGAGGCGGCCATAGCCAAAGGTTGGAAGATCGTCAATCCGAAGTTCAACCTCGCTCAAGCGCGAAAGATCGTCCCGACGGCGCAAACCAACGGTTTTGAGGATTCGGTGATCCTCGCATACCGGTCCGATGATCCAAAACTAGCCTACGAGGGTCTCGCAGAGTTGTTCAAGGGCACGTCCTACGTGCTGCTGATCAAAGGCGAAATTGCGACGTTCCAAAAACGAGCTGGGCAATTTGTCGCCATCGTCAATGGTTTCAAGGCACTGGGCGCGCCGTAAATGGGGGAACGGGCGACCCTAATAAGACGGACGCGGCAAGCCGTCGTCCCTACCAAAACCACGTCTTGGGTAGGGGCGACCCGGCGTGGTCGCCCGTTTTCCAGCGCCTATTTTGCGGCGTAGCCCGGTGCGGAACACGAGTTGTAGTCCGCGCCCAGCACGATCTTGAAATCGACTGTGCGGTTCGGATCGGGTTGGCTTTGGACGGCGCTTTGTTTCACGTTGAGCGCCTTGAGCAGCGCGACCAACGTGCCCGGATTTGCGCCCCCCGTGTAATCGTAAACGACTGTCTTAGCCGTCGCATCGCCCGCACCTTTCGGAGTGGCCGCGAACCCACCCCATGACAGCCGATCGCCTGCCACTTTGTCGAGATCGGCGACGCCGCTGCCATTGATGATGTCGATGTTCAAGCCTTGCGCGGCCAATCGATTCTTGCTGGGCGGCGTGTAGAAACGGTTGATCGTGTCGAAGAAGCCTTTCGGCTCGGGCAACTGCACGTCTTCGCCAGCGGGCGTTTTCCAATGCTGCGTTTCGTAACCTTTGCTCATGTAATAACTGGTCACGTCGCCCGGATTCAGACTGAGCGCGATCGGGGCGAGTCCGATCACGTCGGGCAGTGTCAGACTGGTTTGTACGATGCTGGTTGCTTGCGTCCACAGATCGGATATTTTTGTCAGATCGATCAAACCCTGCGTGCGCGCCGTTTTCCAGATCGCGCGGAGTACCTGCTGCTGGCGACGGCTGCGATCGAAATCGCTGCTGGCGTGACGCATCCGGGCATACCACAGGGCGAGCGAGCCGTTCATGTGATAGTAACCGGGATTCAGCGTGAAGAGCGTGTATTCGGCGGGTTCGGGCGTGTGGTTATCGATGGGACCCTGATAGCGCAGATCGGTCACGGGGCAATCGACGGCCACATCGACACCATTGATGGTATCGATCATCTTTTTGAAGCCGTTGAAGCTGACGCGCGCGTAAAAATGCACCGGGATGCCGAAGTTGTAAAGGATCGTCTGTTGGAGCAGGCCGAAACCGCCGCCGGGCTGATAGTGAATCGATTCGCCAACAATGAACGCATCATTGAGGCGCTGCATTCCCAGAGTCGGGATGAACACGAACAAATCGCGCGGCAAGCTGAGCATCGAGACGCTGTTGGCGGTGCGGTTGATCGAGACGACGATCATGCTATCGGTGCGGGAACTGGGATCGCCCGGATCGGTGCCATCGGCGTCGGATCCCGTCAGAACGACGTTCACGATGTCGTTAGCGCTCTTGAGGCGCGGCGCAGGCGATGGCACGGCTGTCACCTGGGCACGGCTGAGCGGCGGCGGCTGCAACAGCGCAACGGTCGGCTTGACGAAGGTCGGGGGCACAGTCGCGGCGACATATACCGTGGGTGATGGCGTGAGCGTGATCGTCACGGCGAGCGGCGTCATGGTGGGGCGCGGCGTATTGGTCGGCGGCGGACCGCTCAGGGTGGCGGTGGGCGCATCGGCCAGCGGCACGCTGCCAAAACGTCCGCTCGGTTGTGACACATCGGTTGGCAAGTCCGTCGGCGCGCTGCCATCGTCAGGATTTGGCTGATCGGGTGTATCGGTGGCGGTTGGCGTATCAGTCGGGGCATGTGTGCGTAGATAACCCAGTGTCGCGTTATTAATGGCGATCTGCGTGGCCGCTCCTGGGAATCCGGCGACTTGCTGATCATGTTGGCGCTGCGTGTTGAGCGCGCCCGCCAAATCTTGTGCGCCGAGCACGATGCCGCGCCCCAATAAGCCAATCACGACGAGGATCACGAGCGCGACGACGCCGCGCGCGATAAAGAATGCAAACGATCGGAGGCGTTTCACTATCACTAAACCTCACCCATGACCAAAACGATTGAGCGACAAAACGAGCGTAGTTTAGCGAAGATTCGGCAGCGAGGCGAATGCGCGTAAGGCGAGGGGTGGCCGTCAAAGTTTTGGGTAGAGGGATGACGTAGGCGGGAAATGGCCTATAATGAGGAAAACAGACAGAAACGAGGGGTGTGGTGAGCCGAGAAAATTTAGAGACGGGCTGGCAGGAGACAAGCAAAAAACCGCTGAAGACAATAAGCCGCTGGCGGAAGGAACACCCAAAAGCGACATGGGCGGAAATCGAGAAGTGTGCTGGCCGAAAACCCCATCCGGGGCGAAAACGGGTTCACCACGAGCCGGTGTGACCCGGAAGTCGAACCCAAGACGTCTCCAAATTCGCGGCGATCGGCCACAATTTCTTAAAACAGGTAAGTCAAATTCAGCCTCTCGGATTTTGAAGAGAGACTTTTTCCAGCAGATCGGTTGAGGTGGCGACCTACTCAGGCAGCCTGACGGCGATAATCGTGGTGCAATCCGTTGAGCATCGGAATGCTGACAACGGAGCCTGTAGCGGGTGGATCAGCTGATTGGGACGGAATTGGAATCTGCTGGGCGAGGCCTTGATGCGGGCGCGCATGGTTGAAGTAGGCGACGTAAGCTTTTGTTTGTTCGCGCAGATGGCGTTCACCAAAGATGATCAGGTGGTCGAGACATTCCCGACGCAAACTGCCCAGAAATCGTTCGCAGTGGGCATTCGCGGTGGGTGCGCCGAAGGGGGTACGCAAGACTTTGATGCCGACACCAGCCGCCACCGTATCGAATGAAGCGCCGTACTTGGCGTCGTTGTCGCGGATTAGAAAGCGCGGAGCTTGTCCAAATGGGGTGGCGTCGCGCAGCTGTTGAGCCACCCATAATTGGGTGGGATGGCGCGTGACGCTCATATGAACCACGCGCCGCGACGATAACTCGATGATGACAAACACAAAGATGGCACGAAATGCAATATCATAGGTCTGCAAAAAGTCGCACGCCCAGATGGGCTGAGCGTGGTGATTGCGCAGAAACGTCGCCCACGTTTGCCGTCCCGGGCCGTGCGCGTGACGTCCCTTGAGGTAGCGTTGAATGGTACTTTTGGAACAACGAATCCCCAGTTTGAGCAGTTCGCCGCGGATACGTTCGGCACCCCAGGTCAGGTTCTCGCGTGCCATCCGTTGAATGGGCGCGATCTGCGCAGCGGTCAGGGGCGGACGGCCTTCCTTGACCACAGTCTTCGTTTTTCGTCGCCAATGCCAGCGGAACAGCGCTTTGTGCCAGCGCAGGATCGTATCCGGCTTCACAATCAGCAGCGCACTGCGCCAGTTCGGCAGGCGGCTGGTCAACAACACGAAAAACAGGCGATCGTGTGGTTGGATCTGAGGCTGTTTGACTTGGCGATTCAAGATCAGCAGTTGTTGACGCAGAAACGCATTTTCGACAAGCAGGTTGCTTTTGCTGCGCGTGACATCGCCGATCAATCCGCGTAAAGTCCCTTGGGATGCGGCCATCGGCTTCGTGTGCGCTTTTAGTTTCTGGTTGATAACCTGCGCGATTTTGATCACAAATTTCGGTATCTGAGCGCTCAAAACTACCCCTGAATGAAACCTGCAAACGCGGTCATCATTTTACCAGAGGACTGCGTAATTCCAGGCGGATGGAGTTTTCGGCCAGCACAGGGTACACAGTACGATGATTCCACCCTGGAATGTCGCCATTTGAGAAACTGTCTGAAAACGATGATTAAGGGTCAGGCGCGAGCCTACGGAGCATGAGATGAATCATCGCCGCGTAGATCATCGCATCGCTGGTAGTCACGAGCAGTTCGTAGTCTCGACTGAGACGACGGTAGCTGCTGAGCCAAGCGAAGGTGCGCTCGACGACCCAGCGGCGTGGCAAGAGCTTGAACCCTTTGACCGTGGGGTCACGCTCAATGATTTCCAGGTGAATACCCGTCCGCATGAACAGGTCAGCAATGAAGCCGACGCCGCGATAGATGCCGTCATCACAGACATTTTTGAGACGCGGGAAATGAGCGGGCAAGAG
>JBBRMW010000266.1:0-8103 GCA_038230635.1 Aggregatilineales bacterium | reverse complement strand
TGCTGTATGGCCCAGTGCCGGACAGGATATACACGCGGATGTTGTTGCCGTTCTGAAAGTCGCTCACTTCCGGCACGATCGATTTGCCCGCGCCGTCATGCAAGATGGTTTGAAGCGGTTTGCCCGCGTCGTTCAATTGGAAGGTGATCAACTGTCCGGCGGTCACATCGAGTTGATGAACGGCGATCAGCGCGGGCGCGTTCAGTTTGTTGCTGAACGGCTTATCCTGTTTGCCCGTCGGGATCGGCCCGGCATCGGCGCGCAGCACATCGCCATCGGTCAGCGTCACATCGTGATCGCTGGTGGTGACGAAGGCCAGCGTATAGGGCGCGCTGCCCTTCAACATCCATACGCCATAGAGCGTCTTGCCATCGCTGAGCGTTATATCCGCACTGACAGTCGTGCCGGACGCATCCATCAGACTGGGCGCGACGGGCGTCGTCCCGCTTTTGGGCGCGATTTGCAGCGTGATCAGATCGCCCTCTTTGCCGTCGATCTGGTACATGGCGATACGTGCGGGGGCGATCATTTTGCTCGATACGACCGTCGGTTTGAACTTCGGATCATCCGATTTGGCGGGGTTGTGCGGCAGCTTGCCGAACTGCGCGTTGAGCACGTCGCTGCCACTCAGCGTGACGGTGTACGCCGTGGTGCCCACCAGGAACTCCAGCCGATAGGGCGACGGACCGGCCAATTTGAACAGGGACAGGCTCGTGCCGCGATCGAAGAATACATCTTCCGGCGTGAGTAGCGCACCGTTCGCATCTCGCAGATCGGCGGGGATGCCGACTGTGCCCGCCTTGATTTGCAGGCTGATCACGTCGCCCTCTTTGCCCTCGATGGCATAGCGGGCGATATAGGCGGGGGCTTTGAGCGTTGCCGTCACGGGTTTATCGCTCGTCAGCGTGCTCTGATCCGTCACCAGCAGATCGCTCGCCGAGAGGGTCACGATATAGTCGCCCGTGATGTTGAAGCCGAACTGATAGGGGGCGGGACCCGCCAATTGGTAACTGACGAGCAATGCCTTGTCCGTGAACCCGGCATTCTGCGGCGGGATCAATTGACCATCGGCGTCGCTCAATCGACCCCCAATGAACAGCTTGTCTTTGGCACGGCTAATGCTCAGCGTGATCGTATCGCCGGGTTTGCCGTTAGCGATGCTGTAGGCGATATGCGTCAGGGTGTCTTTGTCAACGCTGTCTGTGGCGGGTTTATCGACGGTCAACGCGCCTTTGTCTACGTCGAAATCATCGGTATTCGAGATGCGCAGGGTATACGTTTGCTGCGGATAGTAACCAAAGTCTGCGCCAAAATCGCGCTCTGGCGTGAAGCTGAAGGTATACGGCGCATTGCCGCTCAACTGATAGACCTGGACGAGCAAGCCATTGCCGATGACGTACCTTTTCAGATCGACCGGAATGCCGTCGCCATCGGTGATCACGGCATCCGTCAGGGTGAGGGTGTGCTGCGCTTTGGCGTAAGCATCGATGTTCACGCGCACAGTGACCAGGTCGCCCGCTTTGCCGTTGACCGTATAGCGCGCCGTTTTTATGTTCGTGCCGAGTTGATCGGTTTCGGTGACGCCGAAAAAGGCGTTGCCCTTATCGACCGTCAGCACATCGGTATCGGTGATGTGCAGCGTATATTTCCCGAACATCGGAAACGACAGTTCGTATGTACCCGCCAGTCGCGGGTGATAAAGTGCGATGCGTCCGAAGCTGAAAGCTGCGGTCTTGTCATAGGAATAGAAGCCGCTCTCCGGCTCCACGAGATCACCCGCCGGATCGCGTAGATCGATCACTTCGCCGCCGTGCAGATCGACGCTCACCGTTTGACCCGCCGCGAGGTCGAGCGTATAGGTGACCACCCGCTGCTTTTTGCCCACATCGACCGTTTCGGCGTCGCCGATGTGGAATGTGCCCTGGAACGCCGTCAGATCGTCGCCTTTTTTGAGCGACAGAGCGTAGATGCCGTTCATCTCGAACGTGAGCGTGTACGGCCCTTTGCCGCGCAGTTCATAGACGATCGTTTCGATCCCATTGGCGGACTCGGGCACGTCGCGGCGTGCGAGAATCTCCGCCCCATCGACGTCGGTCACATGCGGCGAAAATTGATAGATCGCCTTGCGCGTGTCCGTGAGTTTGACCGTGATGGTCTGGTTATCGGGCGCATCGAAGCTGTAATGGACGATCTGCGGGCCATTCGTGCGATCCGTCTGATCTGCGCCCAGTTGGATCGTGCCCTGGTCGAGATCGAGCGTATCACCGATCTCCAGGCTGAGCGCATACGCGCCGATGTTCGGGATCGTCAGTTTGTAGGGCGGTTCGCCAACTAGCGTATAGAGCGCCACGAACTGACGGCTGAGCGGCGGCACATATGTTTTGTCGGGCACGATCTCGGTCTTGCTCGCGTTTTGCAGGCTGATACTCGCGCTTTGGAACGCCTTCGGATCGATGATCTGCGGCGTGAAGTTGACCGTGATCACATCGCCCGCCACCAACTGCTTGCCAAGCTGCGGCGTCAATGTATAGAACAGCACTTCGGGCGAACGGCTGCTATCACGGGCCGGATTGCCCACCACCAACGTACCCTTATCGTTGCTGAGCAAATCGCCCGCATCGATGCGCAGCGTATAGTTGGCAATGCCGTTGATGCGGACGCGATACGGGGCCGCGCCGTGTAAGACGTGTACGCTGTACACTTGCGCGGTGGTGCGACTGCGCGTATCGATGAAATCGCGCGCCACTTCCGAGCGCTGACCGTCGCCGCTCTCGATGAAAGCGTTTTCGCTGGTCACGTTCGTGCCGAGGAGATTGATCGTCACCGTGTCGCCGTCGCCCAGCGGATTCGCCGAACTGACGACGAGCCGATAGGCCGCGAAGTTTTCGCCGTTGGAGAGCTTCTCCTGCTTGGTCTGGCCGAGTGCCAGTGGGCCTTTGAGCGATGACGCCGCTTCGCCTTCGCTCACCGCCACCTCGAAATTTCCGCTCGTTTCCAGATAAACGGTGTACGTACCCGGCGCGAAATCGTAGGCTTGCACGCGGAAGTTGTTGACTGCAACCTGACTCGCAAAGCCGACCGGTCGATTGTCGGCGTTATTGACCTGTGCCGCCGTCACGCCACCTGATAACACCAGGCTGAAACGCTTGGCGGCGGGGACGGTCAAGGTGTAGCTGAACACTTCGGAATTGCTGCGTTTGGCGATCTGCGAACGGTTCTCGCCAATCTTGAGCGCGCCGCGATCGCTTGTGAGCGTGTTCTCACTCTCGACACCAACCGCATACGCGCCGTTCATGGCGGCCACGACGTAATACGGCCCCGTGCCATGCAGTAGTTGCAGGCTGATCCATTGGTTGTTAGTGCGATCGAGCTGCGTGTACAGCGTATCGGCGGCTTTGCCATCGAGGCTGATCACGCTAAAAGGCAGCGGATCGTTCGCGCCGATCGGCTCTTCAGGTTTGAAGCTGAGCGTGATCAGGTGCGCATCACCTTTGGAGTTGACGATATTGTAGACGCGCCCCTCGCCCGCTTGCTTATCCTGAAGGCGAGCGCCGTCGATCGTCAGCGCGGCTTTGGGCTGACTCGCCAAACCGGATTGCACACTCACTTTATAGAGACCGTTCGCATCGGCGGCGGTACTGCTCACATCGAGCAAACCGACGCCGCCTTTGGGCACATAGAAAACCGCCAGATCGCGGTTTTTGCCGTCGAAGTTGCGCAGGGTGTATAGCGGAGTCGCGCCCGTCAGCAGCGCCCTGAGCGGACTTTTCGTGCCTTGCGTAATGACCGAGATCACGCCTTCGTTAGCCACGGGCAGCACCCATGTCTGCGAGCCGAATGCACTCAGCGTGCCGCGTGCCGTGCCACCGATCGTCAGCACGCCCGCATCGACGCCCGCCGTTTTGCCAACGGTGAGAGATGGTGCGGCGATCGCCTCGCTGGTGATCTGTTTGAGCTTTCCATCGCAGGTGGCATAGAACAACTTCGCCGATCCGACCGGGCTGGTTCCCTCGACCGAGGGCACGACGACCAACGGCAGCCGAATCGTCTGCGCATCATAGACGACGGGCACTTTCCACGAGACTGTATCTTTGTCGAGTCGCGTCCCACCGGTCAGCGCCAACAAGTCGGGGTCGAGCGTGAAATGAGTCGAGTCGAGCTTATAGGTGAGCGTCAGATCGCGCGCAGCCACCACGTGCGTCAAGCCGAGTCGCGTTGCTTCAAGCAGGTTCCGTAAAGCGGCGGGCCGCGCCGGATTGAGCGGGATGGTGATCAGGTTCACATTTTCCAGCTTCAGCGTATCAGCGACTTTCTGGATCGCCGCCGCGTCGCCGCCGCCTGCCGTCACCAGCACCATGGTTTTGGTCGTGTCCTTCCGCGTATCTTGTTTCAGCAGATTCAGTGCCGCCGACAGCGCATGATCAGGCGCAGCGACGCCGCCCGTCCCCAACACGCCGATGCCCGCCAGCGCCTCCCGATCGAGCACCGTTCCAAACGGGCTGAGCGGAATCGCGTTGGCGGCATAGGCGATGACGCCAAATTGAGTCGTGGCCGGGTTCAGGCCGTCGATGAACTGAATCGCCGCCGCGCGTTCCGCATCGAGCAGCGCACCCGCCGTCGCATCTGATGTTTCGATCGCCAGGACGACCGCCTGGGGCGCGGCTTGCACATCGGTTTTGGGCGCAGGGCAAGCACTGGCGTCGCCCGTATAGCTCAGATCGACGCGCACCGGATCGCCCGCGGCGGCGCTCGCCGATCGTAGCTGCAACGCCACGCCTGAAACGGTCGAGCCAACGCCGTTATAGACCTGTCCATTCAATAAGCTGTTCAATAAATCGGCGGCGTTATTGGCCGATGCCGCCGCGACTGGATCGCTCGGTTTGTCCTTCGGTTTGAGGCTGTCGAGTGGCACTGTCGTGGATTGTCCGGCCAGCAGCGTCACGGATTTACCCGCCGCGCTCACCTCGACGTGATTTTGCAGATCGGTGACGATCAAGCCCTCGGCGCTCGTCGTGACGAAGGCCGCGCCCGCGATCGTGACCTGGACACCATCGATCAGCAGCCGCGCCGTTTGCGCCGGAAAGCCGCTGATCAACAGGCCATTGGGTGTTTCGGAGCAGGGCGCTGCCGTCGCCGTTTCCAGCGAAAATGCCTGCATCGGCTCTGGATAGAGCGGGCTGAAATCTTTTTCATCGGCGACGGCCAGCGTATTCACATCGCCATCGATCTGGGCATTGGTCGTTTGCAGCCAACCGAGCACCCCCGCGCGCACGACCCGTACCCAATCGGCTTTATCGGTACGTCCGTTCGCTGCCACTTTTTCGGCAGGGGCGAGTGTCCCGACCAGCGCGCGATCGGTGCCGGGGCCGGCGTACAGGTTCACTGCGCTCTTGTTGCCGTTCGCCAGCGTGAGCGCCTTCAGCTTCAACTTCGGATCGACCAGATTCGTGAGCGTGCTCTGACCGAGCAGCGCCAGCGTCAGCGCATCCGCACCATCGATGGGCAAACCCGCGCGCAGCTTCAACAGCGCAACGCCCCATTGTTTGGCATCGATGTTGGTGGCGGCGGCGGTCACGGCTTTCAAATCGGACGAGGCGACGGGTGCGTTTTTGGCAAATTTGGTGGTGGTTGCGCCACTCTGAAAGGTCGCGCTGAGCGGATCGGCGGCATTGACGGCTTGGCCGGGTTGGAGCGCGTTCGCACTCACGTAGACATCGCGCGCGACGCCCGTGACAAAGGCGGTACATACGCCCGCCACACGATTCGGGTACGCGCCCGCAATCAGTTGGCTACCAGCAGGAAGAATGGCGATAGTCAACAACGCCACGATCGTTAAAACCAGAACCGGACTCGTCCGCATCCGTCTAAACACCGCGACCTCCGAAATAGTGATCACTTGCAAGTCTGAGTATAGCCCGATGAAGGAGGCGCGCAAACCTCATAGAAGGGTGCATTCAACGTTGAGGGCGAGATTCGGGAATGGACAAACCCCTCTATCCCCCCACCCCTTTCCCCCCGCCTGCGTGGGAGATAAGGGGTGGGGGGATAGAGGGGTTCTATGATCTGCCCCCATCCCTGAATGCACCCCTCATAGAACCCTCCAAACTGGTTTATAATCATCTTGAAACGAGCGCGAACCGCACCCAAGAGGAAGAAGGATAGTGATTTTGCATATCGCCAATCGTCTGAAGTTGATTCGCATCATGTTGGTTTTTAGCGTGGTTATCACGGGTTACTCGATTGATCGGGTACGTGCCGCGACCTGCGCGCGCATCCATGATATTCAGGGTGCGAGCCATCAATCACCGTGCAGCGGTCAGTCGGTACAAAATGTGCCGGGTATTGTGACCGGGTTATATTACACCAGTGGCGGCGTGGCGGGCTTTTATATGCAAGACCCGACCCCCGATGCCGATCCGAATACCTCTGAAGGTATCCTCGTCTACGCGCCCAAGACACCGGGGATCGTCGTTGGCGATTCGGTGACGGTGGGCGGCAAGGTGAGCGAATATGTGCCGGGTGGCGCTGCTGGCAAGAACAACCTGACCGTCACCGAGATCGGCGGCAAGGTCACCGTGAACGTCGTCGCGCGGGGTGCGACCCTGCCCGCACCCGTGATCGTTGGCGTGGGTGGGCGTGTTCCACCTATCCAGGCCATCGAGGATAACCCGGCCTGCGGTGATATGAATACCTGTAAGTTGTTCGATCCCAGCAAAGAAGGCATCGATTTTTGGGAGAGCCTCGAAGGGATGCGCGTTCAGGTTAACCATGCGCTCGTCGTGGGGCCGACCAACAAATTCTACGAGACGGTCATCGTGGCCGATAACGGGACGGGCGCTGCGCTGCGAACTCCGCGCGGTGGCGTCATCATCAGCCCGACAAATTTCAATCCGCAGCGCGTCTATCTCGCCGACGATACGCTCAAGGGTGGCGGTGCGCCGAATTCCCCGCCGATGAATGTAGGCGACACGATCGCAGCCGTGACGGGCGTGATCGATTACAACTTCGGCAACTATCGGATCGAATTGACACAGCCGATCAGCCCCGTCTCCGGTGGTCTGACACAAGGCCTAGCGACGGCGCAAACCACCGATCAACTGGCGATTGCTACGTTCAACGTCCAAAACCTCAATAACAGCAACCCGCCCGAAAAGTTTCAAAAGTTGGGCGCACTGGTGGTCAATAATTTGAAGTCGCCGGACATTGTGGCCGTCGAAGAAGTTCAGGATAACAGCGGCGTGATCGATGATCGGATCGTCGCGGCTGATCAAACCTGGAAGGCGCTTATCGATGCCATCCATGCGGCGGGCGGTCCAAGCTACGCCTTTACCCAGATCGATCCAGTGAACGATCAGGATGGCGGACAGCCGGGTGGCAACATCCGTCAGGGCTTCTTGTACAATCCGGTGCGCGTCAAATTAGTCGGCACGGCGGGCGATTCGATCACGGCAGACTCAGTGACTTGCACGAACGGTGCGGCAACGCTCGCACTTAGCCCCGGACGCCTCGCCCCCACCGATGGCGCGTGGCAGTCGAGCCGTAAGCCGCTGGCCGCGCAATTCAGCTTCGGCGGCCATACCGTGATCGTGATCGGCAATCATTTCGTCGCCAAGCTCAGCGATCAACCGCTGTACGGCCATACACAGCCGCCGCAGTTCCATTCGACCGCCGATCGGTTGAAGCAAGCCGTCCTTGTTAATGCGTTCGTCGGCGAGGTCATTGCGTGCGAGGCGACAGCAAATGTCGTGGTGCTCGGCGATCTGAACGACTACCAGTTTTCGACGCCCATCACGACACTGGCCGGGAATCTGCTCGATAACCTGATGTTGACCTTGCCCACCAACGAACAGTATAGCTACGTATTCGACGGCAACTCGGAAGTGCTCGATCAAATTCTGGTCAGTCACAACCTGACGCAAAAAGCCGCGCCCGCCTATCAGGTCGTCCACATCAACGCGGAGTTTTATAACGATGCGCTGCCTGGCTCGGTACGCTCCAGTGATCACGATCCGAGCGTGGTGCGCCTGACGCTGCCCTGAGCCTCGCAATTGGATGGTCAAACAGCGGACGCGGCAAGCCGTCGTCCCTACGAAAACCGCCATT
>JBBRMW010000265.1:0-8125 GCA_038230635.1 Aggregatilineales bacterium | reverse complement strand
TTACAAGACCGGGGTAAAAGCATCCAAAGCCGATATCGAGGCCCTCAACATCCATAATCATGAGGTTTGTCCGCAGTGGAATTACACGCTTTACCCCCGTGCCCTGGACTAACCGCGGGAATTTATACTTTTACGAGCCCTTACTCGCCAGAATCGCCTCGTGGCGACGACCAGGATGCGCCGCGAACCAATTGCCGATGATCGTCTCGGTCGCGCCGACGGTATCCATCGCCACCGGCAGCGGGTACACGTCGGCGGTATCGATAAAGTTCACCCCGCCCGCCCACGCCCGATCGAGGATCGAAAACGAGGTCGGTTCGTCGCACTGGTGGCCGAACGTCATCGTACCCAGGCAAATCTCACTCACTTTGAGGCCCGTTCGCCCCATCCGCTTGATCTTAATTTTGGGTGCCCTCTTTCAAAATTGACATATTGACGGACAAACAGCGGACGAGGCTTGCCTCGTCCGTTTCATGGCACGTGCCCTGCGTTTCATGGAAAACCCATTAGGTTACGGCGTGGCGGCCATCGTGGCGGCGGGCGTCGCAGCCGGACCGAACGCCGTGTTGACCTTGATCTTGCCTGCAATAATATCGGCCTGCGCCTGCTTGACCAACTGCTGCACCGGATCGGGCGTGAACTTCTGATAGATGTCGTTGTAGGCCAGCCCGACGCCATTATCGGCCAAACCCAGGCTGCCTGTTTCGCCATACGGCAGTTTCCCGGCGATATGCCGTTGCAGCGAGACGAATAGCGAATTATCGACGTTTTTCAACACGGAGGTCAAGATGTGATCGGCGAGATCGGCGTTGGTGTCTTTTTCGATGGTGGCCTGATCGCTATCGACGCCCAGCGCATACAACTTACGTTCGGTGGCTGCCTCGAAGACGCCCTGCCCGGATGCCGACGCGATTTGGAAGATGATGCTCGCGCCCTGATCATACATCGACAGTGCCTCTTCTTTGGCATTCGCTGGGTTATCGTAGCCATTGCCGCCGACGTAGGCGACCAACACCTGCGCACTCGGATCGACCGATTGTGCGCCTTGCTTGTAGCCCACGATAAAGTCATTGATGATCGGGGTATCCTGACCGCCGATCGCGCCAATGATGATTTTTCCGTTGGTGTTGGGCAGCTTTCCCATTTTGAGCATCGCCGCCGCATACACGCCGCCGAGGTAGCTGCTCTCGTTTTGGGCGTACAGGATGCTATACACGTTCTTGCATTTGCACTTGGTGTAATCGACCGCCGTATCGAAAATGATGAAGCGCTTGTCGGGGTGTTGATCCGCGCGCGCCGTCATGAAGTCGGCCATCTGATACGTTCCGGTGATCAGAATGTCGTAGTTGCCTTCATCCGCGATCGCGTCATCCAAGCCCGATTCCCATTTGCCCGGATCGAAGCCCAGTTCGATCGTTTTGAAGGTGATGCCCAGTTCTTTTTTAGCGCGCTCCAGGCCACGTTGCGCCGAGTCGAAGAACGACTTGTCACCGAGTGTACCGTTGGCGACATAGTAGACCTTCAGCGGCGCAGCCTGCGCGTGCGCCGAAGTCCCTGAGCCGATTGCAGCCGAGGTCAGCAGGAACGTGATAGCGAGTAAAACCTTGAGAAAAGCCAGCCTTTTCATGGTTGAGTCCTTGCGTATTTGATCCGAAAATCCGATTCAAGTATGACTAAAATCGACATCACTTGCCACAATTGAAAAGCCTCACACCCGACCACTTTCCGTGAATACGGAGCGTTGCCGGAGGCGAGGCTTTGTGTCATATCAGGCGCTTGTTTGCGCGGCCAGTTATTTGCGGAAGTGTTTTTTGACCTCGGCCACGATCTGACTATCCGTCAGCTTATCTGTCGTTTCCACGTCAACAATCGTTTTGCTGGCGGGTTGGCTTTCCAGTTACTTCCGAAATTCACCTTTAGCTTCACCCGGCCCCATAATAAGAACGTCGTCGGCATTGTGAAGCAGCGTAGCGATTTCGGCATAATATTTGTGAAGATGTTCGCCAATGCGTCGGTCGCGTTTGTCCTCCGCCGAATTATCGTGTCCATTGGAGGATTGCACATGCTTCTCCGCGTCCGACGTAACTTGTGTGACGTTTTCGTCCTCACCCAGCAGGGTAACGACGACGGCGCGTTTATGATCGATCCACAAGCCCATGTCTTTTTTCATGAATGCACACTAGAACTTTCGATTAGGGAAAAACATTTCGGTTAACGATGAGTCGGCAATGACCTCACCCACGTTGTGAGCATATCAAAAAGCCGCACGTCAAAGGTCACATCTTGTCAGCTTTTAACCCGTGACGTTCGTCACATCCTGGTGATCGATGCGATTTTTGAGTCCGATATGCTGACCTGCTCAATGCTATAATTTCTAGCATATGTCCAACATTTGAGGCAACTGCAGATGCTCCGTGTTTTGATCACTGGTGCCAACCGAGGCATCGGCCTGGAATTCGTTCGCCAATATCTCGCGCGCGGCGAGTGGGTTTTTGCTGCCTGTCGTGCGCCCGACGGAGCGACCGCACTGCATCAATTGGGCGCGCAATACCGCGATCGGCTGCAAATCGTCCCGCTCGATGTGGCTGACGAGGCATCGATCGAAGCCAGTTTTGCGCTCGTGAGCAGTCACGTTACCGCGCTCGACGTGCTCATCAACAATGCGGGCATTGGGCGTGCGACCGCCAACTGGGGCGAGTCCGAGGCGATGGGCGAGATGACTTTCGACGGTGTGCTGACGATGTTCCGCGTGAATACGTTGGGGGCCGTGATGGTGACGCAGCGCTTCCGCGAATTGCTGGCGGCGGGCACAAATCCAAAGGTGTTCAACATGTCTTCGTGGCTCGGTTCAATCAGCGAACGGACGCCGAGCTTTGACAGCAACTATGGCTATGCGATGAGCAAAGCGGCGCTCGATATGTTCTCGCGCGTGGCCGCCTTCGGACTGGCAAAGGAGGGCATCCACGTCGCAGCGATCAGCCCCGGTTGGTTGAAAACGGATATGGGTGGCGAAAGTGCTCCCAACACCGTAGAGGAGGGCGTGCAGGGCATGATCAAAGTCTTCGACGGTCTGACGGCGGCACAAGCAGGTCACTTCTTGGATTGGCGCGGGCACGAAATTCGTTGGTGAGTTCGCCTTCTGCGTCCAAACGAGCCGACTCACACAGAGTGGAAAAATGGAACTCGTGCTCGAAACATAGCCTTCCGGGTGGCACCCCGAATACGCACCGAAACGGCAACTTCTCTAATCAAACAAACCGCACGAATATTCGCAATTTAAGCCGTCGCGGGGTATACTTCGTCCTGAAAATCGACGCGCCGGACGGCTCTGAAAACGCCACAAATATGCGGATTCGTGCCCCGCCGGGCTAACCTGGGATGTCTTCCTGATGGATATGGAAATCGGTACTGTAAGACCCATCGCAATTAACGATGAAATGCGCGGCAGCTATCTCGATTATGCGATGAGCGTCATTGTCGCGCGCGCCCTGCCCGATGCCCGCGATGGCCTCAAACCCGTCCACCGCCGCATCCTCTACGCCATGCAAGATATGAACCTGCGGGCGAACGGGCCCTATAAAAAGAGCGCCCGCATCGTCGGCGATGTGCTCGGTAAATATCACCCGCACGGCGACTCCTCGGTGTACGAGGCGATGGCGCGCATGGCGCAAGATTTCTCGATGCGCTACATGCTGGTGGACGGTCAGGGCAACTTCGGCAGCATCGACGGTGACAGCCCCGCCGCCATGCGTTACACCGAAGTCCGGTTGTCGCGCATGTCCGAAGAACTGCTGACCGATCTGAACGCCAACACGGTCAATTTTGCCGATAACTACGACGGCACGTTGCAAGAGCCGGTCGTTTTGCCCGCTGGCCTGCCGAATATGCTGCTCAACGGCACCAGCGGTATCGCGGTCGGCATGGCAACCAACATCCCGCCGCACAATTTGCGCGAACTCAATGACGCGATCGCCTTCATCATCGATCACTACGAGACGTTCGACGACATCAGCGTCGATGATTTGATGCAGTTCGTGACCGCGCCGGATTTTCCGACGGGCGCGATCATCGTGGGCGGCCAGGAACTGCGCGAGATGTACGCCACTGGGCGCGGCCACCTCGTCGTGCGGGCGCGCGCCGACATCGAGGAAATGAAAAACGATCGCTACCGGATCGTTTTCACCGAGATTCCGTACCAATCGAACAAGGTGTCGATCATCGAACGGTTGGCGCAGTTGGTGCGCGAAGGCCGCCTCGACGAGATCAGCGACCTGCGCGACGAATCCGATCGCAAAGGTATGGCGATCGTCGTCGAACTCAAGCGTAATGCGCAGCCGCAAAAGGTGCTGAACCAGATTTACAAGTACACACAGTTGCAGAGCACTTTCAGTGTCCAGATTTTGGCGCTGGTCGATGGTGAGCCGCGCACGCTCAACCTCAAGCGCTCGCTGCAAATCTGGATCGAACATCGCCGCGAGGTGATCACCCGCCGCTCCGAATATGAGCTGGCGCACGCCCGCGCGCGTGCCCACATTTTGGAAGGCTATTTGAAGGCGCTCGGCAGCCTTGACGCGATCATTGCTACCATCCGCGCCGCGCAAGATACCGACGATGCGCGCCAACAGTTGATGGGGCGCTTCGATCTGAGCGAACTGCAAGCGCAGGCCATCCTCGATCTGCAACTGCGCCGCATCGCGTCGCTGGAGCGCCAGAAGATCAGCGAAGAGTACGATGGCGTCATGGCCCGCATCACGTACCTTGTCGATCTGCTCGCAAGCACACCCAAAATTCTGGACGTGATCAAAACCGATCTGGCTGAACTGACCATCAAATATGGTGATGAGCGTCGTACCACGATCGACCGCAAGGGTGGTGCATCGTTCAATGAGTCCGACTTGGTGCGCGACGAGGAAGTGCTGATCTCAATCACGCAGCGTGGCTACATCAAACGCTCACCCGCCACCTTGTATCGTTCGCAGATTCGCGGCGGCAAGGGCGTGATGGGCATGACGACGCGCGAAGAAGATGTGGTTGTTCACTTGTTCGGCGCGAACTCGCTGGAGCACGTCCTGTTCTTCACGAACAAGGGCAAAGTCTACGCGGAGCGCGCGTTCCAGGTGCCGGAAGCTGATCGCAACGGCAAGGGCACGCAGATTAACAATATCCTGATGCTCGACTCGGATGAGACGATCACAGCGATTTCTCACGTCGAAGATTTCGAGAGCGGGTTCTTCGTGCTGTGTACGCACAATGGTCGCATCAAGCGCGTGCGCATCGCGGACTTTTCGGCGGTGCGCACCAACGGCCTGATTGCGATCAGCCTGGAAGCGGGCGATCACCTGAGTTGGGTGTATCGCACCAGCGGCCAGGATCAGATCGTGCTGGTGACGGAGCGCGGAATGTCGCTGCGCTTCGAGGAGACCGAGGTGCGCGTGCTGGGTCGCACGGCGACGGGCGTCAATGCGATGCGGCTGCGCACGGGCGATCGGTTGGCGGGGCTGGCCGTGATCAACCGCATGGTGCGGACGCTGCTCGTCATCACAGCCAATGGCTATGGCAAGCGCACCCCGGTTGAAGATTATCCGACGCGCGGACGCTTCCGAATGGGTGTGCGGACGCTGGCTGCCAACGCCGCCGACGGCAAAATCGGACCGATCGTCAGTGTACAGGCGCTCAGCGCTGAAGATGCCGACATTACTGTGATTACGCGCGACGGCATGGCGCTGCGCACACCCGCCAACGAGATTCGGCTGATCGGGCGCGCCACCCAGGGCGTCCGTGTGATGAACCTCGCCGAGTCGGATCGGGTGGTCAGCGTGGCCGTCGTGGAAAGCCAAGCCGCGACGGATGCCAATAATGCCGGGCTGCTGGTCGATGAAACCGAGGAATCCGACGGCTCGATGCTTATGAACGAAGCCGAAATCGCAGATATTCTGATCAACCAGGAAACGGGCGAGATCGAGCCGCTCTCCGATGAACTCGCGCCCGACGATTGGGAAGAAGATGATGATGACGGCGATGACGAGGGTGATAGTGGCGACGAGAATTAATTGCACGATGCGAGGTCGCCATGTTCGCGCGCTCTGATCTTGGCTCGCTGGAGACGCCACCACCGCCCCACCAGAATCGCGCGATCGGGGCGGTGATGCTGATCGTGTGCGTGACGGTGCTGGTGATTCTGGCGGCCAGCACCGATGCAGCGATCTTCATTCCATACAATGCGACGCACGCCGTCACGCAAACCTACGAGGCGGCGCATCCGCAAACGCATACACCCACACCTATTGCGCCCGCCGCGCCGACGCGATCACGTCCGCGTCTGTTTCCGACGCCGAATCAGCCTGATCCGAACGTGCAGCAGGTGCGGCATGGTGGGTCAAGCGCCGATCGATCGGAGGTTCGCCGGGCGTCAGAGGGGATAGCCGCGCGTGCCGATTCGATATAAAATGCGCATCATATGCTGAGGAGTTCTTGATCGTGAAACAATCCCGCCGCTGGCTGATAAGTGTGTCGATTGTAATCCTGGCACTGCTGGTGGTGGGATCGACAGAGAGTGCGTATGCACAGGGCACGCCCCATGTGACGCTCGTTGGGCGTGCGATTCTGCCTCCCGATGCGTTCGCCGATGGCCCGTCCAGCGGAAACGAGATCGGCCAGAAAACGGTCAATGGCGCGCCGCTGCCGTTCCCCAGCCAACCGGTAGGCAGCACGACCGCCATCATTCGTGGCGAATATAAGGGGACGTGGCTGCTGATGAGCGATCACGGCTTCGACACCTCCGCACATGCAGGTGACTATTTGCTGCGAACGTATACGGTCGAGATCGATTGGCACACGGCCAGCGGCGGCACGGGCGTGATCAATCTGGATGCCTGGAAGAACCTCGGCGATCCTAACAATAAACTCAAACTAGCCCTCAAAGCGGCTGACCGCCAACTGACGGGTGCGGATATCGATCCGCGTTCGATCGTCGAAGTGGCGAAGAACGACTATTGGATCGCCGAAACCAAACTGCCGTCGCTTCTCGATATCGATCAGAACGGCGACATAACGCGGGCGGGCCTGCTGACGGGCTTCCCGGCGGGCACCACGATCGAGGGTATGGGACTCCAGGCCGACGGCAAAACGCTGCTGCTGGCGATCCGAAGTGGCAGCAAGATCAGCCTTGCAACGTTCGATACAGTTTCGCTCAGTCTGACCGATAGCCGCCACACGTACACCCTCGAAAACGGGTCGAATCGCACGCGCGGCTGGCTGCCGATCAACGACAAGGAGGCGCTGGTGATCGAAGAAGATGGCGGTGCGTTTGCCAATGCGCACTTCAAGCGGATTTATCTGATCGATTTTTCGGGGGGCAGCGGGCCAGTCACGAAAACGCTGATCGCCGATCTGCTCAACATCGCCGATCCAGATAAGATCGCCACCAGCGATGTGTTCAGCGAATCTCCCAAGGCGTTCGGGTTGAGCAATCCATTCCAGTTCGCCTATGACGATGTGTCGAGCGTATATCCGGTAGACGGCAGCACGTTGATCGTCATCAATAACAACCATTTCCCGTTCAGCAAGGGGCGTAATGGTCAAAGCCCGGCTGGCACGGAGGCGATCACGATCAAGCTCGATAAACCGCTCAACTTGCAAATTGCGAGTCCGGCAAACTGAAAGACTCGTTTGGGCACAGGGAGGCATCCATGGCGCAGCCGGTCGAGGATTTGTTGACCGAAATCGATCAGCTTTCTGGTGACGAATTGCAAAAAGTAAAAGCGCGCATTCTTTTGCGGGAGCAAGAAATGCCGCCCACTCGTACTGCCGAGGAATGGGCTACCCTCTTACGAATTTTTTTAGACACGTTTTGGGGAGATACTCCCTAGACGAACAACGCGAGATTTTGGAAGCCATCAGATATAAGAACAAAGCCCTAGATAAAGGCACATGACGACAGGTGCATTCAACGTTGGGGGCGAGATTGGGGAATGGACAAACCCCTCTATCCCCAGCCCTTTCCCCCACGCAGGCGGTGGGAAAGGGAGCCGAAGCGCCGGCGATCGCTGGGGCGCACCCAGCGGCTGAGAGCCGCCTGGCAATCTCGGTCAGCGGTCGGCTGTGACTCCCCTTTCCCCCCGCCTGC
>JBBRMW010000264.1:0-8149 GCA_038230635.1 Aggregatilineales bacterium | reverse complement strand
TTCCTTGCAACGGGAAGTGACGGCTTGGCAAAACCACCGCAATGCCCAACATGCCACCGTTCACTGGCAATTTTCTGTTGAAAATGCACGCACAAAACTTGCACGTCTTTATCCATCACCTCCTGTGCGTTAGACTACTAGTATGCGAATCGAGAACGCCAGCCGTCGGGGAAGTTGCGCGTCAATCAGAAATTTCACGGGGTTAGCGCGTAAAAATGCTTAACCTCGACCATCTGTGCGGCGAATGCAAACACAGCCAGTAAATCTTCGCGTTCCAGGTCGGGGTAATCGGCCAAAATTTCCTCGAACGTCATTCCGGCGCTTAGCAGCTCCAGTAGGGTCTGCACGGGATAACGTAAGCCGCGCACGACAGGTTTACCGTGAGAGATATTTGGGTCAATCGTGATGCGGGACAAAGGCGTTTCCATAATTTGTGGCATAACCATATATTATACAGGATTCGAGGCACTCGCCGCGATTCGATCTGCCTTTGCCCTGGCAAGTTCCGCTTCGATCTCTTCAAGGGCTGGACAAACAACGACCGCAACCGCAGCGCAAGTAGCTAGGATTCTCTGTGCGAATCTGTTATCCTACCGACACGCACAAATGTTGTAGAGTCTGAACATGAGTAAATGGAAGCCTAACAAAATCAGCGCGCATCAGCGCGGCACGGTCGTTTCCCCGTTGGCCGCAGCCGAGAATTTCTTACGGCGTCGGCAATGGCGCGAGGTCGATGAGCTGCTGACCCCGCTTATCAACCGGATGCCCAACAACCGTGAACTGTGGGCAATATTGGGCGACGCCCGCACCCATCTGGATGATAAGCGCCGACTGTGGGAAGTTTCCGAGGCGATGCTGCGCCTCGAACCCAATGAACCTGATAATTGGTTCAACGCAGTCAATGTCGCCATGATGAACCAGATGGTCTTTACCGCGCTGCATTATGCCCATGAGTTTCTCCGGCGCTTTCCCGATAATGCCAACGCCAGCACCATCCGTAAGGATCAGGCCTTGTTGGAATCCATGGTGGCCGATTTACGTCACTCCGAACCCACTGCTGCCGATGGCACAAACCTGGATTTCATGGAATTAGAACAAGTGACGCTCATCATGTCGATGGGTGACTTTCAAACCGGTGAACGTATTACGCGCCGCACGATTCAGCGTTCACCGCGACTCGTGGCACCAAAAAACAACTTGGCGCTGATCTATTCGGCGCAGGGGAAACTTGAAGCCGCCAGGACACTTGCCGAGTCCGTTTTGAGCAGCCAACCCACCAATGTTCACGGGCTTGCGAATCTCATCGAAATCCTGGTGCGGCAAGGCAAACGCGCCGAAGCGGAACAAGTCGCCGCGCGCCTCGTCCAACTCCCTTTGACCGATGATGCGCTGTTGAAGCAAATCCAGGCATTGACCCTTCTCTGCAACGACCAGACGATCGTTGACCTGTTCGAGCAGGTAAACGCCTCGGAAATCAAAAACAATGTGCCGTCTTTGTATCCAACGTTATTTCACTTGGCCGCGGTCGCCTATGCCTATCTCGGCAATGAGCCGCGCGCCAAGCAACTCTGGCAGCAAGCCCTCAAGGGCGATCCAGACAACGGGTTAATAAAAGCGAACCTCGACAATCTCCGATTGCCAGCCAATAAGCGTACCAAAGCATTCCCTTTCACTTTGATAAACTGGATTCCCCAGCACTGGATCGAAGAATTGCTCAAAGTGGCGGAGCGCGGACAACGCAGCCCAGACGCCATCAAGACCCACCTGAACAAATTTCTGAAAGCCAATCCGGGCCTGGAGACGTTGCTTCCTACCCTCTTTGAACGTGGCGATCCGGCTGGCCGCGAATTTGCCTTGCGTGTTGCGGGGATGGCCCAATTGCCACTGTTACGCGACTTTGCGCTGAGTGAAAATGGCTCAGACCAGGATCGCATGAATGCCGCGCAAGAGGCTGATAACTTGGGCATGTTCACACCGGGCGAGCTGATTCCGCTGTTCATCAAAGGCGGGCGGAAGCAAATTATGCTGATGAACTACGAAATAACCGACGAACCCGATCCATCAAAGCGCCCGCCGGCGCTTCAGAAGTTGCTTGAGACAACTCATGCTGCGCTGAGCAGCGGTGCTTTTGTGGAAGGCGAAGCGTTAGCCCGCGAGGGCATCGCACTCGCCCCCGACGAACCGTCGCTCTGGAATTATCTGGCGGTTTCTCTAGAAGCGCAGAAAAAGGACGCCGAATACGAAACGGTGACTCGTCACGTCGTCGAACTTTTCCCCGACTACTTTTTCGCCCGCATCGGCATGGCGCGCGTGTTGGTGCGTCACGGCGAGATGCAAGCGGCGCGCGATATGCTTCAGCCCCTCATCGCAAAAAGGAAACTCCACTTCTCGGAGTTTAATGCCCTGGCGGTTGCCCATATTGAATTATTCGTCGCCGAGAAGGAATATCAAGGGGCGCGCTATTGGCTTGACATGTGGGAGCAGGTGTCACCGGACGATCCAGGCATTGCGCGGTATCGGCGCAAACTGCTTTCCAAGGGCTAGGGCGTGTCTGCACCACCATGCGGACGTGGGCCTCCGTGACCTGAATGGGTTTGCGGACACGTCCGCATCTTCTCTGACCCGCGTTTTCATTGACTAATACCATTCACCTTACCGATTCTATTGCTCCCGCATTGCTTAGCAATGGCACGCCGCGTAAGAATCCAGGCCGCGCGGTGTTCAGATGATCGCCTGATGAGAAACCCGCCAAAATACGCCGCGCCCGCTATCCGAGCGCCCGCTTTTGAGCTATAATCGACTAACTTCTGCGCAGCCAACGCCACCGTGCATTCGGCTGCGTCCCACTGCCAATGCGTAGCGCGGACGATCGCGCGCTTGAGAAACCTGGAGTCGTATGGCTGACCTTGCCAAAAACCTAATCTCGTTCGTAATCTTCCTACCACCGCTGATTCTGATCCACGAATTGGGTCACTTTATCGCCGCCCGCTTGATCGGCGTGACTGTGCTCGAATTCGGCATCGGCTTTCCGCCGCGCGCGATCAAGCTGTTCGAGCACCAGGGCACCGAGTTCACGCTGAACTGGCTGCCGATCGGCGGCTTTGTGCGCCCGCTCGGCGAAGATTTCGTGCGCCCCGTCGGCGATAATGCGACCGAGGAGGAGCGCGCAGCGTTCGAGGCGCGTCAGGCTGAGCGCAATACGCTTGAACAGCGCAACATCAAAACCAAAAGCGTGATGGAAGCTGGCCCCTGGCAGCGCATCTTCTTCATGATCGCGGGCGTCGTGATGAACCTGATCACAGGTGTGGCGCTATTTGCGCTGGCGGGGCTGATCGGCGTGCCGATCGTCAAGAGCGCGACGATCGAAGTGCGCGGGATCGCCGCTGGATCACCCGCCGAAATTGCGGGGCTACACTCCGGCGATGTGATCACTGCCGCCGCTGGCCTGCCGCTGGCTTTATCGGGTGATGCCTATCAAGCCTTCGCCAACAACACGGGTAAGGCCATCCCGCTGACCGTCAAGCGCGGCGATCAAACATTGACGCTCATGATTACGCCTTCGAGCACGGCCAGCGCCGATGTCGGCGGTGTGTTTGTGGCCGATGTCACGCCCGATTCGCCCGCCGCGAAGGTGGGTTTGCAAGACGGTGATCGGATCGTTCAGATGGACGATAAACCAATGCTCGCCAACAAAGACCTGTACGACTTTGGCGCAGCACATCTGGGCAAGACGGTCGCCATGATCATCGAGCGCGACGGTCAACAGCAAACGCTCACCATCACACTCAACCAACAGACGCCCGCGCTGGGTGTGGCACCGTATAACCCGCTCGCCACCAACGCACCCACTGGCCTCGAATTGCTCGATTTGAAGCTGTACGCGCCCGTCACATCACAGCCGCTCGGTGTCGCCATCTCGGATGGTATCAGCCAGAGTTGGCGGATCATCATTTCGACGCTCAGCTTGCCGATCGACCTGATTCGCGGCAAGATCAGCTTGCAGCAAGCGCGCCCGGTGAGCATCATCGGCATCACGCAGATGGCGACGCAGGTCACGCAGCGCGCAGTCGATCAAGGTGCCGCCTACCCGATTCTCAATTTCGCGGCGCTGATCAGCGTGGCGATCGGCGTCACGCAACTGCTGCCGATCCCTGGCTTGGATGGCGGGCGCATCCTGTTCGTGCTGATCGAACTGCTGCGCGGCAAACCGATCTCGCAGGAGCGCGAGGGCATGGTGCATTTGGTGGGGCTGATGCTGCTGCTCGGCTTCATGCTGATCATTGTGGTCAACGATCTGGTCAATCCGATCTCGCTCAAGTAGCGACGACCTTCTCGACAGGGCGCTCGGTTTGGGCGCATATCATAATACGGACGTGGCAAGCCGCCGTCCCTACGCCGGACGGTTTTGGTGTAGGGACGACGGCCTGCTGCGTCCGCTTCGCTTGTTCGTTCGTAATTCAGGAGGATTCTACCGATGGCCGACCTCAATAAGACGCTGGACGCGCTGCGCGATCTCGATACGCCGCTGGCCGCAGCGACCATCTACAGTTTATCGGATTTATCCGCCGCCGATCTCAAGACACTTGCCACCGCCTGGGAATCGATCCCCGACGAGCGCCGACAGGTATTGGTCACACGCTTGGGCGAGATCAGCGAGACCAACTTCGATCTCGATTTTGCGGCGGTCGGAAAGTTGGCGCTCGATGACTCCGACGGTGATGTGCGCGCGACAGCCATCGAGGCGCTGTGGTACGACGAGTCGCCGGACTTGTTGCAGCGCATGATCACGCTCGCTCAGCACGATGTCGAGGAAAGTGTGCGGGCGGCGGCGCTCGTGGCGATGGGACGCTTCATCTATTTGGGCGAAATCGAATCGGTCGATGAGGATGCGGCGCGTCGGGCGCAAGATGTAGCACTTGCGATCTACAATGATGTGGACGAACTAACCGAAGTGCGGCGGCGTGCGGTCGAAGCGCTGGGCAGCGCGACGCGCCCCGATCTGACGGAGATTATCCAAGAGGCCTACGAGTCGGATGAAGCGCCGATGCGGGCAAGCGCCCTGTTTGCGATGGGGCGCAGCTTCGATCAGGATTGGGCACCGATCGTGCTGGAAGAACTGACCAGTGACGACCCCGAAATGCGCTATGAAGCGGCGCGTTCGGCAGGCGAACTGGAATTGGAAGATGCGATCCCATTTCTCGCCAGCATTCTGCTCGATGACGACCGCGAGGTGATCGAGGTTGCCATCGCCGCGTTGGGCGAAATCGGCGGCGGAGAAGCACGCGCGCTGCTCGAAAACGCGATCGAGCGGGCACAAATCGCCGAAGATGAAGAACTGGTCGAAGCGATCCAAGAGGCGCTCGAACTTGCCAGCTTGGTTGGCGAAAACCTCGATTTCGGCGAGTAAATCTATTGCAGAACCTCACCCCCAAACCCCCTCTCCGCACGCAGCGAGGGGGCGTCGGAGCGTGGGGTTGACCCCTCCGCCGTAGACGGGGAGGGGCTGGGGTGGGGTGGGGTGCTTTGCCGCAGCCGTACACGGTGTGGCAAATAACGCCGTGTGCGGGGTAGGATGTGTTACCCTATACGGCAGACCAGGAGATGATGCCATGACGTTTACCCCTATTCGGATGCAGATTGTGTTGAGTGCCGAACCTGATCGTGTCTTTGAGGCGCTGACCGACGCGAACGCCCTCCGTGCATGGTTCAGCGAATATGCCGAGATTGACCTGACTCAGAATCGATACGATTTCTGGGGCAGGTTTACGCCCACTGCACCAGACCGCGAGGCTGGAAAGCACACAATTGTAGACCACGTATCGGGCGAGCTACTGACCTTTCGCTGGCGGGCTGGCGAATACGACACACGGGTAACGTTCCGGCTGCATCCCCACAACAAAGGTACACTGCTGACTTTACGGCATGTGCCTGATGGCGGGGTTGGATCAGAAACGGGAGTCGCAGAAGATTTCTGGTTCCTCTCGCTGGAAAATCTGCGGCGCTATCTGGACGGTAAAGCCAGCGATGCGCGTATCGATTTTACCAATGCGATGCGCGGTGATATTCATCACGAAACCGAGATTGACGCGCCTGCACATCGCGTATGGCAAGTCCTAACCGATCCGGATGAACTCAACCGCTGGATCGCAACACAGGCCGATGTGCATCTTGAAAAGGATGGTTTGTATAGTTTGGGTTGGATTCAGGACGGAACGGATTACAGCGCCACCAAAATCGTTGATATTGTGCCCGATCAGAAACTTGCCCTTGAAAACCCGCCGGGTATGTCCGAAAATCCAACCGTTGTGACGTGGGAAATGAAGGAAAACAACGGCAAAACGTGGCTGACCTTCACCCACAGCGGCTTTGAGGCTGATCAGGATGTGAGCGGTCTGTATACAGGTTGGCGCAATTTCGTCAACTGGGTGCGTTCTGTGGCCGACTATGGGGCGGCATGGTATCCGCCAATTGCGGTACTCAATCCGGGCATGGGGTATCCGGCAAGTATGTACAGCGCACAGGATCAGATTGTAGAGGAACTGCGTGAGACGGCGTAAAGGACAATAGCCCTGCGCGAAATTTATGGGGATTAAGAAATAAAGGCGGATAAGTTTGCCTCAAGCCCCCTCTCCGCAAGCGGAGAGGGGGAGTGCTGGACGGTATCGGTATCCGGCCTATTTTCTTAAAGACCATTAGTGGACTTCGTTTGTTCAGCCTGGGACTTGAGTCCCCGGCGGTTTGGCGTTAGAAAACCTGGAGGTGGATGGTCACTTCGTCGCCTTCCTTAAGTTTTTCTGCCTTGCGGACACTGGCTTTAACAGGCACAAGGTAGCGGTTATCTTTGGGAAACAACGAAGTCTTCCACTCCGTTTTGCCGATCCGCACCTGTACCGGAATCACGCCCCAGCCATAGGTCACGAAGCTGGAGATAGCTTTCAGGTCGTGGCTCTGCTCCGCCGGAACGGTAACAAAGTACCAGGGGGCAGGTCCCTTCCAGACCCAGATTTTGTCGCTAAACTCAAACTCCATTCCGTATAAAGTCTCCACAACAAATCGTTAGATGCCAGTTGGACAGCCCTCACCCCAACCCCTCTCCCTCAGGGCGAGGGGCTTAAGACGCCACACAACATGGCTTGATCTTCCTTCCCGATGCCGATCACTGCAACGATGAGCGGGCGAGGGGCTTAAGACGCCATACAGCATGGCTTGATTTCCCTTCCACCTGAGGGGGAAGGGGCCAGGGGATGAGGGCTAAAAGCCTTTCCAAATAGCGTTTTAGATGCTGCTGAACGCGCCTGACTCATCTGTCCCGTCCAATCCGGCTGACACTCAAGGGCCGGTGAATCTGAAAATGACCTCGGCGATTTCAGCGTTGCGTGCATTGGCAAAGCCTTTTTCCTCACCGATCAAGGTAAAACCACATTTCTCCAAAACACGGATCGATCTGGTATTATCCTGGGCGGCACTTCCATAAATAGGACGAGTCAGATCGACCTCAAGGAGCTTTCGCAAGGCTGCTGTTGCAACGCCTTGTCCCCAAAACTTGCGTCCGAGCCAATAGGTAATCTCACGATGTCCAAACATTTCAAAGCTGGCGATATGTCCTGCAACTTGTCCATCAATTTCCACAGAACGATTTATACTTGAAGGACTGGCTCGAATTTTGGCCCAATGGGCATCGAAAGCAACTCTGTCGGATGGATCTTTAGAGGTAAAAGCTGCCATATAGACGGCTTCTTTATCTTGCTGATGCTCGAAAAAAATCGCCAGATCAGTATCCATTACTTCACGAAGGGTAATAATCATCCGCGCCCCCATCTGCTCTCGACGATCTGTTATATCCGTACCACTATGCGTGCATTACTGCTCAAAGGCGTATCAATTCATTGGCTTCATTCGCTCATAGGTTGCCAGCAGTGCCGCCCGCTTTGCCAAGCCCAGATCAGTGGCCGGGAACACCAACGGGAACGTCCCCAGAATGTGATCGAACTCCTCACGAGTCAAGCCGTACAAATGCGCCACTATCGCATCGATCGCATCGCGCAACGTCTGACGCTCCGCCGCTGCCGTTGCGCCCTTCGACTCGTCCCACGCTTCGCCCATAACCGACTGCCACAGATCGGCAAATTCGGGGCGCGTGCAGGTGAGG
>JBBRMW010000263.1:0-8170 GCA_038230635.1 Aggregatilineales bacterium | reverse complement strand
GAAGCGCGGCGCATTTTTCCGCTATAACGATGGGCACCAGCATGGGAATCATCGAGAAGCGCGGCGCATTTTTCCGCTATAACGATGGGATGCTTGGTCAGGGACGCGAAAACGCCAAACAATTCCTGCGCGATAATCCAGCCGTCGCCTACGAGATCGAGATGCTCGTCCGCGAGAACAGCGCTGCCCTGCCCACCGCAGTGCTCGGCGGCGGTGATAGCGGCGCAGCAGAACCCACTCCGGCCTACGAGGAATAGCCAATTTGATCGGGTTTATCGCCAGCGCAAAACATCGTGATACATAACCCTTCTGCGTTGGCCGCACAGCGCGGCGAACCCAGCTATGTGTGGCGCAGCGGGCAAGAGCGCCGCCTGAACATGATCGCGCGACAGGCTCCGCTCGAAAATGCCCTTATCCTGGTCGACGGCTGCGGTGTCGGCACTTATGCCGGACAACTCGTGCGGCGTTTCTCTGCACATGTTGAGGCGATCGACATCGAGCCGGAGCGTGTCGCCGAGGCGCAGCATGTCGCGCCGCGTGCGTTGGTGGCCGCCGCCGAATCTGTCCCTTACCCCGCAAATCATTTCGATCTGGTGCTCAGCAACGAAGTGATCGAGCATGTACGCGATGATCGTGCCGCCGCCGCCGAGATGGTGCGGGTAGCGCGTCCGGGTGGGCGTATCGTGATCTTCTGCCCGAATCGGTGGTATCCGTTCGAGACACACGGCCACTACTGGCACAAGAAGTATCACTTCGGCAATACACCACTCATAAACTACCTACCCGATGCGTGGCGAAATCAACTCGCGCCGCATGTGCGCGTGTATACGGCGGGCGATCTGCGCCGCTTATTCGCGGATCAACCCGTGCGCGTCGTGTCCCATACGCGGATTTTCGGCGGCTACGACAATATCGTGGCGCAGCTGCCGCTGCCGGGTAAAGCGCTGCGGAGCGTGTTGTACGCGCTCGAAAAGACGCCATTCCGCTTTTTCGGCCTCTCCCATTTGCTGGTCTTGACCAAAACGCAAAACTGACGTTTCTGATGGTCAAATCAATCAAAGGCCATGTATGTCTAGGTTTGCCTTTCGACTCCCCCTCTCCGTGATGACGGAGAGGGGGCCGGGGGGTGAGGTGAATGCGCGAAGTTTGATTGGTTTCACCATGAGTGAAAATTATTGCATCTCCCATCGCTGAATCTTCGTACTACAATGATTGCCCGATAACATAAGGAACGAACCCAATCGATGGCGATCACGGCGGGCTTCACAACGTGGTTCAGGGCGCTCGTGGGCGGGCTGCCGCGCGCATTCTGGTTTCTATGGCTGGGCACGTTCATCAACCGCGTCGGAATATTCGTTTTGCCCTTTCTCAGCCTATTCTTGACCAGTCAACGCGGACTCACCACCGAGCGCGCGACGCTGGCGATTTCGCTGTATGGCATCGGCTCGTTTTCCGCGCAACTGGCGGGTGGCTTCCTCGCCGATCGGTTGGGGCGGCGCTTCACCATGCTGATCAGCTTGTTCGGCTCGGCGGCGCTCTTGATGATCCTCAGTGCCTTGACCGATTATGGTCAGATCGCGCTCACCGTCCTGTTGGTGGGCTTGTTTTCTGATTTGTATCGTCCTGCCTCGTCCGCCTTGATTGCCGATATTGTGCCGCCCGAAGGCCGCGCCCGCGCCTATAGTCTGCGCTATTGGGCGATCAATCTGGGTGCTTCATTCGGCTTGGCGATGGGCGGTTTCCTCGCCAGCCACAGCTATTTGCTGTTGTTTGTGGGAGACGCTGGCACGACATTTATCTTCGGCCTGATCATGTTGTTTTTCGTCGCTGAAACCCATCCCGCGAAACAAAAATCGTCCATTGAGTCGATCAAGCGTGCGGTGGACTCGGAAGCAATTCGCGCGGGATCGCGGCGCTTGCTGTTTTTTGCCCTATTGTTCGCGGGGCTGGCGTTTGTGACGGCCAGTGTTTATGTCCAAAACGATGTGACGCTCCCGTTGGCGATGCGCGCGAACGGCTTCACGGAACTTGATTATGGCCTCGTCATGGCCTTGAATGGTCTGGTGATCGTGCTCGTTTCGCTGCCGCTCAATCGCTACCTGACCCGTTTTTCGCACTTCCTGGTAATTGCGGCTTCGGCGGTTTTTACGGGCGTTGGTTTCGGACTCTATACGCTGCCGAGCAGTCTGTGGCTATATGCGCTGGGCGTCGTCATCTGGACGATCGGCGAACTGATCTTTGCGCCGCTGGCAACCACCATCATTGCCAACCTGTCGCCCCCGCATCAACACGGCTTCTATCAGGGGCTGCTCGGTGCGAGCTATGGTTTGGCGGCGTTTGCTGGCCCGGCGGTCGGTGGTTTTTTATTCGGCCATTTCGGCGCAGCAACTTTGTGGATCGTGTGTCTGATTCTGTGCTGTGCGGTATCGGCGGGCTATCTGATCCTGGTGCGTCCGATGTATCGGCGGTTGCTCGTTACACGGGTTCCAAGTGAAGCCGAGATATTGGGCGCGCTTGACTTCCCCTCTCCGTGATGACGGCTATCCAATACCCACCAATTCACCTCACCCCCCAGCCCCCTCTCCGTCACCACAGCGAGGGGGTGTCCAGCCGCTGAAACCGCTCGGCGCGTCGAGCAGGACGCGGGTCGAGCGCCCCTCTCCGTGAGGACGGAGAGGAGTTGGGGTGAGGTTAATCCTAGAGCGAATACCAACTATAATACTATACTCCTTACTTTGACGACTGATCATTCATTGCTTATCAATCGGAAATGGCTTTGTTGCCTGATCGGAAAATCACGCGATTTGCGCGATCCTATTACCGATCGATGCGACTCAGGCTTGCCCGATTCTGCGCCTTGTTCAAGGATGCAGCGCATGGTACAATTTCGCCACGAGTTGGATAAACAACCCGCTACAATCGCACGCCCTGACTTGGCTCGTGTGTTTCGCGCCGCCAACCGCTGCCGAAATGAAAGCCCAGAATGAAGGTCGTGCCAGACTAACACGTCAGGAGAATCAACCAACATGTCGATCATTTCCATGAAAGCCCTGCTCGAAACGGGCGTTCACTTCGGCCACCGCGCCAAGAAGTGGAACCCCAAGATGAAACCGTACATCTTCACCGAGCGCAACGGCATTCACATTCTCGATCTCCAACAAACGCTGACCAGCCTCGAAGAAGCCTACGAACTCGTGCGCGAAAATGTTTCGCGCGGCGGTTACGTACTGTTCGTCGGCACCAAACGCCAGTCGCAGGAGACCATCCAGCAGGAAGCCGATCGCGCCACCATGCCCTATGTCAATGAGCGCTGGCTTGGCGGCACGCTCACCAACTGGGCGACGATCAAAAAGCGCATCGAAACGCTCAAGCGCTTCGAGCGTGAGCGCGACGAAGGCTTGGATACGATGCTCACCAAGAAAGAGCGTCTGATCCGTTCGCGCATTATCGATAAACTTCAGACACGCCTCGGCGGTCTGCGCAACATGAACCACCTGCCGGAACTGCTGTTCATCGTCGATGTACGCCGCGAACACACCGCCGTCAAAGAGGCGAATACGTTGCTGATCCCGATTCTGGCATTGGTCGATACCAACTGCGACCCCGACCAGATCGATTACGTGATCCCGGCTAACGACGACGCCATCCGCGCGATCAAGCTGCTCACCTCCAAGATCGCCGATGCGGCGCTCGAAGGGATGGCGATGCGCAAAAATACCATCGAAGAGGGCGACGCCCCGACCTCGATGGAAGACATTGACCTCGAAAAGTATGAGAAAGAAATTGACGATGAGGACGAGGCCTTCCTGGGCGCGAATACCATCGCCAACTTGCGCGATCTGAACTTCGACGAAGACGAGCGCAAATAATCGATCGGACTCAACCCGCGCCGCAGCTTGTACTCACAAGTTCCGGCGGTGACGACTGAATCTAGACCGCCATTCACGCGTACCATATCTGTATTTTCAGCAAGGGAACATATCAGCATGGCAGACATTTCCGCGAAAGCCGTCAAGGACCTGCGCGAGGCCACCGGCGCGGGCTTCGTCGAATGCCGCAAGGCGCTCGAAGATTCCGACGGTGACATGCAAAAGGCCGTCGATTACCTGCGCAAAAAAGGTATCGCCACCGCCGAAAAGCGTTCCGGGCGCGCCGCCAGCGAGGGCATGATCCAAACCTATAGCCACCATAATGGACGCTTGGCCGTGCTCGTCGAAGTCAACTGCGAAACCGACTTCGTGGCGCGCAACGATCAGTTCAAGAAGTTTGCCAAAGACTTGGCGCTGCACATCGCCAATTCGTCGCCCCGTTACCTGGTGCGCGAAAACGTGCCCGCTGAGGAAATCGCCCGTGAGCGCGACGTTCAGCGTCAGAAGACGCTCAACGAAGGCAAAAAAGAAGCCGTTGTCGATAAGATCGTGGAAGGGCGCATGGATAAGTTCTATGAAGAAATTGTCCTGATGGAACAACCCTGGCTGCACGACGACAAGCAGAAAGTGCGCGATATCCTGACGCATTTGGTCTCCGAGATCAAAGAAAACATCGTGATCCGACGTTTTGCGCGCTACGAACTGGGCGAACAAAGCGGACAGCCCGCCGCCGAGTCGTAATCCGACGAGTCTTTCAGCATTGCAAGGATCAGGCGTTCAACCTGATCCTTTTTTTTGAGGAGGTTTCGGCATGGATGGTTACTTGCCAGAAGCGCGCCAACCGCGCTATCGTCGGATCGTCTTGAAATTGAGCGGCGAAGCGCTGTCCGGTCGGGGCAGCAACGGCATCGACCCCGATGAGGCCGCCACCATCGCGCATCGCGTCAAGCAGCTTTCAGCACTCAACGTGCAGATTGCCATCGTGATCGGCGCGGGTAACTTATGGCGCGGCGCGGTCGGCGTGGCGCGTGGCATGGATCAAACGACCGCCGATCACATGGGCATGATCGCCACCGTGATGAACGCACTGGCCTTGCGCGATGCCCTCGAACGGATCGGCGTGGTCAGCCGCGTGCAGAGCGCGATCGAGATGAACAAAGTCGCCGAGCCGTATATTCGACTGCGCGCAATCCGTCACCTGGAAAAAGGCCGTGTCGTGATCTTCGCGGGCGGCACGGGCAATCCATATTTCACCACCGATACGGCGGCGGCGCTGCGTGGCCGCGAGATCGATGCGGATTTGATCATCAAGGCGACGAAGGTCAACGGCGTCTATACCGCCGATCCCCACAAATACCCGGATGCCGTGCGTTATCACTCGCTCACCTATGCGGAAGCGCTCGCCAAGCGCCTCGAAGTGATGGATATGACCGCCTTTACACTGTGCATGGACTCCAAACTGGCGATCTTGGTCGTCAACTTTTGGGAAGAAGGCGCGCTCGAAGCAGCGGTACTCGGCGACGATGTAGGCACTTTGATCCTGCCGGAAAGTGCAGCAAACACCGTTACCGAAGGCGCTTGACCAAATGGTTTGCGATGTTCCATGTCGAGACGCAGATCGGCGTAAGCAGGTTGTTGCCCCCTTGCTGTGGTTACGGAGAGGGGGTCGGGGGTGAGGTCTGTGCTGACCATCGGCGATGTCGTGTGCGATCTGATTGCACCCGTCACCCTGCCGGTACTGCCCGATCAGGTGATCATGACCGAGCGTTTGCGTTTTGAACCGGGTGGCGTGTGCAATTTTGCGATCATGGCGAGGCGGCTCGGTCTGATCCCGCGCGTAATCGGTGCCTGTGGCGCGGATATATGGGGCGATCATCTGCTGGCGATGCTGCGCGACGAGTCGATCGATACGGGCTTGATCCGCCAAGCTACGGAACAAACCACGACCGTCGTGCTTGTTTTAGCCGATACTGCCGCGTTTACGCAAACCTACATCAGTGCGCCCTTCGGGGGCAGTCGTCCGTATCCCGCAGATGACGCGACGATCGCGGCGGCACTCGACTCGGTGGATGCCCTGTATCTGAGCGGATATACCCTGCGCGAAGATGCCCTGTGGCCTATAACCGAGCGACTTTTGCAAGTGGCGGCAGGTCGGCTTCCTATTTACCTCGATCCGGGACCACTGATGGCGGATGCGAATCTCGATCGGCAGGCTTTCGCGTTGGCCCATGTGGACGTGATTCTCGCCACCGAAGACGAATTGCGCGCGATCGATCCAGGCGCGCGTGATTTGTCATTCTTTAACCATTTGTTAAAGGATCGCGTGCATACTCTCGTCATCAAGCGCAATGTCGCGGGCTGCCGCATCGTGACGAAGATTGGCGCGGGAGACTTCGCAGCGTATCCGGTAGCGGCGATCGGAGCGTCGGCGGCGGGTGATGCGTTTAATGCGGGCTTCATCGTGGCACAGTTGCGCGGTTTCAATATCGACGATGCGGCACAAATTGCCAATGCGGTGGGCGCGGCGAAGGTACAGCGATTGGGCGGTGGGCGCAACGTCCCGCATCTGAGCGACGTTCGTCAGATTTTGGCGCAAAACAGCGTCCAATTATCGTTAGAGGATTGGGACACCTAATCCACGTTACCACCGCTAAAATTGCGGTACGCGATTCATTCACGTCCTCCGACCTCACCTAGTCTTCGTAAGTTTGGGTTGATTCAGGCCACCCATGCTGGCCTTATCGTAAATCTTGAGTAGGAGAGAATCTCTTGGAAGCCAACTTATCGCGCATCGACGCCGCACTCGGACTCGGCTTGCCGCCGTATTCCGGGATCACGACCTTTATGCGCGCCCGCCCAACGCGCGAATTGGCCGGCGTCGATGTCGCCATTTTGGGCATCCCCTATGATGCGTCCGTCACCAATCGGACGGGGACGCGCTTCGGCCCGCGCAAAATCCGCGAAGTTTCCACGATGATTTGGGGCTATCACACGCGCTTCGATGTGACGCCGATGCAAGATATGGTCGTCGTCGATTATGGCGACTCCGCCGTCGTGCCAACCGATGCGCTCGCCAATTTGGAAGCCATCCAGATGACGATCCGCCCGATCGTGCAAGCGGGCGTGGTTCCGCTGACACTGGGCGGCGATCACTCGATCACGTTTCCGATTCTGCGCGAACTCTCGGCGCGCTACGGCAAAATTTCCGTGCTGCATTTCGATTCGCACATGGATACATGGGATGGCGAGAACGGCCAACGCTACACGCACGCGACCCCCTTCCGGCGCGCGATCGAAGAAGGGCTGATTAACACGGCGGAGTATATTCAGCTTGGTATTCGCGGTCCCGAAGAATCTCCCGCCGATGTGCAGGATGCGCTCGATCTGGGCGCGCACATCATTCCGATCGAACAGGTGATGGAAGGCGGCATCAAGGCGGCATTGGCGGAGATCACGGCGCGGCTGAAGGGACCGGTCTATATTTCGCTCGACATCGACGTGGCCGATCCCGCCTATGCGCCAGGTACGGGTACGCCCGAAGTCGGCGGCCTGACCAGCTACCAACTGCTGCAATTGATGCGCGGCTTGCGCGATCTGGATTTGATCGGCTTCGACTTGGTAGAAGTCAATCCACAGTATGATCACGCCGACATTACATCATTGCTCGCCGCGAATCTTGCCTTCGAGTTTTTGTCGCTGCTGGCCGCCCGCCGCGCTTAAACTACATTACGCAATAATCGTGCTCGACTACCATAACTTATACGTGTTCAGGCTGCTACAGAGTGGCCTGAGACCGTTACCGAAAAAATGTTGCGATGCGTTTGGGCATAAATGTTGCTATGATGTGCTCCAAGAAGGATATTTAATGTCACCGCTAGAATCCGTCAACCGTTTCCACTGGTTGGATTCAACATTAATCGTGTAAAGATCGGAAACATACTGCCCATATTCACCTACAACATTTACCACAAGATACTTGCTGTTTGGAGACCATGACGCCATCCAACCAAACTTTTCAAACGAAAGTTTGCGCGCATTGGAGCCATCGGCATCCATGATCATTACGCCGCCATCGGGACTAAGCAGAGAAAAAGCGATCCGCTTACCGTCAGGCGACCAAGCAGGAAAAGTTGCTGAATAGGGTGATTCATTGATGTCCGATGGGTGTGAGCAAAGATTGACAGGGAAAAGGTAGCGAAAAGGCCAAGCAAGTGGTAAAGCCAGATAACCACATCAGCAATTCCACAAGCGAGGCCGAGATGGAGTTTATCACGTATCTGGAAGCAGGTTTAATAGCAGCG
>JBBRMW010000262.1:0-8178 GCA_038230635.1 Aggregatilineales bacterium | reverse complement strand
GTTGTTCATCGTTCCCTCTGGTTGACTTGTCACTCTCAGTTTGAACGATGAACACCTTTTTGCCAATCCCCTTTTCTAAACATGTCCGCTCCCCAGCCACTGGCGTGGAGAGGGGAGTCAGGAGGCGGTGATTCCCCCTCTCCACGCCCGTGGGGAGGGGGTTAGGGGGTGGGGTAAATGGACGTCTTCATGGTTCTTGCCGACTTCGCAATGGCCCTGGCTTTTCCTGACTTTGCACACAGCATGCCATCCGCTATAATTACCTTGCAAATTGTTAACAATTTACCGATATGCGATTTATGGAGGAAATGGAATATATGCAGCTTTTTCGCTTGGCGTTCACTGGAGACATGTTGGATGCCGATGGGCAGATGGATCCCACCGCGATCGGCCTCGATCGGCTGGCGACGATCCCGTATATCGAGCACCATTTTTTGCGCGATCTGGGGCCGAGTCGGGATGATCCGACGTATTGGGATCGGTTTTATTCGCTGCTGATCACGCCCGCACATATCGCGGATATTCATGGTATTTACGTGGTGCGGCCCTGGATCAAGGCCAGCACGTTTGCCGAAGGTGCCGAGAATCTGACGGTGATCGGACGCGCCGGAACGGGTTACGACAAAATCGACGTGGACGTCTGCACCGCCAATGATGTACTCCTGTTCAATTCGCCCGACGCACTGACCCATTCGACCGCTTCGGCGGCGCTTTTGTTGATCCTGGCGCTTGCCAAACGCTTGACGGCGCAGGAAAAGATTGCGCGGGCAGCGCGCTGGGATATGCAGCGAACCATTCAAGGTGGCGAAATTCAGCACAAAACGCTCGGCATTGTTGGACTGGGACGCACCGGACGCGAACTGGCGCGGCTGGTCGCACCGTTCGAGATGACGCTCCTGGCTTATTCACCCAGAGCCGAGCCGCGCATGGCGGATCGGCTCGGCATCAAGTTGGTGTCACTCGATACGTTGTTCGAGGAGGCCGATTTCATCAGCTTACACGCCAATTTGCGCCCCGATACGCGCGGGATGATCCGCCGCGAGCACTTGGCACGGATGAAGCCAACCGCATATTTCGTCAATGTCGCGCGCGGCGAGCTGGTCGATGAACACGCGCTGGTCGAAGTGTTGCAGGACGGTCGGATTACGGGTGCCGGGCTGGACGTATTCGACACCGAGCCGCTGCCCGCCGATCATCCGTTGATCGCGCTGGAAAACGTGATTCTGACGCCGCATTGGCTGCCCGCGACGCGCGAGGCCGGCTTCACGCTCGGCTGGACGACGCTGCAAGGCTTGATGCGGGTTGCGCGCGGCGAATTGCCTGACAACATCGTGAATCCAGCCGTTTTAGATCGGCCACGTTTTCGTGAAAAACTCGCACGGTTCATGGGCAATCACTGAGCTATAATAAAAACGTATTGGGATGTGGAGATTTCGTGGCGATGGCAGACTTGCAAGTTGGATCTAAATTGTCGGCGGCCCTTGAGAAGATGGCTGCCAGTGAAAATCTATCGGTTGAGACGCTCTTGAATAACTTGCTCGGGCGCTATCGAAGTGAAAAAAGCAGTGAATCGGTCGAAAAATCACCCAGTAACGAAAGCTGGCAAGGAGAAGCGCTCGATAACTTCATTGGCATGTTCGACGATGACATAGATGATCTTTCAACGTCGGTACGCGAATCGGTGACGGACGCGATTAGAAAAAAACATGCCCGTCCTGGTTGATACGAATATCCTCGTGGCTGCAAACTATAGCCGAGACAAAAATCATGCGGTTGCCGTTCAAGTCATGCAAGACATTCGAAACGAGGTTAGGATCGTTGCCACACCGACTCTGGTCGAGCTTTTCTATCTCCTCGTGGAGCGCCTCGACTATGTGCACGCCTTGCAAACCATCCGCGCAGCACGTCTGGCGTTTGATATTCGGCCTCTGACCAACGACGACATGATTAACATGGAAGCGATTATGGCGCGATACCTGGACGCTCATTTTGACTATACCGATGCGGCCATCATGGCCTTATCCGAACGTCTCAATATCACGAAGATTTGTACTTTAGATCGACGAGATTTTCTCATCTTTCGTCCCAAACACGCTTCTCATTTAGATTTGCTCCCGTAATTATTTAATAATAAGCCCGAGGAAAGCATTATGAAAATTGCGCGAATCGAGACGATTTGGTGCGACGACCTGCTGCCCACGAGTTGGGTGCGCATCCATACTGACGATGGCTTGATTGGTCTCGGCGAGACATATTACATCCCGCGTGCCGTGAGCGCCGTCATCCACGATATGTTGGCGAAGCTGCTGCTGGGACGCAATCCGCTCGACATCGAAAATCACTGGCAAAACATGTTCTCGACCGTGAACTTTTTCGGCTTTGCGGGTTCGGAGATGCGCGCCATCAGCGCGATCGACGTGGCGTTGTGGGATATAGCCGGGCAGTACAGCGGGCAACCCATCTACAATATGCTGGGTGGACGCAGCCGTGACCAAATCATGATCTACAATACGTGCGTAGGGCATGGCCCCCATCAGGATGACTTGGCTTGGGCGGAAGGGCATACGGGCGAACTGGCTGCCGATCTGCTCAAGCATGGCATCAAGGCGATGAAAATTTGGCCGTTCGATCAGTTCGGGGTGTCGATCGATGGGCCATCGGGAGCGCGCGGCAGCCATGCGGCAGGGACGGCGGGTGCCAACGCGATGGGGCCGGTCAGTCATTGGCTGAGCAAGGATGATCTGAAACGCGGCCTGTCGTATGTGGAAGATATTCGGAAGGCAGTGGGTGACAAAATGGAGATCGCCATCGAAGGCCACGCGCGCTGGGATTTGCCTACCGCCGTTACGATCGCCCAGGCGCTTGAACCCTACGATATTATGTGGCTCGAAGAAATCATGCCGCCCGATAATGTCGAAAGCTACGCGCGCCTGAAAGCGCAAACGAGCCTGAAACTATGCGTCAGCGAACGCCTGTTCACACGCTTCGGCTTTCATCGTGTGGTCGAGGAAAACGCGGCGGACATCATTATGCCGGATATGGCGTGGACGGGTGGCATCAGCGAGACGCGCAAAATTTGCGCGCTGGCCGATACGTATTATCTCCCCGTCACCAGTCACGACTGCATCGGGCCGGTGGCGCTGTGGTCTGCCGTCCACATGATGTTGCATGTTCCCAACGCAATGATTGTCGAGACAGTGCGCGCTTATACCGAAGGTTGGTATAACGACATCGTGACCGATCGAATTCAGATCCAGGATGGCATGATCACCCTGCCGGAAAAACCGGGGCTGGGTACGGCGCTACGCCCGGAAGTATTGCAGCGCAAGGACGTGCATGTCGAGGTCTCGGAGCTGAAGTAGGCAGATGTCTCAGATTCACTTCACCCCCTGCCACGTATCCAGATTTACTTCACCCCCTGCCCGCCTCCAGATTCACCTCACCCCTGCCCTCTCTCCGTCATCACGGAGAGAGGGTGCAAGACTCTGCGTGTTGGGCTTCACCGGTTTGTGACAATAGCGTGAGCGCGTATCTTTGGGTCGCATCATTTCTCGTGGGTTTATCATAGTCTGCCACGCATGGTATGGCGTCCTCCTCTCCGTCATCACGGAGAGGAGGATTGAGGGGGTGAGGTAAATTTCCTGGACTGAGGGGGTGGGATGAGCGTCGTCGCTACCCCTTTACCGCGCCCGCGCTCAGGCCAGCTACGATATAGCGCTGAACAAGCAAGTAAAACACGACCGGAAATATCGAGAACACCAGACCGCCCGCCAGCATTCGATCAATTGGCACATCGATCATCGAGATCATCCCGGCCAGACCGACGGGCGTCACATAATAGTGTTTGTCGCTCAGCAAGCTGGAGGCAAACAGATATTCGTTCCACGAATAGAAGAAGGCGACCACCCCAACCGCGACCAAACCGGGCGCAGAGATCGGCAGCATGATGCGCCAGAGAATACCCATGCGCGTGCAACCATCCACCCGCCCGGCGTCACGAATTTCAACCGGGATCGTATCGAACACGTTTTTCAGAATCCAGATACAGATGGGCAGGACAAACGCAGCATCCACCAACGCCAGCACAGGCAGGCTGTTCTTCAAATGCAGTTTATCGATCGTCGCATAAAGCGGGATCACAATCAGTGCTTCGGGCAGCATCTGGGTCATCAGCAACAGCAAGCCAAAAAGTCCTTGTCCGCGCCAACGAACGCCAGATAGTGCATATGCGCCAAGGACAGTCAGTCCCAGGCAAACGATGGTCGTCATACTCGCCACGGCGACGGAATTTTCGATCCAGATATCAACCCGATCGAGGTTGTTTTCAACCTTGAAGATTTCCTGAAATGGCAGTACGGTAAACGCTTGCGGAAACAGCGGCGGCGGATATTGCAAACTCAGTTTCACGGGTTGAAAAACACTGACCAGCATCCAATAAACCGGAAACGCCGTCGTGATGCAAAACAAGAGCACCAAAATATAAAACGGAATGCGACGAGTCCAGCGCAGGCGATTCCGCTTGTTCTGTGCGATGGGGGGAATAGGCGCTGTTGTTGTCATGTGAGTCATACCGCTGCCTCCGCTGCCTGACGCCGCTGCAAATACACGAACAAGAGCGTAATCACGAACACCATTACGAACCCGGCCACGCCAATCGTCGCCCCATAGGAGAAGTCAAACGAGTCGAACGCCGCTTTATACACAGCGATTACCAGCGTTTCTGTTACGCGACCGGGACCACCGCCCGTCTCCATATAGATCAGCACGAATTGTTTGAAGGCGAAGATACACGCCAATACGCCCATGAGCAGCAGCGTTGGAATGATTTCTGGCAGCGTGATGTGGCGAAATGACTGGCGTGAATTTGCGCCATCCACTTTTGCCGCTTCATAGAGTTCGTGGGGGATGCCCTGCATGACGGACAGTATCACGAGGCTGTAAAACGGAAACGCCTTCCAGGACGAAATTGCCACGACGAGCGGCATCGCAAGGTTAAAGTCAACCAACCATTTTGGGTTCTGCTGGATCCAGGGCAGCAGCAAATGGGCGAGCACATTGATGATCCCAAAATTGGGATTGAGTATCCAGTAAAAAATGATCGCCGCCGGAAGGTCGGGCAAGGCCCAGGGCAGCGTCATAACCGCGCGCGCCAGTGAGCGACCCCGAAAGCGTTGATTCAAAATGAGGGCTGCGACCAGTCCCGCCCCAACCGCAATTGTGAGCGTAGCGATCATGAAGACGAGCGTCACATGCATCGAGTTCCAGAAATTTTTGTCGCCCAGCATCCGGTTATAGTTTGCCAGCCCCACAAACTTCACAGTCGTGACGCCAAAAATATCGCTGGTGAAGCTGGAGCTAATTTGCTGAAGAATCGGAATAAGGACGAATATGCCCTCGTAAATAATGATCGGCAATGCGAGCATATATGGAAAGAGGTCGCGCCGTTTCATAAGCGGGATGCGAGGAGCCGTAACAAGTGTATTTGTTTGTGCGGCCATACAAGGCACCTTTATTATTCAAGGCAAGGGCACGACTATATCGTGCCCTTGCTGCGAAGTTTTCTGTAGTTTTGGGGACTCTGAATGCTTATGTGGTGAACACGCGGGCGGCCAGCGCCTCGGCTTCCTTCTGCGCGGCAGCCATCGCATCTTCAACGGAGGCATTGCCCGCCAGCACATCCTGGAAGTGCGGGACGACCACTTGGCCGAGTTCGTCCCCGTAGTACACGAAATCGCCCAGCGTATCCGGCACGGTGATCGCGGTTTCGGCGTCGAAGCCATCGGCCCACGTCAGCGTGGCGCGATATTCAGGACGCAGGCCGCCATCGATGGCCGGAATCACATCCAGGCAGAGTTCGATCAACTGCTGGTAGTTTTCCTTCTTGTACAGCCAAGCTAAGAACGTCTTGGCGGCATCCTGCTTGGCCTTATCGGTTTGCGGATTGACGCAGACAGGATGAATGCGAGTGATGGCCTTGTTGCCCGGCCAAAACGGTTTGGCGCTGCGTAGGTTGCCATAGAGATTCGGATCGTCGGTGTTGACTTTCCATTGGTTCACGGCAGCCGACACAACCATGTCAGTGGCGATCTGATCGGACGCGAACAACTTGTTGGCTGTCGCGGCATCGGTGCCTTGCGGCATGTAATCATACATGGTTTTGAACAGCTTCAGACCCTTGATCACCGGATCGGACGTGAGCAGCGGGGTTTGACCCTTCGCCCACACGCCGTCGTAGAGTACTGCCCACTGTTGCAGTGTGAACCAAGTGGTAAAGGGGTCATTGGCGACGTGGGGCGAGAATGTACCATATTGATTCGGTTTGACGGTGAGTGTTTTGCACTGCGCGACCCACTCATCAATGCTCTTGGGTTCGGATAACCCGGCTTTGTCGTACAGGGCTTTGTTATACAGCAAGCCAAAGCGCACCGTCACGATATCCAGGCCGTTGAGTTCGCCCTTGACGCGCAGCATGTCCTGCGCCTTGCTGACGGTCACGCCGGCAGCCTTCACGACATCTTCCAGCGACGATGTAAAACCGGCTTTCTGCATTCGCAAGAAACCGTCGGGTGTCTCGGTGTACATATCACCGTCGATCTTACCGGATTTGGCCTGGAGCAGAATGGTCTTGAAGTAGTCGTTTTCGCCGTAACCGGATTCGTTGATGTGAATGTCGGACTGCGAGTCGTGGAACTTCTTGATCATGGTTCGCCAAGCCGCGCCGCGACCGGGTTCAGTCCAGAACCACGTAAAGAAGTTGACTTCGGTCTTGGTTTGGCGGCTGAAGAACGGCGCAGAAGCGCGCACAGGCGCACCCATTGCAACGGCGGTGGCAGCGGCACCCATCTTAAGAAAATCGCGGCGGCTCACGTTGTTTTTGTTTTTGGCAGAATTGGAATTATCTTGCTCGGCCATCGAAATCTCCATTTCTCGAAAAATTAGTTTCTGAAACGAATGAACACGTTTCCTTAATTACCGACCTCTTCCAAAAAAACACTGGCTGGCGCGCCGCCTCCCTTCTTGCCATGCGAACGAACCGCAATCGATCGGGCTTGTCCACTGACGTAAAGTGTTAACAGTTTACCGATCGCAATTTTACAACTTTCGCAAACAGCCTGTCAAGCAAAACCTGAATAATCTGGCGGCGAAATTTTACAACCGTTAACAATTTACTGTTTTTTCATTGTATAGGATTGCGAGATAGAAGTCAAATATTGCGTGAGGAATCGTTCCAGGTAACTATTCGCCGCAGAATAGTAGGGGATTCGCCCCTGGTAACATGGAATGGAAATTTCTGTTGTTTGTGGCTATATGTACATGTACGCGCTCTGGCAATCTCAAACTCGTGACGCGCTGCGCGTTCCTCTGCGGAAGAAAGGAAGGTCGATGCGAGTTTTCCGCCATAATTTGCAAAAAGCCATGCTGATCGGTTAGATTCGCACCCCAACTTGTTTTATAGGTTTTTTACAACTCTTGACGAGTAGAGGGTGAGGTGGTCGTGTGATTGATCAGATCGAATGGTTCGGACACGCCAGTTTTCGTATCCAGGGTACGCCGCTGATTTATATTGATCCCTGGCGCATTCCGCGTGCGAACAGTGCCCCCGCCGATGTAATCCTGATCACGCACGACCACTACGATCACTGCTCGCTACCGGATATTGAGAAGCTGCGCAGCACCAAAACCGTGATTATCTCAAATCGTTCGGTCGCAGACTTGATCGATGGGGTGACGACGCTGCGCCCCTGGCAAGTGATCAACATTGGGCGCGCCTGCATCAAAGCCGTCCCTGCCTATAACAGCCACCATCCGCTGCAATTCGATGGCCTCGGTTTCGTGATCTCGCTCAACCATTTCGACATTTACTATGCGGGTGACACGGATTTGATCGTGGACATGGATCGAATCGCGCCAGATATTGCCATTTTGCCGATCGGTGGTCGCCAGACGATGAATCCGAGCATGGCCGTCGAAGCGGTACGGCATTTGCATCCACGCTGGACGATTCCGAGCCACTGGGGCAGCCCGGCGGAAGGCGGCACAATCGCCGATCTGCGGCAGTTCGAGGATGAGGCACGCACCTTGACCGAAGTCCGCACATTGGAGCGCGTGCGCTGAAGAACCTCACCCCCAGCCCATCGGTGCACAAACAGCGGACGCGGCAAGCCGTCGTCCCTACAC
>JBBRMW010000261.1:0-8180 GCA_038230635.1 Aggregatilineales bacterium | reverse complement strand
CCCTTTCCCCCCGCCTGCGTGGGGGAAAGGGCTGGGGATAGAGGGGTTCTTTCGCCTATTTGCAAGGCAAGGGCAGGGGCCGAGGTAGAGGGGTCTGTCCATTCCCAAATCCCGCTCCCATCCTTGAATGCACCCATAATCAATCACGGTGAGGCTTTTAGCCAATTTTCGCGTATAGTTACTCAAAGTGTGGTGTTTTAGCCACTAGCCTTTGAGTCTTAACCTACGCCCGTTAAACGACTTGCGCCGCTAACTAGGCGGGCGGATACACTACGAGTACCCGGATCGCTGAGGCGATCACTCACGATGAGGCCAGAATAAACGGGTTAACGAAACACAGGCATTTCTCAAACGCGGAACGTCCGGGAGAAGTACTAAGAACAGACTACAGCCTTTTGCTCAGGCTGTCAAGCATTTTGTCAGCAAGCCGCTTCATCTGCCGATCTTGGTGCAAAACTCTATACAGGGGTATACATTAGCGTTGCGTCAATAATACTTCCCGGTTGGAATCATAGCGAATCAATCGCAGATATGGAAAGGCAAACGAGCAATGCGCGTAGTGATCACGGGCGGGGCGGGCTTTTTGGGTTCGCATTTGTGCGATCGCTTCCTGGCCGAAGGGCATTCGGTGGTGGCGATGGACAACCTGCTCACGGGTAACACCGACAATATCCAGCATCTCGTCGGACGTGACGATTTTCGCTTCATCAAACAGGATGTGACCCAGTATATCTATCTCGATGGGCCGGTCGATGCGGTGCTGCATTTTGCCTCGCCCGCCAGCCCGATCGACTACCTGAAATTTCCGATCCAAACGCTCAAAGTGGGGGCACTCGGCACGCATAACGCGCTTGGCTTGGCAAAGGCGAAAGGCGCGCGCTTTCTGATCGCCTCGACCAGCGAAATCTACGGCGATCCGCTCGTCCATCCGCAAACCGAAGATTATCCGGGCAACGTGCTCACCATCGGGCCGCGCGGCGTTTATGACGAGGCGAAACGTTATGCCGAGGCGATCACGATGGCCTATCATCGCGCACACGGCGTCAACACCCGGATCGTGCGCATCTTCAACACTTTCGGCGAGCGGATGCGGCTCGATGATGGGCGCGTCGTCCCCAATTTCGTCGGTCAGGCGCTCCGTCACGAACCGCTGACAGTTTACGGCGACGGTCAGCAGACGCGCAGCTTTTGCTACGTGGCCGATCTGATCGAGGGTATTTATCGATTGCTGATGTCGGACTACAGCGATCCGGTCAACATTGGCAATCCGCGCGAAATGACCATCCTTGAATTTGCGCAGGCTGTCAATGAATTGACTGATAATCCGGCGGGCATCGTTTTCGAGGCTGGCAGCCGCATCTCTGGCGACCCGCAGACACGCCGCCCCGATATTACGCGGGCGCGGACGCTGCTCGGCTGGGAGCCGAAAGTTGATTTGGCCGTTGGGCTGGAAAAGACTATCCGCTATTTTGAAAAGCGCGTGTGAGGTCAATCTCATCAAAACGAGCAAGCTGTTAAGTCGTGGCCGCCGACTCCCCCTCGCCGTGATTACGGAGAGGGGGCTGGGGGGTGAGGTGAATTTCCGCTGGGCGATCGTCGCCGTCAGCGCCGGGATCGTGGCTGCGATTGTGCCGCCCGCGCTCGGTCTGGTGATCTTGGGACTGGTGAGTTTGCTGCTGATTGGGGTAGCGCAGCCCGTCGCGCTGCTGATGGCGACGCTGATCGTCGCGCCGCTCAAGGCGCTGATCGATACAGAAAGCGCCATCAAATTCGATCCGGGTCAGATCATGCTGGCGCTGACGGCGGCTATTTGGCTGGTGAACCGGATTCTGACGCGGCGTCCGATCGTGCGCGGGTCGGCGATTTATCTGCCGATTGTGATCATCTTGATCAGTGCCAGCTTTTCGCTGTTCGTGGCGATCGCGCCCGTGACCACACTCACCGAACTGAGCAAATGGGTGGAGATGCTGGGTGTCGCCGCGATCGTTGCCACCATCGGCGCAGAACGCGGTTGGGGCTGGCCGTTTGTGGGATTAGTGGCGGCGACGAGCGCAAACGCGGCAATCGGCCTGTATCAGTTCTTTGGCGGTTCGGGCGCGCCCAGCCTGTGGATAATCGACAATCAGCATTTTCGCGCCTTCGGGACATTCGGCCAGCCCAATCCGTTCGGCGCGTTCATGGGTTTGACGCTGCCGCTGGTGATCGGGCTGATCGGGGGGCTGGTGGGCGAGATGATTCACCTCACCCCCCAGCCCCCTCTCCGTAATCACGGCGAGGGGGAGCCAAACGCCGCGCATCGGCGGATCATTTGCGTTACGTCCGATCGGAATCCTGCGGATCGCCCCCTCTCCGTGAGGACGGAGAGGGGGTCGGGGGGTGAGGTTCTTCGGCTGTTGGGATTGGCAGCCTGCGCCGCGCTGCTGTTTGGCGCGCTGATCGCGTCCTGGAGTCGCGGCAGTTGGCTGGGCTTGGGAGCGGCGCTGTTCGTGATGCTGATGTTTGCGCCGCGCCGTCGCGCGATCGGGATCGGCGTGGCGGGCGGGATTGCGGTGATCGGATTTGTGCTGTATATGACGGGGCTGTTGCCGGCTTCGATCAGCGCACGATTGGGCGATTTCAGCAGCGAACTGGGCGGCTTCGGCGATATGCGTGGGCAAGTGATCACGGGCGCGAACTACGCGGTGTTGGAGCGGTTGGCACATTGGCAGGCGGGTTTGGCGATGGCCGATGCGCACCCCTGGCTGGGAGTCGGTTTTGGTAATTACGAGGCTGCCTATCCGCAGTATGGCTTGCCCAATTGGAAATTTCCGCTCGGTCATGCGCACAACTACTTTATCAATGTGCTGGCCGAAACCGGACTCGTCGGGTTGAGCGGCTATGTGATCGCGTGGGTGATCATCGTGGGGCTGACGATCCAGGTGCTGCGTCGGACACACGGTGCGGCGCGCGGATTGGCACTCGGCGCACTCGGATCGTGGACGTATTTGGCCGTTCACAGCATCTTCGACAAGCTGTATGTCGATAATTTATTCTTGCATGTTGGCGCCATACTTGGTTTAATAGGCGGGTTGCATTTGTCCAGTACACGAGTGAAGCAAAGTAACAGTGAGCATGAGCAATATGTCGCAGTCTGAACCGATCGCCATTAACCCCGTCCTACCCGTCGCCAACGGCCCGATCGGGCGTCTCAGTCGGCGTTTCGGTGGTGCGAAAGCCAAAGAACTCGAACGCTTTTTGAAGTTCGCGGTGGTCGGGATCATCGGCGCGGTGATCGATTTGACGACTACCAACTTGCTCCTGAAGACGGTATTCGTTCCCACTTCGCCCGCAGATGTGACGCCCTTACGCATCGCCGCGTCGATCGGCTTCACGCTTGCCGTGATCAGCAACTTTATCTGGAATCGGTATTGGACATATCCAGACTCGCGTTCGCGGCCACTGATGCAGCAAATCTTGCAATTTTTCGGTGTCAATTTGGTTGGACTGGGTATTCGCTACATAGTTCTTGGCATCTTCACGCCCATCTTCGGAAACATCCTCCGGGGCATCTTGACGAGCCTGAATGAAGCGACACTGGCGACACTGGCCTCCAACGCGGCGATTTTGCTGGCACTCGGTATCGTGATGATGTGGAATTTCGTGGTCAATCGCTATTGGACGTATAACGACGTTAAGTGACGCTCGCCGCCTGATCGGGATCGACTACACGCCCGCCTATGAGCAGAGCGCGGGCATTGGGCGCTACGTCCGCGAATTGATCGGGGCGCTCGCCCGAATCGATCGGAGTACGGCTTATCGGTTGTTCGTGGCGGGCGCGACGGAGCATGATCTGCCCCGGCTGCCGGGACCGAACTTCGCGTGGCGTCCGACTCGGCTGTCGCCCGTGTGGACGGCGCGGCTGTGGTATCGGGCGCGAATACCTTTTCCGGTGAATGCCTGGGTAGGTCGCGTCGGGTTGTTCCATGCCACCGATTTTGTACTGCCACCCGTCATGCGCGAAACACGGACGCTGCTCACAGTCCACGATCTATCCTTTGTACGCGCGCCAGAAACGGCCAGCCCGAATTTGCGCGCCTATCTGAATCAGGTTGTGCCGCGATCGGTGGCGCGCGCCGATCACGTCCTGGCCGATTCAGAGGCGACCAAGCGCGATCTGATCGACCTATACGGCACATCCGCCGACAAGATCACGGTGCTGCTCAGCGGCGTTTCGGAGCGTTTCGCGCCAGTGACCGATCCAGCCAAGATCGCGGCGATGCGCGCGCGTTATGGTATCGGTGACGCGCCGTATATTTTGGCCGTCGGGACGGTGCAGCCGCGCAAAAACTACGAACGGCTGATGGGCGCATTGGGGACGTTACCGTCCGATTTGGCCGATGCGCGGCTGATCATCGTGGGTGGACGTGGCTGGTTGGGCGAGCCAATCTATGCGACGGTGGCTGCGCTCGGCCTAACGGATCGCGTCACCTTCGCGGGATTCGCCGATGATGCCGATTTGCCCGCATTGTACAGCGGCGCGCGCGTGGTTGCCTATCCGTCGTTGTACGAGGGCTTTGGCCTGCCGATTTTGGAGGCGATGCGCTGCGGAACGCCTGTGCTGACCTCCACAACTTCCTCGCTTGGCGAAGTGGCGGGTGAGGCCGCTGTCCTGGTCGATCCGTATTCTGTCGAAGCGATCCGCGATGGGCTGGTGCGGCTGCTCAACGATGAGGAATTACGCGCAACACTGATCGCGGCGGGTTTCGAGCAGGCGCGCCCGTTCACCTGGGAAATTGCGGCACAACAGCTCCGCACGATATATGCGTCACTGGTCTGAGCCGCGCGTTATAATTGTTCCAACACACATAGGAGTCCGCACACATGCCCGAAAAACCCGAATTTGTCTTCGATACACATGGCGATTGGTTGGCGACCCGTATTGAACGTTATATCTTCGATGGTCGGGGCGAATATATCGGCTTCGTCGAAGGACGTGCCGTCTATACCCGCGACGGTGAATGGATCGGCGAGCTAAATAAGGATGGTCGTATTCTCCGCAAGCGCGCGGGGGCGAAACGTCCGCTCAACCCGAATCGCCCGCCCCTGCCGACGCTCAAGAAGTCCGATCTGCCGGGGCGCGCGCCGCTTCCGCAGCAAATGGGCGAGATCAGCTACGATACGATCGACGTGCTCGAAGAAGACCCCGAAGTTTTCAAGCGGCTGTCCGATCGCCGCCCGGATTTGGATTGATCGATGCCAGACGCGACTCCTGAACCCGAATATAAAACGCCCGCCGATTCGCGCGTCCGCCTCTGCATGATCATGAATCCCGAACATGCCAATGCGCTCGGCAACATTCATGGTGGCGAGATCATGAAGCTGGTCGATGAGGCGGGCGCGTTGGCGGCCATGCGTCATGCGCGCGCGATCGTCGTGACAGTCGTCGTCGATTCGATGACGTTCATGGAACCCGTGTATGTGGGTAATCTCGTCACGATCGAGGCGGAAGTGACCTATGTTGGACACACCTCGATCGAGACGCGCGTCCGGGTCACCGCCGAAGACCCGATCACAGGCACGATGACCATGACCAATACGGCGTTCGTGGTGTATGTGTCGCTCGATCGGGCGACGGGTCGCCCGCATCCCGTGCCGCCACTGGTCGCCACCACGCCGGAGGAGCAGGCGCGCATGGATGCCGCCCGCGACCGTCAGGCGTATCGGAAACTTCAGCGCGTGAGAGATTCCAAATAGCGCCTTACAGGGAGGTGTATTGTGCTGGACAGTCAAGAACTACGTCATGAACTTGAACGGCGCTTGGCCGCTCATACTGGGGAATCGGACGCCATTTTGAAGGATATATGGCCGGTGATCGTGCTGGCATTGGACGAAGCAAGCAAAGGTGCGCTGCTTGAAGACCCGCTGGCATTACTCGATGATGTACGACGGGAGGCGGTCATTCAAGCCAGTTTGGATGCGATGAATCCCGATCTGCGCCATTCGTTTGAGCGAACGATAGGACTGTGGGCAGACCGTGAAGCGGATTGATCTGGCAATCTTGCTGGATACGAGTCTGCTCATACAACATGTCCGCTTGAGAAAAGTAAAAAACACGCTGATGATGCGCGCGATCGCTCAGTTTGGACCGGCGGCGGTCAGTGCTATCACGATGTTGGAGTACAATGTTGGTGAATTGGTGGCAGACCGTCGCCCGGACTTCAAGGGCGAGCACCCTCAACTCACGGTGCTCCCTTTGCGAGATGCGGTATTGCGGCGTACCGAATATTTGCAAGCCGCGAATATTAAGCAGAACAAACTCATGGCGCTGGGTGACTTACTGATTGCGGCCACCGCTATTGCCCACAATCTGCCTCTTCTCACGTTGAATGTCGCTGATTTTCAACATCTGACCATTGGGCATGGTTTGCGAATGCGCAAAGTGCCCTGATCACGCTAATGGGATCGAACGAGAACGGAGTCCAGCCAGTAAACTAATGGTGAAACCAAATAAAGTTCGCGCATTCACCTCACCCCCCAACCCCCTCTCCGTCACCACAGCGAGGGGGCGTCAAGCCGCACGACACCCCTCGCTGTGAGGACGGAGAGGGGCCGGGGGTGAGGTTCTTCAATGCGTTGTGTTTAATTGGTTTCACCATAAAGTGAGCTTTCATTCGTAGCAATCATAGGTTTTTGAGGGATCAATATGGCGACGATCAATTTGACCATTCTCGGACTGAATCGGCTCGGTGCGTCGTTTGGGCTGGCCGCCAAACGCTATAACGGCACGCCTAATGCAGCCCACCGCATCATTGTCACGGGCGCGGACGACTCGGCGGATACAGTGCAGGCGGCACGCAAGCTGGAGGCGATCGATCAAGATGCGCGATCGGCAGCAGCGGCGGTCGGCAAAGCAGATTTGGTGCTGCTGACGGCGCGTCCCGGTCAACATGATGCGCTATACGCCGCGTTTGCGCCCGCACTCAAACCCGGCGCGGTCGTGATCGATTTTGCGCCGCTCAAAGAGCGTGCCATTCAGCGTTCGGAGAGCCTCCTGCCCCGCGATGATAAGGGCAGCCTGCTGGCCTACATGGTTGGCGCGACGCCCGTCATTAATCCGGCGCGTCTGCATGACGCGCTCGATTCGATCGAGAATGCGCACGTCGATCTGTTCGATAAGGGAATGCTGGTCTTGTCGCCATCCGTCAAGTGTCGCGGCGAGGCGATCCAATTGGCCTCCGATTTTGGCGGGTTGCTCGGCATGAAGATTCACTTCACCGATCCCACCGAACACGATGGAATGGTCGCCATGCTCGAAATGCTGCCCCTATTGGCAAATTTGGGGCTGTTCCAGGCTATTCAACGCAACCATGCCTGGGAAGATTTGCAACGACTTGGCAATCCATCATTCGCGCTGGGCACACTCGGCCTGGGGCAACATACGGCGAAAGATGTGGCCGCCCTGTTCGATGGCAGCCGTGAACGGGCGGGCGTGGCGCTGGAGAGCTTGATCGACGCGCTGATCGAAGTACGCGAGGTGCTCAACGTGGACGATCCGTTATTGCTATCGGATGCGTTCGAGGATTCGATCAACAAGCGGGCGGCGTGGCTGGCCGCGCGTGGACTCGGCGATTGGGATGCCAAATATACGGTCAAGCCTGCCGAAACGCCCACCATTGGAAGCGTGCTCGGATCGCGCTTTTTGCCGCGCGGGATGCGTCCGGGCGACGACAGTAAATCGGATGAGGCAGACGAATTAGGCAAAGGCGGCAAAACAAAAAAGTGATGTCGCTCCTGCAATCGATTTATCAAAGGTTGATCGTTAAGCCCGTTCGACGTTGGTATCTGCGCCCGTTGGCGTCACAGATCATCACCTTAAGCGAAGTTGACCGCCGCGCCATCCTTGATCAGGCGGTAATCGGCTGGCTGCAAACCCTGCTGCTGATCGTCGCGGTGGCGCAAGGGCTGTTCGCGGGGGTGCTGGCGGTGCTTCCCCCCAACGTGCGGGTTGCGTTAGCTTTTTTGCATCGCGTCGAATGGGCGGTCTATGTGGGTCTTTTGCTCGTCGGCTTGCAGGCGGCGCGCGGCTTCGCCTACAACCTGATCGTGACGAATCGATTCTTTGCGCTGGGTTGGCGCTTCGGCAAAATGCAGATCGTGCGCGACGGACGGGTACGAATACTTGTTGTGGCCTATCTGGTCGT
>JBBRMW010000260.1:0-8308 GCA_038230635.1 Aggregatilineales bacterium | reverse complement strand
CTTCACAATCGCCCATAAATCGGCTGGCCCCAACGCTGTTTTACCCAGCATTCGCTGGATTTGGTCGTGGCTCACTGCTCCCGCTAACAACCCGGCCAAACCTGTACCTGTGGTTGGTCCGAAGCTACTGATCAGGTATTCGCTGTAGATGTCGAGCAGTTCTTTGTTTGTCATTCCCCTATTTTATACCCTCCTGCGTAAGGTGAGATATAATTTGGAGTCCGTGAATTCGATAAGTTATATTCAGCGGCAATTGGAAAATGCTGTTTGCAAGAATGGATTTCGCACTAGCATTGAATCGAGAGAGGATTTTTGATGTTACAAACCATCACCCCCGTCGATGGCAGCGTGTATATCGAGCGCGCCGTCGCTACCCCCGCCGAAATTGAGCACGCGCTCAGTTCCGCACAAGCTGCGCAACGTGGTTGGAAGGCGCTGACCGTCGCCGAACGCGCTGCTTATTGCACACGTCTGGTGGATGCGTTCGTCGCCGACAAGGAACGTATCTCGATCGAACTGGCCTGGCAGATGGGGCGACCGATCCGCTATGCGCCGAACGAGGTGCATGGCTTTGAGGAGCGCGCCCGCTATATGATCGCGGTGGCGGAACGGTCGCTGACAGATATTCAGATTGAACCAAAAGCGGGATTCAATCGCTTCATTCGGCGGGAAGCACTCGGAGTCGTGCTGGTGCTCGCGCCCTGGAATTATCCATACCTGACTTCGGTCAACTCGATCGTTCCGGCACTGATGGCGGGTAACACGGTCATTTTGAAGCACTCGTCACAAACGCCTTTGTGTTCGGAACGGCTGGCGGATGCGTGCGCGGCGGCGGGCTTCCCGGCGGGCACCTTCCAGTTTTTGCACGTCAGCCATGCCGATACTGCTAAGATGATCGACGATAGCCGCATCGATTTTGTCGCATTCACGGGATCGGTGGCGGGCGGTCATGCGGTGCAGCAGGCAGCCAGTGCGCGTTTCATCGGGACAGGCATGGAACTGGGCGGCAAAGACCCGGCCTATGTGCGCGCCGACGCCAATCTGAGTCACGCGATCGAAAATCTGGTCGATGGGTCGTTTTATAACAGCGGCCAATCGTGCTGCGGGATCGAGCGAATTTATGTCGATGCGCCAATTTACGATGCGTTCGTGGACGGCGCGGTCGCGCTGACGAAGCAATATCGGCTGGGCAGTCCGCTCGATGCCGAAACAACGCTCGGCCCGATGGTAACGGCCCGCGCGGCGCGTTTCGTGCGCACTCAGATCGTGGAAGCAGTGCGTGGAGGGGCACACGCCCTGATCGCTGAAAACTCGTTTGGGGATTTCGCGCCCGATTCAGCCTATCTCGCGCCGCAGATTTTGGTCGATGTTGATCACACGATGCGTGTGATGACCGAGGAAACTTTCGGGCCAGTAGTCGGAATTATGAAAGTGGCGAACGAGTCGGAGGCAATTCGGCTAATGAATGACAGCGATTTTGGCCTGACGGCGGCCATTTGGACGAGCGATGAGGAAGCCGCCATCCGCATTGGCGCGCAGATCGAAACGGGCACGCTGTTTATGAATCGCTGCGATTATCTGGACCCAGCACTGGCCTGGACAGGCGTCAAGAATTCGGGGCGTGGATGTACGTTGTCGGCGCTGGGATATGAACAATTGACGCGTCCGAAGTCGTTTCATTTACGCACGCAGACGTGATAATGGTGGACGCGGCCTGCCGCGTCTGATTCATTTTGTGACTTGGTAAGATTTTCTAAAAAAGGACTATTTTAACATGACCTCTCAAACTGTGCGCGGGATGCTCACGCTCAACGAACTGCACGCCAAAATCGAGATCGGCGAAGTCGAGACGATCGTCGCCGTATTTCCCGATCTCTATGGGCGACTGATGGGCAAACGCATCACCGGCGACTATTTTATGGATTACGTCGCCCAACACGGGATGCACGCCTGCGATTATCTGTTCACGGTCGATATGAACATGGAACCAATCCCCGGTTACAAGTTCGCCAATTGGGAACTTGGGTATGGTGACTTTCACTGCGTGCCCGATCTGGATACGCTGCGCAGCGCTACCTGGGTCGAAAAGACGGCTTATGTGATCTGCGACAGCTTCGACGAAAAGACGGGCGATCCGACGCCAGTTGCGCCGCGCAGCATTTTGCGCAAGCAGATCGAAGCGGCAGCGGCGATGGGTTATCGGGCGCTCGGATCGTCGGAACTGGAATACTATATTTTCGCCGAGACATATGGTGGCAGCCGCGACAAGCAGTACAGTGGCCTCAAGCCGATCGGCGCGTACCTGGAAGATTATCACATCTTGCAGGGTGGCCGCGAAGAACCGCTGAATGCCGCCGTTCGCAAGCACCTGTCGGCCAGCGGTGTTCCAGTCGAGTTCAGTAAAGGCGAATGGGGTCCCGGCCAACACGAATTAAATATCCGCTACGCCGAAATCCTGACGATGGCCGATCGGCACAGCGTGTATAAGCAGTGTTTCAAAGACGTTGCCGATCAACTCGGACTGGCCGTGACGTTCATGGCGAAGTTCGATGAAAAGCTGGCCGGATCAAGCTGCCACATCCACATGAGCTTGTGGGATAATGCGCTCAGCCATAACCTATTCGATGGCAGTGCGCCGATTGGGCCGGATGCGCATCTGCCCGGCGCGTCGCCCGAATTCGGCTGGTTCCTAGGCGGTTGGATCACGCACGCGGCGGAGTTGATGCCGTTCCTCGCGCCCACGATCAACTCGTATAAACGCTATCAGGCGGGATCGTGGGCACCGACCGGGCTGGCCTGGAGTTACGACAACCGGACGGCGGGCTTCCGGGTCGTGGGGCACGGCCAATCGCTGCGCATCGAAACGCGTATCCCCGGCGCGGACACGAATCCGTATCTGGCCTATGCCGCGCTGCTGGCCGCTGGTTTGGATGGTATCCGCAACCAGATCGCGCCACCACCGATCTTCAAAGGCGATGTGTATATGGCATCCAATTTGCCACAAGTGCCGCGCACACTCCGAGATGCGATCGCGGGGCTGGAAAACAGCAAATTCGCACGGGCGGCTTTTGGCGACGATGTGATAGAGCACTATCTGCACTTTTTCAAGACGGAACAGTCGCAGTATGATAACGTGGTGACGAACTGGGAGCGGGCGCGCTATTTCGAGCAGATTTAAGTTTACCCCACCCCCAGCCCCTCCCCATTACATGGAGAGGGGAGTCAGCCCGGTACAGATTCCCCTCTCCACGAAGAGGGGTAGGGGATTAGGGGTCGGGTAAATCGCCAACTTGGAAAGGGAATCATGAGCAAGCCAATTATCGGAATCACGACCTATGGGCGGGATGATAGCAAGCGGTTTTCACTGCCAGCCGTCTATGTTGACGCAGTGCGGCGCGCGGGCGGCATTCCGATCCTGGTACCGCCCGGCGAATCCGATCTGGCGGGGCTGCTGATATTGCTCGATGGCGTGATTTTGTCGGGCGGCGGCGACATCGACCCGCAACGCTATGCAGGTACATCGCACGAGACGATCTATATGCTTGACCCCGAACGCGATGGCAGCGAGATCGATTTGGCGCGGACGTTGGTATACCAGGATTTGCCTGTGTTGGGCATTTGCCGGGGCACGCAGGTGATCAATGTCGCGCTCGGCGGCACACTGATCGAACATTTGCCCGATGCGGTCGGCGAGGAAACGTTACATCGCGCACCGCCGCGTCTGCCCGTCTCGCACGCCGTCAATATCGCACCGGAGTCGCGGTTGGCAGGAATCATCGGCGAAACGCACATTAGCCCAACATCTTGGCATCATCAGGCGATTCGGCATCCAGCGGCGGGCTTGCGGGTGGTCGCCTCTGCGCCCGATGGCACGATCGAAGCAGTCGAAATGCCCGATCACCCCTGGTTGATCGCGGTACAGTGGCATCCAGAACTGACCGCCGCCGATGAACCGACGCAGCAGCGGCTGTTCGACGAACTGGTCACGGTGGCACGCCAGAAAATGCAATCTAAATACACTAAAGAGGATAACTAACCATGCGGCTCGCAAACAAAGTAGCACTAATCACAGGTGGCAGCAGCGGGATTGGCCGCGAAACCGCCCTGCTGTTCGCCCAGGAAGGCGCAAAAGTCGTCGTAGTCGATATGAACGACGTGGGTGGCGCGGAAACGGTCGATCTGATCGAGGCGAGGGGCTGCGAAGCGGTCTACGTTCACGCTGATGTCTCGAAAGCCGCCGACACCGAGAACATGGTGCGCGTCGCCGAGCAGACCTATGGCAAGTTGAACGTCTTATTCAACAACGCGGGCATCATGCACAGTAACGACGATAATGCGATGACCACCGAAGAATCCGTCTGGGATTTGACCATGAACGTCAATCTGAAAGGTGTCTTCCTGGGCTGCAAGTTCGGGATTCCAGCATTGCGACGGGCGGGTGGCGGATCGATCATCAATACCGCGTCGTTCGTGGCATTGCTGGGCGCGGCCACCCCGCAAATCGCCTATACGGCCAGCAAGGGCGGCGTTCTCGCCATGACCCGCGAATTGGCCGTGATCCACGCGCGCGAGAATATCCGCGTGAATGCGTTGTGTCCGGGGCCGCTGCGCACCGAACTGCTGATGAGCTTCCTTAATACCGAGGAAAAGAAACAGCGGCGGCTGGTCCATGTTCCGATGGGGCGCTTCGGCGAGGCCAAAGAAATCGCGTATGCGGCGCTGTATCTGGGATCTGACGAGTCATCGTTTGTGACGGGCACGGAGTTTATGGTCGATGGCGGAATTACAGCGGCGTATGTGACGCCGGAATAGAAGAAGAACCTCACGCCCTACCCCCTCTCGATATGATGGAGAGGGGAAAATTTGCCATTTTTAAGTCCCTTGCCATTTTATGGAGAGGGACTTCTTAGGGTGAGGTGAATGGGCTGTGTTTATTTGTCTGCCGCGCCCGCCGCCGCGACACCGCTGCCGCCCATCATCTCGGCTTCGATGCGACGCAGTTCAGTTTCCGACTTTTGCTTCGGGCCTGTGAAGCGCCGTTTCGCCCAAACCTGCCAGTAGATGAACAGGAGCACCGCCATGATGATGATCGACCAGCCCGCCAATTCGTTGGGTGGGATCGAGAACAGTACCGTGATGAACACGATCCAGGCGATGGCAATGATATTGATGATCACGCCGAAGCCGCGTAAGCTCCAGGGCGCTGTTTCGGGGTTGGTGTATTCGCCCTTCTTTTGCAGCTTGTTACGCAGGTTCAGGAAGATTGGAATACCGTAGGCCAGATAGAGCGCGGTGGTGCTGACGGCGACCACCACCGAATAAAGCGCCGCATAAACGGTCAGCAGCACGGCCAGAATCGACGTGATGATGATCGACCACATAGGGGTGCGCCACTGCGGGTGAATCTGCTTGATCAGATTGTGGCCCGGCATTCCGCCATCACGGGCGAAGGCGAACCACATGCGGCTCATGCTGGTGATCGAGGACAGGCCGCACAGCCACATCGCGCCGACGATGATTACTGCGAGGACATGGGCCGTCCAGACATGGGCGGCCAAGTTCGAGTAGATGACGAACAACACGGCGGGCGAGCCATCAGGCGGAGCGACCGTCTGGGCAATGTCTGGGATGTGCAGGGTGAGGATCAGCAGCATGATGAAGCCGACCACGAACGAGACGGCTACCGAGAGGAAGACGCCCCACGCACTGTTCTTGCGCGCCATGACGGTTTCTTCGGCGACGTGCGCTGAGGCGTCATAACCCGTGTATGTCCACTGTGCTTGCAACAGTCCAATCATGAAGGCGAGTGCGACACCGCCGCCCGCATACAGCGCGGTCATGCCCGGAATGTGCATCATGATCGAATTGAAGGTGACTGGGCCGGCAGCAAACGTAGCGGTTTGAGTGGAAGGATCGACCGTTACAACGTTCTTGAATAAGAAGTCTAATGGCTGATGAACCGTGCCCAAGAATATGAGCACCAGCGCAATGATCGCCACGCCGCCGATGTGCCAATACACGCTGAAATTGTTGAGCCGCGCCGTCAGTTTTATGCCGACGACGTTGATGAGCACCTGCGGGATCATGAGGACGACCATGCCGGCGATCACAACACTGGTATTGGTGGTGTCGAAGGTGGTGCCGAAGATTTTGTTGATCGCGCCTAGACCGTAAAGTGAGGCGGCATAGTCGATACCCGCCGTGATCATGATCTGGCCGATCATATTGAACCAGGCAGTTACCCATGCCCATGCACGTCCACCAAGTTTGTATGCCCAGAAGTACAGTCCGCCCGCCGTTGGATAAGCAGACGCGAGTTCGGCCATGGAGGCGGCGATGGTTAGCACGAAGATGCTGACGAGCGGCCAACCGACGGTGTTGATGATCGGTCCGGCGTAGCCCAAACCGTAACCGAACAGCAGGATCGCGCCAGTCAGGATAGAAATGATCGAGAATGAAATTGCAAAGTTGGAAAAACCGCCCATCTCGCGGAACAACTGCTGGGCATAACCCAATTTGTGCAGATCTTCCATATCCTGCTTGATTTGGGCTTCGCGGGAGTCGCCCATTGGCTGGTTCATAATAAATATCCTCTCCAGAAAAGTATTTTGTGGCCTATCTCACATTATAGTTGGGCTGGTGCGAACGCATCCCCACAAAATGAAATACGCTGCACAAGCCCACTATACTGGGAACTTATCATATCTTAACGGATCAAGGGCTGCAAGTGGGGTCGACGTTTTCCAAGATTCGCAAGGCATTCGGGCCGTTATCATCAATCAGGGTTTCTTTCCGCCGATGTGTACCAACTACAAGGGTGTTTTCCAATCTCGTGTACGGCGCGGTTGTATTTCACCTTTCTTGCTTTGGATCCGATTTACAAATGCGCCAAACTCTTTGACGCTGATAGGTTTATACATGATGAAATCTGCCAGTTGTTCAAGCTCCGGAGTCACCCTATGAGAATTCGCGGTGATGACTATGATATACATTGCTTTATGAATAACAGCGCCACTAATCTCTTGTAGCACCTTTTCGCCGCTGATGAACGGCATTTGCAGATCGATGGCGAGCAGGTCGAACGTCTTAGATTGAAGTACATCGATCGCTGTCTTGCCATCCGCAATTTGTTCGGTTGAGAAACCTACCGCTGTGAGTGATATATCAGTAATATCTCGGTTGTAGAAATTATCGTCAACGATCAGTGCTGTTGGGGTCATAATCAGTCTCCATAGAATTGCGGATTTTATTGATATACATGACGTAATATGGCTGGTTTAGGTTCAGCGCTCGAATTCTGAACAACACCACGGATTGTCATTTTCCGAGCTACCTCCACCTGACTGAGTAAACGTACCTGGATATACTTTTGGGTTAGTTAAATTTTATCCATTGTGTTTTTGACAAGAGCCATGAGTTTGGTTGGGTCAAATGGTTTGGGTAGATAACCATTGAAGCCCCAGCTATGAATTTCCGCGCGAGTGTCGGGTGTATAGTAGGCGGTTGTGGCGATGATGGTTGCATTCGCCCCAGCCGCCATCGCGCGGATTTTTTTCAGGGCACGGTAGCCATCCATGCCAGGCAAAAAAATATCGAGAATGATCACGTCTGGTTTTTGTGCTTCAAGTATTTCCAGGGCGTTTTCGGCGTTATACGAGACAACTAAATCAATTTTATTGAAGGCTGTGACCATCGTGATCATGTCGCAGGTTGCACGATCATCATCAATGAGTAAGATTTTCAAGATGCCGTTCCTTTATTGATAAGCGTCCTAACATTTTCTATCAAGCGCATTGGGCTGATCGGCTTTGAATAATAGGCATCGAACCCAGCCTCAAGGGCAACCTCTTGGGTACCAGCGAATGCATTGGCAGTTACGGCGATGGCAATGAAAGCTTCTGTGCCTGGAAGCTCTCGGATCGCCTTAAGAACGACGGGGCCACTCATACCCGGCATCTGAAAATCCAAGAAAATAACATTGGGCCGTTCTTGGACGAATAATGCGAGACACTCATTTCCATTTGCAGCAACGCGAACCCGTGCGCCATTATAGGTACATGTCATTTCGATGATTCGCGCACTATCTACATCATCATCCGTTACAATGACATTCCAAGTTGTAGGATCATCAAGAATCATGATACTCTTTCAGCGATGGTATTTGGAAATGGTAACTGCTCAGGGGTGAGAGGAATTGTTGACAGAACGAGGCACGGGCGGATAATTCAGCGCTATGTTGAAACGAGCGATGCCGACATCGGAAGAAATTCATGCGCTGTATAGGCAGGGAGAAACGGCTGTAGGCGCT
>JBBRMW010000259.1:0-8321 GCA_038230635.1 Aggregatilineales bacterium | reverse complement strand
GCGCGTACACAGGACAATGATCTCAGCCTGGAAATGGCGCCATTTGAAATCGGTTGGGTTTTTGATGATCAGGTCTCGCTTGGCTGTTTTTGAGTCGCTCATCTGACTTTATCCAATCGTTCCGTTTTTTGCGACAGAGCCGCTCGTCGCGTTATGTCTGCTTGTCGCGCAAGGACTGACGTTTATCTCGTTTGCTTGTGCGATCCTGTTCGCGTTCTTTCGCCGCACCGAGCCGATTGCCTGGGCGATTGTCGATCAGTGGCTGTCGCTGCTCATTCAAAGCGTCGTAATCGCACTGGTGCAAGGCATGACGCTGGCCTTGTATCTAGCCGCGGCCAGTTCGGGCAGTCCGCTCGTATCGATGTCCGTTTCGGTGGTCGCGCTGGTGATGCTCATCATCATTCTCGTCTCAGGCTTGAAAGCCGTGTGGAGCGCTTTCAATCGCCTGTTCGAAGCGTTCGGGCAAGCCAGCGGTGGGGTGTTCCTATCGCCAGGGCAAGCGGGTTCAGCAGTGGCAGGTGCGGCCATCAGTATGGGAGGCGCAGCGGTCACGGGTGGACTGTCGCTGGCGTCAGGTGCGATGTCCTTGACCGGCTCAGCCGCAGGTGGGGCGCAAGCCTTGAGTAGCGGGGCAACCTGGGCACAAGCGGCGGGTGTCACGTTCGGCGGCTCGAAGGCGCTGGATGGCGCGGCGTATCACTTGGCACGGCTGCCAGGACTGACCGACACCGCGCTCGGTGAAGCGGCCAACCAGTACATCGAAGGGGCTTCGACCCGGCGCGTTGGCGATACATTGCTGGGCGCGGCTCCGGGCGTCGGCGGCACGCTGAGTCGATTGGGCGGCGCGTCGCTGGGGGCGGCGCTGCTCACCGACCGCAATCCCGACCATGCCGAGGCGAATATCGACGAACGCGGTCAAGTCTACTGGAAACAACCGATGCTGCGTCCGAAAACGGACGAGTCGATGGCGTCGTTCCTGTCTGGTCCAACCTGGAACGCGGGACAGTCCTCAGCGATTGGACGCGGTGGAATACCCCTGTCTGATGCCGGCGAAACGCCGCTTCGCCGAGGTGATATTGGGGCCGAGCTTGCCAGATCGCCACAAAGTTCAGCCTGGGATGGGTCGGCCAAGCCGCTCACACTCAACAACGATGGGAATCTCGACGAAACACTTGACCAGGATTTCAAGCGGGATTTACGCGCAGATCGGCAGGAACGGCGGTCGGGGAGCGGCAGTGAAGCTGACCGTTTGACCCAAGCCGCCCAAAAGCTCGACGACACGAGCGGTGCGCTCAAAGCGAGCGCCGATGCGCTGCGGCAATCGGCGCAGTCATCGACCCAGAATGCTTCCCAAATGGCGCGACAAAATAATGTCGAACCCGTCGAAGGACGCTTGAACGTGTCAGGGGCGAACAATCTGGCCGCGATTCTGAGCCGCACGATTGACGCTTTGCAGCAGCAAAATCAGGCATCTGGGCAGCAAGGGGCGACCAGCGACCGCGTGAGTCGCGCGATAGCCTCGGTGATGGGCGTGACACCCCTTGAAGAGAAAGGCCACACCGTCGCGCCCATTGAAGGTCGCACCAATCGCTACCAGATGTTCGCGGACCAGGCACTGCGCTACAGCGTGTCAGGCGATGACGCGGCTCAAGTGCTGCGCGAAGTGAAAGCCAGCCCCGACGGGTATCTGCAACCAACCACGCGCGAACGCCTGATACGGTCACAACGCGAAGAACGTGGTGAAGCCTGGAACGAGGCGGTGCAGAATGTGCAAGCCATCGAACATGCGGCGCGGCTCGTGCCCAGCACCGTGACGGTCCACGGGACGCGCGCCGTACCCGTCGGTATGGGAGAGCAGCCAATTGTTTTGTCCAGCAGTGAGAATGGAAGCGGAGCGGTTGTGTTCACGCCGACGCCAACCAGCGCGCGACGGGCGACTCCTGAGCGCTCTACGTCTATCCGGACAAACCCCGATAACCCAACAGCCGCTCAGCCGAAACCTGAGAACGCCCCTCAGAGTTCCCCGGCGCTGGCGGGTTCGGAAGATCCACAGCCATCGTCCAGCGAGGATGATATGCCTGTGCAGCCGCGCCCACCGGACAGCAAGCCGACCGATACGCCAAAGACGGATAAAGTCTCATGAATACTGTACCTGAAACGTTGACTTATCACTCGTTGGATGCGCTGCGCGCACTCTCGTTGCCAGAAATCGAGGCGCTGTGGGAATTGGTACCGACGGAACGCCAGCGCTTGTACCGAGCGATCTATGACCGCACCCGGCGCGACGAGGGCGCATCCGGCTCTGATGCCCGCGAAGCCTATATGGTCAGCCAACTCCTGATGCGCTTTGCAGACAAGGCACTGGTGCCCGTCGGCTCGTATTGGGTGCCGACACCGCAGCAGATTCAGCAAGCTGCCAAAACCGATGTCGATTTTGTACCAGCCGACACCTTTCAATCTGCGCCGCGTACCAAACGCCCAAGCCCGATTTTGCTCGTAGCGGCTGCTGGTTGTGTGCTGGTCTTTGGTTTTCTACTCCTGCGCGGATTGTCTGGGAGTGGCAAAAATGGCGCGATACGCGGAACAGGCGTGCCTACCGCGACAGCTACCCTCGCCCGAACTTATACGCCGACGCCGCTGGCACTCGACGCCCAGGACACGATTATCCGAGGTGGCAATGGCAGCAGTGGTTCCGGAGCGATCTATCCGGTCAATTTGCGTGTGAGCATCAACGGCGCCGATCCGCCTCGGATTTTCGTCGTGCAGCGCCGCGTTATCAGCATGGCCGAATGGGTCTATGACGACAATCCCGATGTGGCCTCGGATGTTGTCGGGTTGAGCGTGCATCCCGTGTTAGGTATTCCCTGGTCGGAAGCGAATGCAACGCTGTTTCAGGAAGCCGCAGCGGGCAGTCGGATCGCCATGCAGATGAATACAGGCACGACCTTGCAATTCGTCTGCACCGAGCGGCGCACCATCAATCGTGGCGATACCAATGTGTTTGCCCAGGATAAGCCGGGGTTGACCCTTGTGTTGATGGGGCAACCCAGCACCGAAACAGCGGAGCCAACGGCTGACCGCTTGGTATTGCTGGCGGATTATGTTCCAGGGGATGAGTCGACGCTGCTCGGTGGACTACTCCCGACTTTACCCGCTTATACGCCCACCGCCTCGCCGACCCTGGCCGAGCGCGTCGATGCACAGATCATCGGCATCACGACGCAAACGGGACGGCTGACGGTGAAAGTGCATTTATTCAATGGACGTTTTGCGCCCCTGAAAATTGATGACCAGTCGATCTGGCTCATCTATGGCTATTCCGAACAACCCGAAGGGCCGCACATTGCAGCCGATGTACAACCTGTTTCGCTTGAACCAGGTCAGGCCGCAGACCTCACGCTCGTTTTTGCGTGGCATGGGGAGCCATTTGCCATGTTGGGCATTTTAGGCGAATACTCGTATTCAATGACACTACGGTGAGGCACTATGGATTTGGAAGATGCGCTTCTGACTGCACTCGGTCATGCTTTTCGGCGCAACTTGATAAACATTACCGATCTGGCGAACATTATGCAGGCTGCCACAAAGGATAGTTTGCATGAACTTTGCCAGGCCGATCTTCAAGCAATCCAGGCAGAGGCTGCTGAAATGCTCGATGCGGTGGACGATATTGTTGAGTTCGCCCGACTTAGCGGGCTGTCGAGGCAGATTGACTCGTTACCCGTCCAGACAATTCTGGATTCTGCGATTCCAATCCTTCAACGAAAAGTGGTGGCGGCCAATCGCACCCTGGTTGCTCATTTCGATCTGAGTGATATGTACCTTCAAGGGAATATCAAAGAACTCGAAGATGCATTTGTTCGAGCCGTATCTATCATTTTGCGCTTGAGCGATAAATCAACCATCTATTTCGACGCGAAAATAGATGATATAGCCCTAATCATTCGCATTCACGATTTGATAGACTCGCGTATAATGCCAGTCGTAGCGATCGATGTGGTCCCAACCAAAGCAGCAAATCCATCAACATTGATTGACTTGCTGTATTGCATTCGGGCGGCACGCGGGTATCATGGGCAATTTGAGTGGTTCAGCACCATTACCGCCGGCGAGTCAGTTATCCTTCAATTCTGGTTGCCATGAGGAGCAATAGCGCAACCCTTATAGACAAACGGGTTTTCTATTCTGGCTGAATGGCATTTCTATGCAGGACTGGACGGCATTCTAAATGATCACCCGCCATTATTTCGGTGTAATCAAGCCTTCTATTCTGTTACCGTTATTGAGCAGTCTTATTGTGGCTTTTGGCAGTGATACCTTGAATGCGGTACACGCTAGTTCTTCAGCGCCTTTCCTTTACTATTACTCCGATTTTGTTCATGGCGTCGTTATTGAGCGCGCCGACGGTACAGACAGCCGCGTCATTGGGGCAAATGCCATGAACCAAAATTTGTTTGTGGCCGAATTAACATGGTCAGCATCGAACACGTGGTTGGCATGGCGTGGTGAGTTTGGCATGAACGCCCCATCAATCGATGGAAGGCAATCTGAACAACTGGTAATTAGCAGTCGAAATGGTGCGAAAATTATCGACTCAGATAGGTTTTTACCTCCTTTGACTCCAGATGAAGCCGCTACAATTCGCTTCCAATGGATGCCGAGCCATGATGGCATGTTGGTGGAGCGTTTGGTTGATCCCCAAAAAGGAAATGGCAGTCGATTTCAGCTTTATGTGATTGATCTGACAAAACACAGAATTGCGACCACTTACGAAACGACTTTGGCGCTTGATGAAAACCCTGCCAGTATGGTCTGGTCGCCCGACGAGAAATATGTGGTTGTCACCAGTCCGACGGAGATGTTCACGCTTTGGATGGATGGTCATCTAACCCGAACTTCCGTAGATAGCACGGTTTCCTGTAACCCGTCCAACCTTTGGCCGTCGAGTCGTTCCTCCGAGCCATTCACCACGCAACGTGGCAATCAGCTAATCATTACCAATAAGGCCAGCGGACAATCCGTGATCGTCAAAGCACCCACAGAGCCAATCAGATCGATTGATTGGAGTCCCAACGCACAATGGGCATTGCTCAATCCATGCCCTGGGGCAGGCACGATGCAATTGCTCTCAATGCGCGAACGCACGATTACATCCCTGCCTGCTCAATTTGAGTCGTCTGGATCGCCTTATGATGTTCAAATATGGTCGCCCGATAGCACCCGCGCCGTCTTTGTCAATGGCAGTGGTCAGATTCAAATATTGGATATTCCATCGGTGAAAGTTATTTCAGACAAACGAGCACAGGTTATTTTTGAAAAGAACAGCATTGCCGATATCGCTTTGATACGTTGGGCTGGTAGTGATCAGGTTTATTGGAGTACAACATCCGGCAAAATATTTCGGTATGACTTGGTATCAAGAATCGTGAGCGGCGTTAACGATTATCAAGGCTTGTTTTCCCTTTCGCCGGATAGCCGCTACCTCGCCACAGATTGCACGCACAAAGAAGCACGGGGAATTTATCGCTCAATCCGAACGTGCGTTACCGATATATCGATAGGGCAAACGAACCTTATTATGCCCAATAATACCGCAGGATCGCCAAGTTATTCCGACCCATTTCGATGGCATTCATCTGGTAGCTGGCTCATTACCACGCTCGGTGGTCAAACGGAGCCAATATACGCAATCAGTGTGGGTAACGTCGATGGAACTGTGCAGCGCCAAATTACAGAATGTGTCTTGATGCTATGTGCCGACTGGCTGCCCGAACCATCGGCTGAAATGCTTCTTACGCATCAAAGCGGATCGGTATTGGGGCAACCTGATCAAACATTTTTCGGGCATGTTGATAATGTGAATTCCGTTGCGTGGAGTCCTGATGGTAGCCAAATCGCCAGCGGAAGCACAGACGGCACGGTACGCCTCTGGGATGCAAAAACCGGAAAGACAGTGCGCGTATTTGGCAAAGTTGGGCACAGTAGTGTTGATCGGGTCAGTTGGAGTGCTGATGGAACGTATATCTATACGTGGCCCGACGATAATTGGTCAATGGTAGAAGTTTGGAACGTCTTCTCTGGCGAACCGACAGCTGCAGCCAATTCTGGCTTGGATCGTTTGAGTGTCAGTCCCGATAAAAAAGTTAGCTTAGTTATAAACAAAGATGGCACGATCAGTTTGTTCGATGCGATCAAGGGCAAGCCACAAGGCATCATCCAGGCCGATGGAATACTCGCTTGGAGTCATGATAGCCAACTGTTGTTCACGTGGCGGACAACTTACAAGGATTTTCCTGATCATAGCAATGTTTTCATAATGAAAAATATCCAAGTATGGGCTACTCGAAATGGCGAGCTGTTACGTGAATTGATTCAACCCTCGTATACATCAATCGATTTGGGTTCAGCAAGCGTCAGCCCCAATAGTCAACTGCTCGCCGTAACCACATTTGAGGATACGACGGTCTGGAATGTTATTACCGGACAAGTCGTATTGCACGTTTACCAAGGCGGGATCATTAGCCCAGTCTTGGGGAATACTCAAGTGGATTGGTCGCCAAACAGCAAAAAACTGGCGCTAGCCGCCTCATATAGTGTTCAAATCTGGAACATATCGATTCCCTCGAACTATTTTTGACGACGGCGTTTTTCGCCTAGCCTTTTCAAATAATGCCTCCTGAAGGGCGATACTCGCCATGAAGGAATAACATTAGACACCACTAGGTCGGCGCGATTATTTGATACTGGCTATTTTTCACGGAGGCTCGAGCCATGTAACCTTTCTTTGAAGAGTGTACAATAGACTTGGAGATATCTATTATCGTGAGGGCGAAATGAAGGATCAGCAATTCCGATCCGAACCGAAGCGTATTCAGAACCTCAGCAATTCGCCTCAAGACGATCAGCATGACTATGCTCCTTTGCCCAGCAGCACACTGCCACTTTTCGCACCCGCGAACTCAATGACCCGCTCCATGCGACAAACTGCTGTACTCCAGATGCAGCAAACTCAGGGTAATAGAGCCGTGCAGCGGATGTTGCTACATTCGAATCGTGCCTACAGTGTGCAGCGTGAGGATCAGCCACAGGCCCAAGCTCCTCATGTAGGGATCATTCCGATTCGGGAGTTTATTCGGCATGTTGAAACTGTCGAGGGTGCCTATCCAAATAGCTCGCCACAAGAAATTCTTACGATGATACGCAGCATGTATTACGGCTCGCCAGCTGGAAGCCCGGGCTTTGATCGGCTCATACCAGATGCGCCAAATACAGGGGCGTTATATACCTGCACGGACTCAGAAGGAAGCATTTGCCGAGAGCCAGTGGGGACTTGTACTTGCGTCTATGCACACGGTCTGGCAATGGACACGCCAGCGCTACAACAAGCTGTCCGACGATTGCGCGAGCGAGCAGACGAAAATGCAATTGGGGATAACCCGTCGCCCTATATACAGGTTGGAAAGGATCTGGTTGATGTGGGTCATGTGCTAGTAGGCATTGACGCTATTCTCCACCCGCGCACGGATGCCCCGTTTACCAACAATAACCTTCCGTCGGCTCCTGGCCCGGCAACCTGGGTAGGAGATGTCGGCGCAGCAATGGTGTATTTGCAGGAACATCGCAGGACTGGAAGAAAAAGCCATGATGTTGTGGGAAACCCGGCCACCACAATTGAGGCTTACTATCAAAACTCTGCTCCAATGACCGATATTCTTGGTGATGTGGATGCGTACGGAATCGCGCAATCGGTAGGTCCACAGACGCTCTCTGTCGCGCTACGGCAATTCTATGTAAGCGAATCTGGCGGAAGCCCACGCTCTCAATACAATCGGTGGAGAGGTTTTGCAGTGGCGAATAACCTGACATTTTCTCAAGCAGGCAATACTATTACCTGGGCACCGGAGGCACGACAAACGGTAATCCAACGCATTATGCAGTTTGCGGACCTTTTTGCCGACCGCGACAGTCGCCTTGGCCCAGTTTTGGGCTACTCCGCAGAAAGAGAACCAGCCGTACAAGCGCACACATGGCCTGATGCGGGAACATTTGCCGACCGATTCCTCCAAGACCTTAAACCGGGCATTGAACAAGAATTAGCACGCAACACAGCACCAGCTGCGGCAGGTCCGTAGCGATCAGGCGACTATACTCGGTAAAAATATGAATCGCTGCTTTTCTTATTGGCTCAACTATAGAACGTGTGCAAATAGGGTATACTAGCAAGTATGGACTTTCCAATCATTGACCTGTTGGACACACAGCGAAGTTTGGACTGGCTGGAACAACATTTCCACCCGCAAGGAATGTGTTGTGCGCACTGT
>JBBRMW010000258.1:0-8349 GCA_038230635.1 Aggregatilineales bacterium | reverse complement strand
GACAACCGCCACCAAACATGGCGGCAGCAAAACGGGTACCCGTAGTGTATCCGCCCGCCCAGTTAGTGGCGCAAGCCATTTAACGGGCGTAGGTTAAGACTCAACCCGTGGTGGTTAAAACACCATACTTTGAGTAACTATCGAAATGACCGCGACTCGATCGGGTGTTTCCCAATCGCGGCGCAGGCATTATAATGGAGCGCTCACCGGATACAGGATCAAAAACGACCCTGTTTTCGGCAATCTTTCGTGAGTGAGGTAATCGGGCATTTATGAGTCGTCGTGTTGTCATAACCGGCATGGGCATGATCAATGGAATGGGGCACGATTTGCCCAGCGTGTGGGCGGCTGCACTCGCCGGGTGCAGCGGGGCGGGCTTGATCACTGCCCTCGATACAAGCGATATGCCCGTCAAGGTAGCCGCCGAAGTCAAAAACTGGCAGCCCGAGTTGATGTTGGATGCGCGCACCGCCCGCCGCTCCGATCGGTATCAGCAGTTCGTCATGGTGGCGACCGCCGAAGCCATACGGCAAGCGGGACTCCAAATCACCGAGGCCAACCGCGAACGAGTCAGCGTGATGATTGGCGCGGCGACCGGTGGGTTTTTGACTTACGACGAGAATATGCGTATTCTGAACGAGCAAGGCGCGCGGCGTGTCACCCCATTTGGTATCATGATGGTCGTCAATAACGGCGCGACGGCCATGATCAGTATTGAATATGGTGCGCAAGGACCCTCGCACGCGGTCGTTTCATCGTGTGCGACGGGCGCGGATAATATCGGTCATGCCTTTCGGCTGATCCAGCACGATGAGGCGGACGTGGCGATCACGGGCGCAGGCGAATCACCCGTGACCGCGATGGGGATCGCCTGCCTCGATCGGATCAATACACTCTCACACATCAGCGATCCACCGGAGTCGGCCTGTGCGCCGTTCGATCATGCGCGGAGCGGCCTGATACTCGGCGAAGGTGCGGGCATCTTGATTCTGGAAGCCCTCGATCATGCACAGGCACGGGGCGCGCACATCCTGGCCGAGTTGATTGGCTACGGCGCGAGCATGGACGGCTACCACATCAGCGCCCCCGACGAAAATGCGACGGGCGCGATGTTGGCGATGCGCCGCTCACTGGCCGATGCGCATATTGACGCGGCGGCGATCGATCACGTCAATACACACGGTGCGGCCACAAAACTCGGCGATATGGTTGAAGTCCGGGCGATCAAGGGTGTTTTTGGCGAGCGCGCGGCGGATATTCCGATGAACGCCACCAAGCCCATGACGGGTCACGCCATGGGCGCGACGTCGGCGTTTGAGGCGCTGTTCTGTATCAATTCCATTCGCACGGGCGCGATTCCGCCCACGCTGAATTTACACCAGCCAGATATCGAGTTTCCGCTCGATTTGACACCCCTGGTGGCACGTCGCCAGCGGCTGCATACTGCCATGAGCAACTCACTCGGCTTGGGCGGCCACAACGCCTCGCTGATCTTTCGAGAATATGTGCCGTGAAAGAGGCGCTCGATGAATTTCAAAAAGCGCTCGGCATCACGTTTCAGGATTGCGCTTTGCTGCTGCGGGCACTGACCCATCGATCGTTCATCAACGAACACCCCGACAACGATGATCAAGATAATGAGCGGCTCGAATTCTTGGGCGACTCGATCCTCGATTTTCTGGTCAGCGAGTGGCTGTATCAACGCTTTCCCGATGTGACCGAGGGCAAGCTGACGCGCTTGCGGGCGGGTTTGGTGCGCACCGAGTCATTGGGGCAGCTCGCGCACGAGGCAGGTGTCGGGGCGATGCTGCGCCTCGGTCGCGGTGAAGAGGATAATGGTGGCCGCGAACGCATCAACAATCTGTGCGGTGCGTTCGAGGCGATCAACGGTGCCTTGTACCTCGACAGCGGTCTCGAATCGGTACGCGCGTTCGCCATTCCACGCCTCGAACCCCGGCTGGCCGTCATCCTGCGTGAAGAATCGGACAAAGATGCCAAAAGCCGCCTCCAAGAGTGGAGTCAATCGATGCTCAACCTGACGCCATCCTATCAAGTGCGTGAACTTAGCGGTCCAGAGCACGATCGTCAGTTCACAATCGATGTCCTGATCGGCGAGGCGGTATATGGCACAGGCAAGGGTCACAGCAAGCGCATTGCCGAACAGCAGGCCGCCCGTCTCGCCCTGGACGCACTAACCGACGAAGGTGACGAGGACTACAATCCGTGACTTTTCTGAAGCGTTTGTTGGTCACGGGTGGCAGCGGCGATTTGGGCAGCGTGCTCTGTGAGCGGGCCGTCGCGGCGGGCTGGACAGTGAGCGCAACCTATCTTGCACACCCCGAAAAAATACGCACGGGACACGCTGTTTATTGTAACCTGACCGAGCCGGAAAGCGTCCGGCGTGTGATCGATGACGCGCAGCCTGACGCCATCATCCACACCGCGATCACCGAAACCGCGCTCAACTACGAAACGGCCATCGGAATTGCCGCCGATCTTTTGTGGCGACACGCGCCCGCAACAGCACATTTGATCTTGCTCTCGTCGGATATAGTCTTTGACGGAACCGCCCCGCCCTATGACGAAGCCGCGCCTACCAGCCCACTGACGGCCTATGGTCGCGCCAAAGCCCGTATGGAAAAATGCGCGCCGGGTTTGATCGTACGCACCAGCCTGATCTACGATTTCGACGCGCGCAGTCGGCAGATCGGTTGGATGCTCGGCAAGCTGCGCAAAGGTGAGCGCATCCGTTTGTTTACCGATGAATACCGCAGCCCGATTTGGGCGGTCGATCTGGCGAATGCACTGCTTACATTGGCCGAAATGGAAGTCAGCGGTATTTTGAATGTCGCGGGACCAGGACGCATGAGTCGCTACGAGTTGGGGCATGGCTTGTTGGCGGCGCTCGGTTATGATGCCGATGCCTATATCCAAGCCAGTTCGCAGGCGGGGACGGGGCGGCCACCCGATTTGACGCTCGACGTATCTGCTGTCCAGAAAACACTTGGTCGGAATCTCCTCAGTTTTGCCGACGCGCAGGCTGCCTGGGAACAATTCGTTCATCCGACACATTAAATCCATTAACTCGACAGTCGAAAAGGTCACCCGTACATGGACATCGCCCCAGGTTTGGCAGCGGCAGTATTAGGTTTGGCCTCGGCAGCTTCGTGGGGGGCAGGCGATTTCAGCGGTGGGTTGGCCGCGCGCCGCAGCAATGTTTTCGGTGTTGTCGTCATCTCGCAAATGGCAGGATTGGCACTCATTGTTGCCTTTGCGGTGCTTAGTGCCGAACGGACACCGACCTTCGCTGATTTGGGGTGGGGCGCGATCGGCGGGTTAGTGGGGGTTGTCGGGCTGGTCAGCTTCTATCGGGCGCTCTCGTTGGGGCAGATGGGTTTGACCGCACCCGTGGCGGCGGTGATTTCGGCTATGCTGCCCGTGCTGTTTGCCGCCGTCACCAAAAGCCTGCCAAGTACGGCCCAATTGGCGGGTTTTGGCTTGGCATTGATCGGCGTCTGGCTGCTCTCACGCCCCAAAGAAGTCGGCGATAAGCCGGCGGCGGGGCTGCCTCTGGCGATCCTGGCCGGATTGGGATTTGGTGGCGCGTTGACTTTGTTCGGGCAGATCAGTCCTGGTGCGGTCTTTTGGCCGCTGGGTTTTGCGCGCGTCATCTCAATCAGTACGCTCACGGTGATCGCGTTCGCCACGCAGCGATCGGGTTGGCGACCGTCGCGCGATCAAATCCCTCTGATCGCGCTGGCGGGCGTCCTCGATATGGGCGGCAATGCACTATTTGTCCTGGCGGCGCATGTCGGGCGGCTGGATGTGGCGGCGGTGCTCTCCGCGCTGTACCCGGCGAGCACAGTTATTTTGGCGCGAATGGTACTCAAGGAACGGCTCACGACTCCGCAGTTGACTGGCCTAGCCGCCGCGCTGGTCGCTGTCGCCCTGATAGCAAGTTGAAGCGCGGTCTATTTCAGACTTATATGAACGATGCGCTGCGGTTGCTCCTGAGTCCAGGATGGCATGGCTTCGTAATGACATTGAGCCGTGAAAAACCTCTAAGGCTATTGCTCAAAAGTTAAGGAAAAACGGTGATTGTCAAGCCCAAAATTCATCAATCGGATGATGTCTGATTCGGTTACAAAAACTCAAACGACGCTCATGTTTCATCGCGTTCTGCCGAATCTGGCTAGTCGGTTGCCGCTGAAACGCAATTTTGCTTCCGATTCAGGTCGATTTTGGCTGAAAAATGGCCTTGACAAACCACTTCACTCCTTAACTTTTGACCAATACTCTAAGGCTAATAAAGGGTGCCATCGGTTGTTAGATTAGGACTTATGCAAACGAGCACGAAACACGCTCCGGCGATAGACTATAAGCATGACTACCGTCGCCGACTCGATTATCGACGGATTGACACGTTGACCTGGACGGACAAAGAACTCCAGCGCGGTAAAACTATTCCGACTGGTACTCTCTACCGAGCGCACGGGCGTTCTCAACTATGTTCTCCTAGTTCTACAACCGAAATTATGCAGCGATAGCCGCAGTTGGTATGGGCTGGCTTCCCCCTCTCCGTGAGGACGGAGAGGGGGGCTGAGGGGGTGAGGTAAATCTGTCGCATTTAAGTGGTCAAATCATAAGTTCGGTTGTAGAACTAGTCTCAAATTGCAGGATACGGGAGTCCTAAAAGAATTGCTATAGATCAATACCTTCGCCAATTTTGCGAGGATTATCGTGGGCGATTAGGGGAGGCCATTGTATGCTTGACCTTCCACGGGAAAATAATATTCCTTCAGGAAAATCGCGCAAGGAAATTAGTTTACAGCCACAAAAGGCTATCAAAACCTATCAAGGTGCTTTTTTTCTGATGAAGCCCTGTTCTCGTAACGCATTATTATATGCTGAACGCGCTTTTGGTGAAGGTATTGAAATTGAAAATGGCATTTCCTATATTCTTTCCGGATGCAATAACTGTGCAACGTGGCCGCGAACACTTGGCATCCCATTTGTTGAAGAGACCGACCAAATGAGCGATTATATGGAAAAGCTAAAAATAGCAGGTCGTCCCTGGCACTAGAACTATAATGAGGTAGAAATCATGCCACACGAAATTGACTCGATTGGATACCCTATCGATCCTCTGCTTAAGAAATTGGAATTTAGCTTGGGGCATATTGCTGCCAAATGGCGAACTGCTCCACCAAATTCACCCGAGCGGGAGAGAATCCGCGATGAATATCATAATGTCATAAAAGAACTTTATGCTCTTGGATGGGATGCAGAGGTAGATGTAGAAAGCGAACTTCCAAAGGAATACATGCCTGACGAATACAAAAGACGCCGACCGCATTTACGTAGATCATAGTGGTAGCCAAGATTCTTTCGTGTCTATCCAAAATACGACCTTTACAACCCCCTAATCTCCATCAACAATAGCACAACCAACCCAATACCCTCGCCAAAAAATGAGGGATGGAAAAAACAGGGTTTTCAGGTAAAGTGATGTCTCTCACAACGACACAATATCTGGAAACCCATGACCGATCTGATTTTATTTTTCGGCTTGGGCAGCGCTTATCGGCGCTTGGTGGCATTCATCCTTACACTGATTTTCAAAATGCCGCATAATTGGCGAGGGTATTGATAGATAGGATAATTAACAGTGGCAAATTGTCGCAGTTTCAACGATATCACGCTCGGTACGTTGCTCATGATTGCGTTGTTCTTATTCCAACCAATGCGTCCAGATTATTCGTGGGCAGCAACCGCTGTTTCGACTCTTGAAGCTACCCCTAGCACGACCGCCACGCCGACATTATTCCCAGTTCGAATCAGCGGCAAGTACGGCTACATAGATAACACGGGTCAAATCATCATACAGCCACAATTCGATATTGCTGGACCTTTCAGCGATGGACTGGCAAATGTTGTTCCGGGGGGGCAAGGTACCCAGTGGGGCTATATCGACACCACTGGAAAGCTTGTGATCCCGGCAACGTATGACTTTTCTGAGGATTTTAAGGAAGGGCTTGCACTGGTCAAAGTTAACGAGAAACTGGGCTTCATTGATAAAACAGGCAAACCTGTTATCCAACCACGCTATATTGACGCTGGTTCTTTCAACGAAGGATTGGCAGATGTTCGGGTTGGTAGAAACTGGGGTTATATCGATAAGACCGGAAAACTTGTTATCCCCTTCCAATTTGAAGACACATATCCTTTTAGTGAAGGACTGGCACGTGCGACGGTTGGAGAAAAATTTGGCTTTATTGATAAGGCCGGCCCGGTATGTGTCAAGGGTTTGAAACAACTTGGGTGAAAAGATTACGGAAGATTCGTGCTCGCGGCAGGTGGGTTGATGTAAACCGCATCCGGATTTCCTTTAACGAAGGGAATACCGCGCCGAAAACGGTCTGGGTGTTGGGCGAAAGCACGGTCCATCACCTGCTGCCGCTGCTGTTGAATGAAGGACACCTGGCCGAAGTGAACACTGGCCGGGGTGAGCAAATTCAGACCGGAATGGTAATGCCGTTCGTTGTACCAGGGAAAGAAGGTGCGTGCCCAGGTACGAGCAGCCTCAATGGACTCGAAACCGCTCGGAAAGGTCGAATGGTACTTCATGGTCTTGAACTGCGCCTCGCTGAAGGGATTGTCGTCGGAAGTGTGTGGACGGCTGTGGCTGTTGGTAATCCCCAAATCCACCAACAACTGACTCAAGGGTTTGCCTTTCATCGGAGCGCCGTTGTCGGCATGAAGGGTGAGTTGGTCGCGCTGAATGCCGTATTTGTGTACCGTTTCATCGATGAGTTGGCGAGCCAAGTCGCTGCTCTCGACCTCAGCAATCATCCAGCCGACCACATAGCGGCTGAAAATATCCAGGACTGTATAGAGCGGGTAATGCTCCCATTTATGCGGGCCACGGAGGACCGTGATGTCCCATGACCAGACTTGGTTCGGCTGTGTCGCCAGCAGCTCAGGCTTTGTGTAGGTCGGATGACGACGAATATGACGTCGTTCACGAACCTCGTCGTGTATGGCCAAAATGCGGTACATCGTGCGCCAATGACACAGGTAAGTTCCCTCATCCAACAGAGTGGCATAAACTTGGCGAGGCGCTTTGTCCATGAAGCGTTCGCTGTTGAGCGTCTCGCGAACCTCGCCCCGTTCCCCGCTGGACAGCGCGGGTGTCGGGATTATTCGGACTCTTTGCTCGGACTGGTCTCGACCTTGACGTTCTCGGTACACCCGACTACGTGGCACAGCTAAGGCTTCACAAGCACTTTTGACCCCGATTTTGGCAGCGAGCTCAGTCATGATTTCTCCTCCTCTTTCGAGCTGTCCAGCAGCGCTGCCAACTTTTTTTGGGCATCAATAATCGCTTCCGCGCGTTCCAGTTGACGCTTCAACCGGCCGTTCTCGGCTTCCAGGCGGCGTATTTCCGCCCGGTTCGGATTCGCCACCGGCCCGCGCCGTTTGTCGCTCAACTTTCCCGCGGCAGCCGCTTTACGCCAGGTGATGAGTTGCGTATAGGTCAGCCCTTCGCGCCTTAACAGTGCTCCCAACTCGCCATATTTACAGGGGGCTGCTTCGGCCACGATACGACGCTTATATTCCACGTTAAATCGTCGTCGTTCGGCTTTCGGTTGCACTTCTGGGTTGGGCGTTGCGTTCTGTGACATGTTCTGTTTCTCTATTCTCCGCCCGTCAATTCTACTTTAAACTTTGAGGCGAAGTTGTTTCATCCATTATGGCACACAGGGGCCATTGGATCATCCGACCCCAATTTATCGGCGCTTACGATTTCAGTAATGGATTAGCAATGGTGGAGACTGATTCGGGCCGCGGTTACATTGATCACAAAGGCAAATTTGTTATCCCAGTACAATATTTAGGTGCAGGTTCATTTAGCGAGGGACTAGCGAGCGTTCTTGTGGGCGCTAAGTGGGGATATATCGACACGACCGGTAGGCTCGTCATCCCGCCGCAATACGACGATTTTGGTGAAGATTTCAGCGAAGGGCTGGCCGCGCTGAAGGTTAAAGACAAATATGGGTACATTGACAAAACGGGCGCATTCGTTATCCAGCCCCAGTACGATGATGCCCAGCCTTTTTTCGGTGGACTGGCACAGGTCGGTATAAATGGTAAATCTGGCTACATAAACACATCTGGGAATTATGTTTGGAAACCGAGTCACTGACCAAGCTTAAATCTTTCGCACGCCGCTGGACTTGATCTCGTGTGGATAGGGAGTGCATTCAGGGATGGGGGCGGAGTCGTTCCGAACCGCCAGCGATGCTCTTTCGAGACGGACGCGGCTAGCCGTCGTCCCTACCCCATACG
>JBBRMW010000257.1:0-8364 GCA_038230635.1 Aggregatilineales bacterium | reverse complement strand
TCGATCTATATGCACAAATTGCGTTGGATAACCAAAACAAGCGCCCAAAAGTGATCCGCCAAAATGACGGCACCGACGTGCTTTTATTCGGCACGATCGCCAATCTGAACCCGGCACTGCTGCTCGAAGGCACGACCGAATCGCTCGAAGCGCAAACGGGCAATTCGCGTCTCGTCGCGCCGATCACATTGGCACCGGGGGTGACAAAGACGATCCGCTGGGTGCATGGGGGGCTGCCCAAGATTGATGACAGCATCGAAGTCGCCCGCCGCTGGCTGGCCGTTGATTGGGACGCCGCCTTCGCGCGCATTGAGTCGCTGGCCGCGAACATACCGCTCATCGAAACCGGAAACGCCGAGTGGGACGCAGCATTGGCATTCGCGGCGCATGTTACCCTGCGGAGCGTGGTCAGCGCGACCAGCAAACTGCCGCATCCTTCGATCGTGAGCGCGCGTGTGCCCGCGCTGGGTTTCAGTCCGCGCTCGGATGGTAGCTCGCATTCGGCGGAGTGGTCGGGACAAACGGCGTTTCAGATATATCTCGTCGCGCCAACGCTCGCCTGGATCGCCCCTGATCTGGCGCGCGGACTGGTTCAAAACGCGCTGGCCCTCATGGATGCGAATGGTTCGATCGATGGCAAGCCGGGCTTAGGTGGACAGCGCAATCGCACCCTGGCCGCGCCACTGCTGGCCGCGACCACCTGGGCGATCTACGAGATCACCGAGGATCAGGCGTTTTTGCGCGAAGTGTTCGGTGGCTTGTTGAAGTTCTATGGGCGCTGGTTCGCCAAAGATATGGATCGGGATAGCGACGGCGTGCCCGAATGGACGAGCGCCGAACAAAGCGCGCACGGCGAGAGTCCAACTTTCAATCGCTACTTGCGGTGGTCAGCTAATGCGGACATCAGCAAAGCCGAAACGCCCGATTTGCTCGCGTATTTGATCTGCGAAGGCGATAGTCTGCTGCGAATTGGCGAGGTGCTCGGCGATGGCTCGGCGAGCGATCTGGCTGGTAAACGGGCCATTTTAACAAAAGCGCTGGACGCCATGTGGGACGATGCCAGCGCTCAGTATCTGAGCATCGATCGAGATACGCATCAGCGCGAAAAAGCCGCGCGTATCTGGCGGGGAACAGGCGACGAGTCATTCAGCGCAGCGACGCCGATCGACCCACCCAATCGGTTAGTGCTGCGCGTGCTCGGCGGCAAAGAACATGCGCCGCGCCTGACCGCCGTGATCGAAGGCGTCGATTGGCATGGGCAGCCGATCAGCGAAACGTTGCCCGTCGCCGCGTTCGCTTGGTATTATGGTTTGGGCACCGCCGTCACCGAACACGTTTACCAAAGTGTGCGCTATATCAAATTCGAAGGGTTGAGCCGCGTCTATACGATCGAGGTCGATACCGTCGATCTGACGCGGGGTGCGCTGCCAATGCTGCTGCCCGTGTGGGCGGGTGCAGAACCCGATCAAGCGACGCGGCTGATCAAATCAATCGCCGATCCGAAGCGCTACGGCCAACCCGCCGGAATGCCGCTTATCCCTGCGGACGCGACACTCGAAGGGGATCGCGCCGAGCACACGCCGAATCATGACGTGCTGATGTTCTGGAATGCGCTCATAGCCGAAGGGCTGATTGAGACTGAATATACGGAAGAAGCCACGGACTTGATCGAGCGCTTGCTCACGACCGAGATCACGTCGCTGAAACGCGATGGTGCATTCCGGGCGCGCTACGATGCGGCGACGGGCGCGGGTCTGGGCGATCTCGACGATTTGAGCGGAATCTTGCCGATGACGCTGTTTTTGAAGCTGATCGGTGTGCGCATCGTCGATACGCGGCGGGTCTGGGCGGGTGGTGTGTTCCCGTTCGAGTCACCTGTGACGGTGACAGGGCGCGGTATAATGGTGACTCGGAGCGCGGGCGGTACAGCCATCCGATTCCCGTCGGGCTACGCGACCGAAGTGGACCGCGAATGGCAGCTTGTCGAGGATCACAGCACGCCCGAACCAGTCCTCAGCCCCAACCCCTCTCCAGCAAGTAGTGGGGAGTCAGTGAGTGCTGTGCCGAGCGAGGATGTGCCCAGTACGCCCACCAGCGCTACGCCAACCTATAAAATCCCTATTCGGTGGCCGAAACAAGAATGAATTCAGTCGAACACAATTTCGCGGGAAAACCCCTCTATCCCCCGGCACCTTTCCCCCACGCAAGCGGTGGGAAAGGGGAGATAAGCCCTTCGCCAAGAGGGAGAGGGGTTGGGGAGTGAGTCAGCACGAACGATGAACCCATGCGACATCATGAAAATCGCGCGGCGTGGCCTCTGTCTCCCCCTCTCCGTGATGACGGAGAGGGGGTCGGGGGGTGAGGTCAATTACCCCATTTTCATGAGAGCTGTCCATGCCGCTGCGCGCCACTACAAAGGGATGAAAATGTCGCGGTGTGGCGTCTTGACTCCCTTTCCCCCCGCCTGCGTGGGGGAAAGGGCCGGGGATAGAGGGGTCTTCCCAGTCTATTTTCGCAGGACGACACTTTTTCGATCTACTGAAATTGTAAGGCGCGATTGGCCGCCAGATCGATCCCTCAATCTCATGATAGGTGAATCCAAAATGAATCCGTTGTCTCCCAGGTTTTGTCGAAAGGCGTTTCATGCAATTGACCCGCGTCACCACCCCGCTACAGCGCTTGATCGCCCGTTCGTCGGCGCGAATCGGCCTCTATCTGATCGTCATCATCGCGTCGTATCTTGTCATCACTGTGGTCGTGCGGACGCCCATCCAGTTGGTAGGGGATGCCGCTGGGTATGACCTATTCGCCAGGGATATCCGCACGCTCGGCTTGTTCGGGCAAATAGATCTCTCCATCCGCACCTATGGCTATCCGCTGTTTCTGGTGATTATCCAGGCTGTGATATCTGCCTTGTCGCCGGGTGTCAGCTATCTGGAAGCGGTGGCCTTCGTCCAGTTCGTACTACACACCATCGCCGCATTGATCAGCGTTAACCTTTTTGCACATTTACTCGGTCGCGGCAAAGCCAATTTCGCCGCGTGTTTTTCCTGTTTTGTGCTGATCCAGTGCAATCCGCTGCTACTTGGCCTCACCCGCGATCTGCTCACGGATTGCCTTTCGGTCTTTTTGACGATGCTGTTTCTGCGCCTGCTCGTCAGTCGGGTTCGTTTCAAGGCGCTTGGGTTGGGCACGCTGCTCGGACTTTTGATCGTGGTTCGGCCCTTTTACGAAGTCTGGGGCATCCTATTTATCGGCTGCTTGCTGCTGTGGTTGGGCGCTCGCGTATTAATCCAACATCGGGCGGCGTGGCGTGCTCCATTGCAAAAGATAGGCCGCAAACAGGTGATCGGAATGTGCGGCTGGGTATTCGGGTTTTTGACACCCTGTCTGATGATCGTTGGCCTTCAGCTGATCATGGTTTATCAATACGAACACAAGATTGGTCTGATCGGTTGGCAAGGAAGCAATTACGCCGCATACAATCTATGTCGTGGCAGTTTTTCGTACAAATATGAAACCTACTTGGGTAACACGCACCCACCCGAAGTTTTTTACACTTTCGCGTATTTTTCCAAACCCACCGAAACGAGGTGCGAGGATCGGAGTACCAATTTATGGGTGCGCCAGGAGATCACACATCCAATCGACAGCGCGTTTTTATTCACGGTTAAAGCGGTGGGCATGTTTCAGAATTATGAGTGGTCAACCTATCGTCAAACGTTGGACAATCGGTTCGATCTGCTCGTGATGTGGGGATTGATCCCGTTTTTTTGCCTCGTTTACGCGAATTGGGCGGCGCTGAGTCGGTGGCGTGAGCACTTACGAGAACCCGCTTCTTACCCCTGGCTGGTCGTGCTGCTCGCCATCGATTAATATTTGGTGCTGTATGCGGTGATCACGGTGCCGGAAGCGCGTTTTATGGCCCCGATGCTCCCGGCGATAATCCTGTGCGGCATCTACGCGCTGGTGCTCAGGCGCGATTTACGGGCAATCGGTAGCCTCCTCGCCGCTTCGACCGTCCTGTATGTGATCGTGTTTGAAATTTTACGCGCCGCCTTATAACTGCGCGGTGTCAGCGCATCAAGCGATGGTGCTCAACCTTCATGCAGTGATCCATCACGACCTTTAGTCCGGCGGCTTCGGCGCGCGCGGCGGCTTCGGCGTTGACGATGCCGAGCTGCATCCACACCGCTTTTGCGCCGATGGCAATCGCTTCTTCGACGACGCCGGGTAAAAACTCCGGGCGGCGGAAGACATCGACTACATCGACGGGCTGCGGCACATCGGCCAGCGACGCATAGACTGTCACATCGGGCATGCTCTTGAGTGCCGGATTGACGGGATATACGGTGTAGCCGAAGCCGCGCAATGCTTCGGCCACTTCATGGCTGGCACGGTTCGGATCATCGGAATAGCCGACAACCGCGATCGTTTTGGTCGAGTCGAGCAAAGCGCGCAGATCAGCGTCAGAAGTGAGCGGCATGGTTGTATCCTCTCAGTTGGTTACAGTAAAACGTGTTTCGGCGCGATCCAGGATATGGGTGCGATCTTCATAGTACAACTCGGCGCGCAAAATATATTCGCCCGTTGGATCGTTCACGCCGCGAATATGGACGGTGAATTCCATACGCGGGTGCATGGTTTCGATGATACTCAACTGCGCGACCGATTGGTTGGCGGCGGTGGTCAGATCGAGTTCCAAGTTCGGGCGCTCCTGGAAAGGGGTCACGTCCAAGCCGATACGGATGCGCCAGCCATCAGGATAGGGCGTCGCGGTCAGTTTTTGGATTTTAACGCGATCTTTGGGCTGTGGAACGTCGTCTGGCTCGAAGAAATTGATTTCCATGTGGGGTTATGCGCCTGCAACGCACGTTGTGGATCGGGCGAGAGTCGAACTCGCGATTTTGCTTTGCAAAAGCAATGTTTTCCCACTAAACTACCGACCCGTTGGGGGGATGGGTCTTTACCCATGATAGTGGGTCAGACAGGGCTCGAACCTGTGACCTCCCGGTTATCAGCCGGGTGCTCTAGCCACCTGAGCTACTAACCCATTATGTATCAAACACATCGTACTCAGAGCCGCCGATGCCCCGAAAGTATACCAGGTTCCAGCGGTCAGACAAGGGGCAATCGCATCGGGTGTGGGTAATCGCATCTTGTTTTTCGATAGTTAGCGGACGCGGTAAACCGCGTCCCTACAAAAGACGCCGTTCTCGTAGGGACGCGGCTTGCTGCGTCCGTCTGTTTCGACTCATTCGTGAGGTCGGGCGGTGTTTTTGTGTAGAGATCACATCTGTCGCGTCCGCTAACCAGCGCAAAATCAGATGCAAGACCTGCGTCGGGTGTGCTATAGTTGGCGAACTGCTTTTTAGTGGAGAGGATTTTGACCATGAAAGTTTCTAAACTCGCGCTCACGCTGATCACCGCGCTGGTACTGCTGGGCAACGCGATGGGTGCGCACGCCCAGAGTACATCAGGCGGCATCACCGCGCCGCTGCCCGATCTCAAAGGCCGGGAGATCATCGTCGTCACCGCGCAAGATTACATGCCCTTGACCTTTGTCGATGCCAAGTCGCATCAGGCGGTCGGGTTGGAATACGAGTTGATCGGGAATATCTGCCTGCGCCTCAATTGCAAGATCACGTACAAAGTTGCCGCCTGGGATGGCATGATCGCGGCGGTCAATCAGAAGCAATATGACATCGGGATGGATGGCATCAGCATCACCGATGACCGCAAGAAACAGGTTGATTTTTCGGCTCCATATACGACGATCACAGAAAAATTCCTGGTGCGCGCGGGCGAAAAAGATTTCACGGATAAGAAGTCGTTCGCCGCGAACCCCAAATTGAAAATCGGTGCGCAGGCCGGGACGAGTGGCTATTATACGGCGCTCGACATTCTCGGCATCAAAGATGGCGACAAATCCGATCGGTTGGTCTTCTACAATGATTTTGGCCTGTCGGTGCAAGCATTGCTGACAGGTGACGTGGATACGGTCATTTCCGACGTGGCTTCTGGGCGTGGCTACATTGGCGCAAATGCGGGCAAGCTCCAACTGCTCGATGAAAACCTGAGCAGCGACTCGCTCGGCTTCATGTTCCCGCAGGGCAGCGATCTGGTCGCGCCGATCAATGCCGCATTGGCTGCGATGAAGGCCGATGGCTATTTGGGCTACCTGGAAAACAAGTGGTTCTTCCTATTCAACCCCGGCCCGGATGCGGCTGGCGCTCCACAGCTTCCGGCAGTAGCGACGGCTGCCGCCACCGCGAAACCTTAACTTTAGCGAGAGGGCGGACTCGGCAAATCCGGGTTCGCCCTATTTTCAACGGAGAATGTCATGCCGAGTGAACTAAATCTGCTTACATCGCGCGAGCAGGCGTTGACCAACCGCGTCGCCAAGCTCGAACGCACCGTTGAGTTTCTGTTGGCACAGTTAAAGTTGACCTATGTCGATAACCCGACGTATCCGGTTTCGCCAGAAATCGTCAACCTGATCCAGGCGGGCAAGATGATCGAGGCCATCAAACTATATCGCCAGGAAACGGGTGCTGATCTGGTAACTGCCAAAAAGTACCTGGAAAACCTCAACCTGTAAACAGTCGCCCCCGCACTTCGCCCTAAAGGATAACACCGCTCGTGATTCGATCGCGCCTGCTCCCGATAACCGATGGTCTCGTGCGGCTGCCCTGGTGGACACTGGTGGCTGCGCTCCTGGGCGTGTTGATCGCTTGGCAGATGACTACCAACCAGACCTACATTCAGATCGTCGATTACCTCAAAACGGGGCTGCTCAAGACGATCGAAATCACGCTGATCGCCTATACGATCGCCGTGCTTTTGGGGCTGATTGTGGCGTTGGCGCGCATCTCATCCAATCCGATCATCAAGCAAGTTTCCACTTTTTACGTGGAGATCGTGCGCGGCTTGCCGGTGTTGGTGCTGCTGCTGTATGTCGCGTTCGTCTTGATCCCTGGGATCATCGTGGGGATTAACGCACTCGGCGATCGACTGCTGCCCATCGAGGCATTGAACGGCATCGGAATGGCGCTCAAAACGCTGCGCACACGCGATGTCGATAACGAATTTCGTGTCGTGGTGACGTTGATCATCGGCTATTCGGCGTTCCTCTCGGAAGTGTTCCGCGCTGGGATTGAATCCGTGCCAGTGGGTCAGGTCGAAGCGGCGCGGGCGCTGGGTATGGGGTATTGGAGCACGATGCGGCACGTCGTCTTGCGTCAGGCGTTTCGCGTCGCACTGCCGCCGCTCGGCAACGATTTTATTGCGATGCTCAAGGATTCGTCACTGGCGAGCGTGCTGGGCGTCGAAGAGATCACGCGCCTATCGCAGAATTACGCCAGTTCGTCGTTTTTGTACTTCCAGACCTATAATGTCCTGGCTTATTTTTATCTGGTGATGACGCTGTGTCTATCGCTGATGGTCAAGTGGGTGGAGCGCCGAGTCTCGCGTGATCGGCGGGGCTGATCAGTGGTGGTTTCAATAAAGAGATGTACAATCAGCGCGCTTTTTTCAAGAGGACACCTTATTCATGGGCAAAGTCGTTATTTCCAACCATCCGCTCGTTAAGCATAAGCTGGCGATTCTGCGCAGCCACGATACCGAACCCGTCAAGTTTCGACAGCTCGTGCGTGAGATCGCCATGCTGCTGGCCTACGAAGCGACCGCCGATCTGCCGCTGCGCGATACCCTTGTGCAAACACCGATGGGCGAAGCGCCGGGCGCGCGCCTGAAAGATCAGATCGGGTTAGTGCCGATTCTGCGGGCGGGGTTGGGAATGGTCGAGGGGGTGTGGGAAATGATGCCCGTCGCCGAAGTCTGGCATATCGGCATTTACCGCGACGAGAAGACTCTGCGTCCGGTCGAATACTATAATAAGCTGCCGCCCACCCCGCGCGTGGATATTTGCTTGATCCTCGATCCGATGCTGGCAACGGGCGGTTCGGCAACGGCAGCCGTGGAAGTATTAAAGCGGTGGGGGGTGGAACGTATCAAGTTTGTCGGGATGATCGGCGCACCCGAAGGCGTACAAGCGTTGACGACGGCGCATCCGGATATTGATATTCACCTGGGCGCGCTCGATGAACGGCTCAACGACATCGGTTTTATTGTGCCAGGTTTGGGCGATGCTGGCGATCGGCAGTTCGGGACGGGACATGGATGACACGGAGCACGATCGGCGGGACATTCGATTACTCCTGATAAAGTGCGATCGCGGAACCCGGAGGGCGGCAGCAGCTTGGCTGCGCCAGGTAATCCACCGGATTACTTCGGCGATCGCGTTTTATCAGGACGAAAGGGACGCGAAATTTTTTCGCGCCCGTCCCCGGAGCACCGCGACGG
>JBBRMW010000256.1:0-8433 GCA_038230635.1 Aggregatilineales bacterium | reverse complement strand
GGCCACTATGGAACTCCTTAAAGTGTTGCACCTTCTAGGGAGTTCCATCTTACCTACCTTTCACGGTAGAACCTTTTCCTCCTACCACTACCAGAGGTAGTGGTTTAATGTTTCTTAATTAAACAGCACGCATTGAAGAACCTCACCCCCGGCCCCTCTCCGTCCTCACGGAGAGGGGTGCAGGACTCGACTCGGTCTCGATCTTTGGCGGTGCTGTGTGGTTTGACGCCCCCTCGCTGTGGTGACGGAGAGGGGGTTGGGGGGTGAGGTGAATGCGCGAACTTTATCTGGTTTTACCATAAGGATGAGACGGACGCGGGCAGCATCACAGCCTGACCGTCATTTGTCACTGATACCTTGCAGTGCGCCGGTCACCGCCGCCGCGCCGCACTATACGCCGGGATCGTGACCATCGGTGGGCGCTCGATGTCGCTGATCTCTGCGATGTCCAGCGCGAACCGTTCCGGCGTCTGCGTGATCAGCTTCATGCTGTGATTCGCCTTATCGAGCAGCGGAATCCCGAAGCGATGTTCGATGCGCGCGATGAACACCTGCAAGATTGCAAAGGACATTTTGCTCAAGCCCACCAATGGCTGATTATGATGGACGCGCTCCTCCAGATCGACCTGCGCGATCCCATCCAGCCCGAACTGCTCATGCAGATCGATTAGCAGTCCGGTTTCGACGCCGTAGCCGCTGAAAAACGGCACCGCTTCGAGCGCCGTCCGCCGCCCCGCATATTCGCCCGACAATGGCTGGATGATCCCCGACAGTTCCGGGTAGAACAGATTGAGCAGCGGACGTGCCACCAATTCCGTGACACGACCCCCGCCCGACGTCTGCATCTGATCGCCGACTTTGATCGGGCGCTGATAGTAGCCCTTGACATATTGCACCTGCGGACGGCGCAGCAGTGGGCCGATCAAGCCGTAGATGAAGCGCGGATGGATGTTGGTGATGTCCGTGTCGATCCACGCGATCAGGTCACCTTTGAGCACATGCAGACTCTTCCACAGCGCCTCGCCCTTACCGCGATAGGACCCCATCTCCGGCAAAATTTCGGGATGCTGATAAGTCGGAATGCCACAGTCGGCGGCGATTCGCATGGTCGCGTCGGTCGAGTTACTGTCGATCAGCACGATCTCGTCGATCAGCGGCACCTCGTCCATCAGGGCACGCTTGATCGTGTCGATCACGAGGCCGACGGTCGCTTCCTCGTTGAGCGCAGGCAAGCCCACGCTGATCGTCACGCCCTGCTTTTCCTTGAGCGCCAACAGTGCCCGCAAATCCGAAAACTCGTAGCTGTGGAAAGTATTTTCGGCGAACCACCGATCGACGCGCGTGGAGAGCGTCCCAGCGCGTCCGAGGCGCGGACGAGGACTGTGGAACGTGACTTCTTCCTGGCTGCGCGCGCGGATCAAGATCAAGGGCGTCTCGGTGCGTTCGGCGATCGTGGCGACAACGGTGGCCGCGTCCGATGCGTCGCCGCTCGCGCCCTCGGCGATCGCCGCACCCATGATGATCGCTTTGTGGCCGTGCGCCTCGTGAATAATACCATCGGCGATGTCGCTGACCGCCGTCACCGATCGGACGATGCTCGGCTCAGCACGCATCAGGGCGCTCATGCCGGGCGGCACTTTGGTCGAGCGCGCCGCGTGAAACAACGTGATCGAGGCGTCGCGGGCGACTGCTTTTGCCACCCGCACGCCCAATGTCAGGTTGGGTCCGCCGCGCAATGAGAGCAGCACCGGCCCACCTGCATCCCAGGGCGCGTCCCCGCATACGAGCACCACATCGCTGGGCGCATAGCGTAGAATCTCATTGGTGTTGAGTCCGCCCGTCGGTGCGCGCGGCCCCGCCCATTGCACGATTAACAAATCGATCGGCGCGTGCCCGGAATCGGCGCGGAACGAATCGAGGATATGCGCCAGTGGACGAAAATCGACCGAGATTTCGTTGGCGTCGTGCTGCACGGCTTCCGAACTGATGGCATCGAAGGCTTCGCGCATCTGTCGGGCAGGTGTCGCACCTTCGCTCAGCGATCGATCGGCGGGCACGGTGATCAGCCCGCGCAGGATGATCGAAGCCGATTCGCCCGCCAGTCCCTCTGCGAATTTCACCCAACTGGCGAGATGCGCCGCCTCGGACAGCGCCAATACCACGCGTCCGCCGGATTCCTCTGCCGCATAATCAGCAAACTCTCGGTTCATCGACCCTCCAACTTTCTCACATCTCAAAAACACTTGACGCACGTAATGGCTTGATTCCCCCTCGTCGTGATTACGGAGAGGGGGCTAGGGGTGAGGTGAATCCGAAAAGGGTTGGGGTTGCGGTGAATCCTCCAATAGTGGCAGCAAATAATCACGCACGAGCACATCCCAGCGATAGCGTCCGCGTGCCCGGATTTTGAGGCGCGCTGTTTGGCTGTTCTCAAGGACAGCGAGAATCTGCGCGGCGATCACGTCTGGATCGCCCACGACCGGATCGAAGTAATGCGCATCCGATTCGCCCGTTTCGCGCAGCGGCGGCAGATCGGCGCAGAAGATCGACAGCCCGGCCAATCCCGCCTCCAGGATCGGGATTCCGAAGCCTTCTTGCTGGCTCGGAAACAGCAGTGCATCCGCGATTTGGTACAAGTTGGCGATCGTCGCGTCGTCCGGGATCAGCGGCGCGTCGGGCGAGTCGCCGTGCGCATACAAAAAGTGAGCCTCCTCCTCGATCTGAAGGTCGCGGCACAAAGTCAGCAGTTCGCCCAGATAGCCCGGATTGGTTGGATTGTGTGGCCCCGGCGGCCCCGTCACGATTAGCCGATAATCGCGCCCCGATCGCATCCGCAGTGCCGCCAAAATGCGCAGCGCCAGCCCGATATTTTTGCGGCGCGTAATCCGTGCGGGCAGCAGCAGCAAGCCATCGGCATCCAGCAGCCGCAGCGATTGAGCCAGTCGCTCGGTCGTCGGCGTCCACCCGAAAAAGCGCGCGGGATCGACTCCGCCCGGAATCACGGTGATCGATTCAGCGCGCACGGCCAGCAGATCAGCCAGTTCGCTCTGACGCGCCCCGGACACCGTGACATAGCGCGTATCCGGCCAGGGCGTCCGCAGATAATCCCAGGGCGCGCCAGCGTGCAGTTCGGCACGATATTGATCGTTGACGGCGGCCAGATCGTGGCAATAGGCGATCACGCGCAGCGGCGATTCGGCGGCCAGTTCCGCGAGCGCGGCGGTCAGCGGCAGATTTTTGTTCATCGAGACGACATTGTGCGCGATACACACATCGATCCCGCGCAGCGCCTCTGCCAACGCCGATCGCATTTTGGCGCGCAAGTCGGTATAAGCGGCGCTGATCTGCCCGGCATCGAGTTCGGCTTTGACGCGCAGCACGTCGGGGTGAGTCGAGCCAAACAACGGATCGACTCGCGTTTCGATGCGCGGATCGAACGGCGTGCCGCTCCCGCTCACGACACGCACCGCATAGCCGCGATCGGCCAATGCGCGCGCATGATACGCGATTGTGCTCTCGACTCCGCCCACTGTCGGCGGGCTGGCATAGTGCAGGATGGCGACTGTTTTCAAATTTCCCCCTCGCAACGCTGCCTATATCATCCCGCATCGTTGTTAAGGTTAATCGAAATCAGGCGCGATCGGCAAAAGCTCTTGAAAAAATCGGCGGAAGCACCTTACTGATCGAACCAGGTGATCGTCTCGAAGCCCGGCACATCGTCAAAATGTTTGAGGCGTGTCCCGTCGCGCAAATAAACATCAAGTGAACTCTGGTCACTGAGCGTAAAATAGCGGCTGTCCGGCGACCAAACAATTTTCCCAGCGATACCCGCATTGTCAAAGCTGATTATCTTCTTGGTGGCGATGGTCAGGATAACGGCTTGCGAACCATTGGCAATGATCGCACTGCGCCCATCCGGTGCGAACTTGGCGATTTGATCCTGTTTTTCAGGTATCCAAATCATTTGCTGATCGCCCGTGTTCAAATAGACGAGAATGACCGCATCTTTTCCGGATTCGTCTGTGTCGTACAGCATCCAATTGCCATCAGTCGACCAATCCAGCGGCGTCAAACTGCCTCCTACATCGATCTGATGTTTGCTGCTGCCATCCGACTTTGCCCAGGCGATAATCCTATCCCCTTGAGCGACGGCCCAATTATCGGCTTTCCAATCGAGCACATTTGTTCTTTGGTCAAGGAGCGGCAGTTTTTTGCCTGTGGCGAGGTCTAAAATCCCCGTATGATCTTGGCTATTATCTGACCAGTGCCCGAGTGGATGCTGGCAATCTTCAGACCTCAAAAAGGGGAGTAGGGTTGTTGGATAGTGATCCAATGCTTCTCCATACGCTTCAAGGTCTGACGTCCCGTCATCAAGCACGGTGGTTTGGCGACGGTTTTGCACATCCAATCCAATGAGTGCGAGTGAAGCTCTGTCTTCAAGATAAAAGAATGTGTTTGAGTCGCACCAATAATGCTGAGGGTAGTAGGCGTAACCAACATCCCCCCCAGGGAAGTGATAGCCATAATCCGTGACCTCATAGTGACTGCCATCCATAGCAACCATCTCAATCTGTTCGGCCCCTTGCTCTTGATCATCAAACCGCGCTAAAACCAAAGCAATATGTTGATCGTCGGGCGACCAATCCACCGTGCCCCAGTCAAAATTGCCTGGAAAGTCGATAAGTTTTTTGGGGATAGGATGATCGGGATTTATGGTAAAGAGACGCGCGTGGGTCGCATCCACAGTCTGACCATACGCGAACAGATGCTTGGTCGCTGACCACCCAAAATAATACCACTTAGCGCCGAGTGCCGGTGCGAACGTAATCGTGGCAGCCGGAAATGTGAGAAAAGCGAGACGCCCATTAACGTTAGCCGCCATATAAGCGCCATCATCTGACCAGCCAGCGAATCCAAGTTTGGTGAATTTAAACGGCTGCACAAAATGTTCATGACCATCCTGGGTGGAAACTTCCAGGTGCTCCGATCCCGTCTGGTCTTGCCAATGATAAATCAACCATTTGCTATCGGGCGACCATGCAGAAATCGTTTTGCCATCGCAGCCGCCAAGCACGCAATAGAAAGGGGTAGGCAGCCGGTTTCTGACCACTTTCGACTTGCCGACTCGGCCAAACCGATCGATGGGCGCGACGTACAATGTGGCAGTATCCTCGCCGTTTTTATCCTGTCCGTCGGTCTTCATGTAGGCAACAGTGCTCCGATTCGGGGCTAAGAAGAGTTTGCCGTCATGTTCTATTTGGTCAGAAATTGCTGGAATATCCTCAACCGTGCCAGATTCGAGATCAAGCACGGCAATATGATTAGCATACGAACCGCCGTCCCATGTGCCATCGAGTTTCAGGTAGCGCAAAGTGCCCGCCGCATGTCCATTGGTTGGAATGCTAATCAGCAACGCCGCAAAGATCAGGACGCACAGTAACCGGAAATGATTTTTGTTTGTCATGACGCCGAGAATAGCGCAACAGTCGCATCGGCGGCAACCCACGCTCGCCCTTCGCCGACCTTACCGATCGAACCAGGTGATCGTCTCGAAGCCCGACACGCCCTATAACGTAGATCGGTGGGTGGATACTCTTCAAGTGAACGCAGTTCAAGCGCAGCCGTGCGATTCGGTGTACTATTGATCCAGACATTGGCAAACGGCGAAAGGTGAGTTTTCACAATGGCGGACTTTCTGTGGGCGCTGTCTGCGGCGCAACTCCCGGAGGCGCTGTTCGATTGGCAGCGCACCATCTATGGCCTACAAGTCCCACTGGATGCCGCCTCGCGCGCGCAAACGGAGCCGTCGATCACACGGTTGGCCGTTTGGTCGTTTCGCGGCGAACAACCGTTGGCAAGTGGCTTGGCGGCGCTTTTTACGGAATATTTTCGCTGGCTTGGCCCCAGCGTCGAGCTACTCGTGACCCGCTTCGATCAGGACGAGACGGGCGTGCTGCCCTGGGCGTCCGAGATGATGCAGATCGACCCGGAAAACTATCTGCCGGAGCATCTCGTTTCGCACGCCAAATTGTGGGGCGCGCTCAGCGACGATGCGCTCGAAGTCCATTTTGCGGGTCAGGCGGGCACAGAATCCTGGGCACTACACGGTGATGTGGCACAAATCGCGGCTCAATTGCTCGATCTCGTCCCGCATATCCTCGGCAAACTTGGCATCAACGCGACCCATTGGACGCCCGAAGAACCGCTCGATCTGGCCGATGCGCAAGCGTTTGCAGGGTTGCTGCGCGGCTGGGGCGAACTGAACCTGCGCCATGCACTGACCAACGTCGGCTTCGACGAATATGCGGACGCGGTGGCGGGTGCGATTCGGCGCATGGTATCTGGTGCGATGACGGGCAGCCGTTTCGCGTGCTGGGCGGCGTGTCGCGCCTTGTGGCCGGTCGCCGCCGATGATGACGCGCCCCACCAAATCGATGCCGAAGATGCGCTGGTAAGCCTCGGCAGCGTGTTCCCGCGCGTGGCATGGCCGGGCATTGCCCTGAGTCTGCTCGAATGGAATCGGCACGAATACGAGCGCGCCCGCGATCTGCTGGAAACCGCCGTCGAGTCGGATGCTCGCGCTTTGCAGAGTTGGCAGTTGTTGGCGCTGTTGTACGAGGAGACAGGGGACGGCGCGCGCGCCATCGAGGTCTGCCGCGAGGCGATCATGGGTAACGTGGCCGATGCCACGCTCTATTACAATCTGGGGCGGCTGCTGCTCGATCAGACCGAGGACGACGAACAGGCGGAAGCGGCACTCGTCGAGGAGGCGCGCCGGATGTTCGTTGAAGCCGAAGCGCGCGGCTTGGCTACGCCCGATCTGTATTTGCGGATCATGGATGCGTGCGAGGCGCTCGACGATGAGCCGGGGCTGTGGGCAGCTTTTGCGCGGTTGATTCAGGTCGATAGCGATGGCGGCACGCTGTGGGGAATCATCGAGGATGCCGACACTTACGACGATTTCGGGCCGGGCTTGACGCTGCTCCAGCAAGCCGCCGACTCGATGCCCGACGCTTACGAGCCGTTGGCCGCCTATGTCCGCGCGCTGATCACGCTCGATCGTCATGCGGAAGCAGCGGAAACGTTGCCGCGTCTGCGCCAGGCTGCTACCGATGATTACGCGCGCGCCGAAACTGCGCAGCTTGCGTTGGAGGCCGCCGCACCCGATTTCGAGGAAGCCTTTGGCGAACTGGTCGATGAGATCGAATCGGGCGAACTGCCGGACAGCGGCTCGATCGGACTGTTGACCGATGCGTTGGCGCGCGAACCCGCCTTCGCCGATGGTGCCGTCACGTTGGCGCAATGCTATCAACTGCACGATCAGGCCGAACTCGCGCTGCAAACGTTGAACGCGGCGCGCGCCGTGCTGCCCGATCACCTCGAACTGGTGCTTTCGATCGCCGATGTGCTCTGGTCGATCGACGAAGATGAGCAGGCGCTCGACGTGATGCAGGACGCGCTCGCCAAACATCCCGACGACGTGGCGATCCTGGCGCGTCTCGGCGAATACTATGTCGAGATCGGCGAGGACGACAAAGCGCGTGAGTTGCTGCGCCGCGCCGAAGCGATCGATCCGCGTCACCCGGAGTTGATGCGCGTCCGCGAGGAGATCGCGCTCGAAATGGCGGGCATGGAAGACGACGATGTGGACGTAGACGTAGATATGGACGACGCGACATAAAAAAGCGCGATCGCTTAGCCCTTTGGCTGCGCGCCACATCACCGGATTCAAGCGTGTGCCCAGGACTGAAATCAAATTTCGGCGAGATGGGTCCAACCGAAATTGTTGATTATTCAGCCATCAACTTGCCAATACCAGCCTCTCAAAAACTTGTTTGCAGCCCGGTGGCTTCAGCCCCGGGCCGATCCAACTGTGCCCCCGGAAGGAATCGAACCTTCGGCCCACCGCTTAGCATCTCCCACTCTGAGTTTCCCCAGCCACCGTGCGAACTTTGACCGGCGTTGTGGGCTGGACTATATCTTGGGCATCACAGCCCCGGCGCGTGTAGTCTCTACGGAACCCCGGTTGCCAACAGATCGTACCCGCTTGCGCGCCTTCCGAACTGTCGATCACATCAGCCATGATCCAGGTTTCCTCGGTGTTGCCATGCCTCGTCGGAGGTTTAGGTATTCACCGATATAGCGTCGTCCACTCCAAAGGTTCGGTTTTCCCCTGGAGGCTCCAAGTATTAAAGGCGGTTGCTCTATCCACTGAGCTACGGGGGCATTATATCGATCCCTGTTGATTGTAGGGAAGTTCAGATTGGCTGTCAAGGGGATCAGGGCGCATCCGCAGGGCAATTGCGTCTAAACTGAAGAAAGTAAAGACGGCAGATCAGCCATAGGGAGCACTTTAAGCAAATAGTCATTATCCCAGCCAGCCCGAAGTCGTTTAACCTGAATGCCGCCTGTGGCTGATGATTCTTGTTCGAG
>JBBRMW010000255.1:0-8472 GCA_038230635.1 Aggregatilineales bacterium | reverse complement strand
GTGTCTACTATATGGATAAAGTCCAGTTCGAGAGACAGCGAGCTAATGGCTCTCACCGCCATCGGGCCACCCCACGAGTGTAAGCCGGATTGCGCACTGCTCGGCAGATAGTTGCAACTTCTGGCAAGGGTTCACGCTAAAGTGTTCCCTGGGCGTCAGTCGCTACGCGCCTGTGGGTGCTGCGCACCCGGCTGACCCCTCGCAGGGTCAGCCGCCCAGGTACCCACTTTTTAGCGTAGCGAGCTAAAGCTCGCCCCTTCGCTGGCGCTCAGGGGAGATACGGTGTGCGCTAGCGCACACCGTGCGGAGCGTCGGCTGCGCCTTGCTCCGCTGCGTGGCGGGGTACGCACCCCGCCATTGCACAACGGACGCGCAGCGGCCAGTTGTGCCAATCACAATCGCTCACTCAATGGGCGTGGGATACGGCAGCGTGCATAGCTCATCACTACACAACGTATGCGTGGAAAGCCTTATAGCCAAGTGCTAGCACGGCTCTACCACTGGCTGACACGCACCGGACGATTAGTGACTAGCTGACAAATTGAACATCTAATGGCAACGTTTTTTGGCCTATATTCTTGAATGATTGTCCATCAACCATTACTTCAAAACATGCGTATTGGAGGGTGCCAAATTTGAACTTTTTGATATTTGCATTCTGCGGACTTTTGGATTGAGTGGCGCGTTTTGGTGGTCTCGCGTCGCGTTATCGAACACATTTAGAACACGCATATCTATCCAATCTGATGGTCGGTTGCGCAATTTGCGATACACGAACCTGTCAAACGAGGAATCAATGAAGGCTATATTTCTGGATCGTGATGGTACGTTGATAAAAGATTATCCCGATCACGATTGGGCGCATATCTCTCATTTAGAACTTCTTCCAGATACCCTGTTCGCCCTCAGAAAAGTTCCGCCATTATACGCCTTGTTTATCGTCACCAACCAATACTTGATTCATGAAAACATCATCGCTTTCGAGCAATTCCGGCTCACACATCAACACTTTTTAGCAGTTCTCCGACAAGCAAATATTCGGATTCAGCAGACCTACTTTTGCCCGCACGTGAGACACCTTCCGTGTAAATGCCGGAAACCTGAAACAGGCTTGATTGAGCAATGTCTGCTCAATTACGATGTTGATTTAGACCACTCGTGGGTTATTGGCGATTCTGAATGTGATATTCAACTGGCTCACGCCATTGGCAGCGCGTCTATAGCAGTTGGAGATTATCGGAGCGCAACGAAACCCGACTACGTCGCTCGCGACCTGACTAAGGCTATCGACTTTATTGCTAATGGGTGAGGCGCGAGCGCCAGTGCTTGTGGTTTAAACTTTTCATCTTCCTTCGTCAAAGCTGACCGTGCAGTATTGCAAGGTCGAACGTACCAAACACAACAAAACACAGTATCCGGTCTCAGCCCAGGTTCAACCCGGTTAGTACATGACAAGGCGGCACATCATTCAGCCATGCTCTTGTACAACCTTGTCCAATCAACCTCTTGGATATGCCAGCCGCCATCCGTGCGCGACACTCCCGTACCATTGCCGAGGCTTGCGAATGGATTCATGTCTGGCAGAATCATCCACTCAAGTCTAGTCCAATGTCTAGTCTAATCCACACCTACAGGTGTGTGGATTTAGACTAGACATTAGACATGGACGGGACGATGTCTAATGCGACTGCGTTGGACATGATTAGACATGTTAGACATGGCGTCCCTATGCGCTTTTCTCACGTTAGACCAGATTAGACATGATATCTGGTATTCAGCGATTATTCGTTCGAGATTTCAAGTCCAGAAGGCGATGTCTAATCGTCGATCTAGAATACTTGAACCTATAGCAGGCCAAAAAACTGTTTTTGCAACATCAATCCACGCCAACACAGTTTGTGCAGATCAGAGGTGTCCAAACCTGATGTTGCGCCGAGCGCTCCGAAATCTGTGCGGCATGATGGTATTCCAACTGCTCATATCCCATCCACTCCAGTTTCGCGCCTCCTCCTTCCCAGGAAGATTGCACGCCAATCTCGGCAAATCTAGCTGCAGTGACGACAAACTGAGCAGGTTGAGCTGATGACAGTGTGATCCGAGACTTGTGTGGCGGGCGTTGACTCGCCCGCTCCGCGCATGGTGAATATCCGCGTCAAAGTCACCTGATTATTTCTAGTGGTCGGGCGGCTTTGACTTTCTAAAGGAGAAACACCATGTCCAAGATTTATCAGGCTTCTGTCGCCCCGTGTGCTGCCGCCGCGCTGCCACTGCCTTTCGAGCAGCGTTGGATTCGGGTCCAACCGCTGCTCCGCTTGGAGTTCGCTGCCCGCGACGGCCAGCATTTAGACGGTCTACTCAAGGAAGCTCGCGCGCATCTTTGGCTTCGTTACATGCGCGATACCCTGCTCAGGGAAGCCAGCACCGATCCGGAATGGGCGACGATTGCAAGTAACTCCATCCTCGGCGTTCAACAGCAGCCCTCCTTATTTGAGGCTCAGTTCATTATTATCGAGCGGCGGCTGCACCACTGGGCGCACCAGCATTTCAAGCCTGAGTTAGTCGAGGATATTGTGCAAGGCGCTTTCATCAAACTCTGGGATGATTATCAGCGGCATCAACAGGAATGGGACGCCAAGCCAGAGTCATTCTGGGTCAATTGCGGGAAGCTCGCTATGCGCTCGACCTACCGCGATCTGCGTATGCAGACCCAGCATCGGAGCGGTTCATCGCGGCGACAGGATAAGGTTGAGTGGGTGCAATTCATGAGCAGCGAACGTGAGTTTCAGGTACCCGACGCGGGCCATGAGGATGAACGCAATGATTTACTCGACCGGCTTAGTCAGCATTGCGAGGTGGACGTTCACGGTAAAGAAACGCAACTTACCAACTTGCGGCTCGACCTGGAAACGCTGTTGAAAACCGTCCAACAGCACTACCGTGCGGACATCTTCGAGCGCTGTCTACTAGTCATGGTGTGCCGCTCTCGCCAGCCACCGCCGAACCGTGCGTTTGTCGTGCGCAAAGATGCGGCTGGCGGCTGCCACATCCACGCCTTCACTGCTGGCCGTCATCACCCGTGCCACTTCGTGCGCGGCTGTTTTCAAGTCGTACATCGGCGTGTTCCAGCGCGCCGTTACCTTGCTCCCACAGGCCTGGCATTTGTAATATTGAATGCTATCCACACCGCGATGGATGCCGCAGCCGACCAAAGCGTGAAGCTGACTATCGGTCACCTGAAAATACACGCACATCGGATTGTTGCAACTGTGCCCCTCCGTCTCAATGCGTTTCGGGCGACCGCGTCCGCTGTGCTGCACTGACCAGGACCGGATCGCCCGCTGTCTCGTTATTTCACACTGCTTGTGCTGGGCGCTACACGCGGGACAATCGCACGGTGTTTGCGGATGCAGCGTGCGTCTCTTTTTGGCCGCCGCCCTCGTTCGGCTTAACCCCACCTGCATGTGTGGCCAGGCTATTGCCCACAGCCACAACGCACACACAAACAGCACATCACCATAAATTCGTATCAGCATCTGCCAAAAGGGTATTTGCATTCGGGCTTTCGTCGGTTACAATGGCCTCGACCGCGAAAAATCCTACTGGCTACCCGTCATTTTGTCCAGTTCGAATTATCTCCCAATCATTCCCCCTCAACCATTATTCGCCGCAGACCGGAGAAGCGCTCTCGCAGAAGTTGGTCGATCTGTTAACGAATGCCTAGACAATGTGCTATTTACCTAAGGCTTATATGAAAATTGCCGTTATCGGCGCAGGAATTGCCGGGCTTACCGCGGCGCATCAACTCCACGAGATCGCAGACGTAACGCTGTTCGAGAAAAGCAAGGGACTAGGCGGGCGAGCAGCAACACGCTGGCATGATCTGCCTTCAGGCGAGCGCGTTTTTATCGATCACGGCGCACAGTATATAAAAGATGAATCGCCCGCGCTGCATCACGTGATCACGCAAGTCATTCCTTCCAATGATCTGGTTGGGTTGATCCGCCCGGTGTGGACATTTGATGGCGGTGGGAATATCCAGGAAGGTGACGCGGGTCAGAATCGGGGTGCGAAACTGACGTACCGGAGTGGATTGGCTACGCTGGGGCGGTTGATCGTCGAGGCGTCCGCGCTGGATGTCAGGCTTCAGACACATGTCGGAAACCTGATAGGTGGGCACCAAGGGTTTGTCCTTTATGATGCAGACGGATCGGCACTGGGAAAGTTTGATCACGTTCTGTGTACTATTCCAGCGGGGCAAGCCGCCGATCTGATTCTGGCAAGTGACCTACCGGAGACGTCGGCTGGCGCACTCATCAGGGGATTAGATAGGGCGGTTTATCGACGGTGTCTTTCGATTGTCTTAGGTTTTGATCGCGCCATGAATCCCCGTCCATACTATGCACTATTAAATACCGATCGGCAGCATCCGATTGCATGGCTCGCGTTCGAGCATGAAAAACCTGGTCACGTTCCAACCGGGAATGGGGTTATCATCGCCCAAATGGGACCAGGGTACAGTCTGGAACATTGGGAAACGGAGCCTGAACAGGTGATCGGAGATGTAGCAGACCGAGTGACGGCACTACTCGGCGACGACTGGTCAAAGCCAGCCTGGACCGAATATCAGAAGTGGCGCTATGCACAACCTGATCAGATTGTGCCCGAATCAACGCTGAATGGTCAGCTCGCAGGGTTATGGTTTGCTGGGGATTACACACGCGGCGGTCGCATTCACTTGGCGGCCCAAAGTGGTTATGACGTGGCTCACGACCTCTTGCAGACAATCCGCCAATAAAGGCGCTTCTCACACAACAGGGCCGACCGGTTGAGTATCCCTCCGTGTCGGCGTGTTACCGTGCCGATCGTTGCAAGCTGCCGATACTGGAAAAGGGTCAACGGACGGCCATTGTGGCCTGTTTGCTGATAGCCCGACTCATGCCTGAGAAGATGAGCGTATGGATGGGATAAAGCACATACCAGTATGCCAGTCCTGCAATCCCCTTGGGTGCAAAGAAGGCAGTTTGCACCAGTCGTGTCTGTTTGTCGGGCAGCTCATGGACTTCAAACTGTAACCAGGCCATTCCCGGTACTTTCATTTCCGCACGCAGTCGAAGCAGATGGCTGGGTTCAACCGCTTCGACGCGCCAAAAATCCACCGCGTCTCCTACTCGCAGTTCTGAAGGGTCACGACGCCCACGGCGCAGGCCAACCCCACCTATCAGGCGATCCATCAGGCCCCGGATCTGCCAGGCCCAGTTGAAGTAGAGCCACCCCCGTTCACCACCAAGCGCGGTGAACTCTCGAAATACGGCTTCGGGGGATACAGGAACAATCTGCACGCGCTGTTCCATAATCATTCCGTCGTGAGTGCTCAGGACTTTAACGGATCGATCCCCCTGACTGGTTACCAGGGCATCGCTCCATGTCGTCTCGACCTGTCCAGCTTCCAGGTTGGCGAGGGCAAGTTTTACCGCGGTTCGATAATCGATGGGGTGGATTTGTGGGAATAACTGGCTTGCGCTCTCGTCTCGGACGACTACCTCGTTACGCAGGCCCTCAATGAGCGGGCGGGCCATCCGTGCGCCGATGGGCGTGACGAGATGCACCCAATAAGAAGAAAGACGAGGAGTTAGCACTGGGACTGGGATTAGCCATCGCCTGAAGCCCCGTTCTTTGGCATACGTGAGCATCATCGTCGCATAGGTTTGCACATCTGCCCCGCCGATCTCGATCACCCGACCACTGCTCTCCGGGGTTTTGAGCGCAGCAACCAGGTAGTCAAGCACGTTGCCAATTGAGATAGGCTGAATGCGGTTAAACACCCAACGTGGACAGACCATCAGCGGGACGCGTTCGGTGAGGTAGCGAATCATCTCGAAAGAGATACTGCCTGCGCCAACAACCACAGCGGCCCGAAACTCGGTCACAGGCACCCCTGCCTCAGTAAGCGCGGCGCCGGTTTGCTGACGCGACCTTAAGTGCTCCGAGAGGTTCGCCGCGGGGTCGCCCAAGCCACCCAAATAAAGAATGCGCTGCACATTCGCGTCACGGCAAGCCTTGCCAAAGTTTTGGGCCGCCACGATATCTTGCTGCTCGAAATTGTCGCTGCCTGCCATGCTGTGGACGAGATAATAGGCGACATCTATCCCCGCCAACGCGGGCGCCAACGTGTCGATGTCAAATATGTTTCCCTTCACGATTTCGACCCGGTCTGACCAGGATCGCCCGCGCAAACGCTGGGCATCGCGCACCAGGATACGGACCGTATAGCCTTCCTCCAGCAGGCGCGTAACGAGGCGCCCGCCGATATAGCCGGTTGCCCCGGTCACCAATAAGCGCATCTTGTTGGACATCCTTGTTTACTCCGATTTCCAACGAAACGCGGTCGCACTTCTGCATTCAACAGAGACGGCGTTATTGGGCTTGTACTTATTCTGGCCGAGTATAGCATAAGTCTCGGCTTTGCTTGCTGTGCTCAGCTGATTTCAACGTTCCATGATGCATCGAATAGCCAGTCTACACTAGAGATACGAGCATGAATCAAGCATCCCTTTCATCAACCACGCAAAAAGAACTAAGTGGGAATCGTCCTCTGGTTCGTGCGATAACGAGAGAAGTATGATGACGGTGACGGCAAAGTCATGATCAATAATGGTTCGACCGTCGTCAAGACCGACATCGAGGCCACGAATGACACAAGGCACACGAATCACTCTACCGACCGCGTACGGCGGGCCTGATCCGTGAAGGTCAGGCAGCTAGCGCCGATGAATTGGCGGCGGCTAGAAGCGCGCAAATCGCGCTGCGCGGTGAACTGGAAGGGCTTATGCGAACGGCAAACATCGATTTGTGGATCGCCCATGCCGCGCCGGGTCCAGCGCCGCGCGGGATCGAATCGACGGGCAGTCCGGCCATGAATTTGCCTTGGACTTTCGCGGGTTTGCCCGCCAGTATGAGCGGGGAGGGCCTACCTTTGGGCGTGCAGCGCCTGGGCATGTTCGGCGCTGACGAGCGCTTATTGGGGTGGGCGGAACGTCTGGCCGCAGCGCTGACTTGAGAGGCACGGCATGAATGCGCCCGAGCGAGCGCGTGATTACCTGGGGGCGGCGAAAGCCGACTCCACATACGGGCCAAAAATCGTGGAGTTTCCCATCTGCTGTGTAACCACTTCATCGACCGAGAGTAAAGGGCGCCGACGAAATTTCGCCTAATTGGCTCCATATCAGCATCGGCAGTTCTGGGGGCTTTGCTGTAAAAATCAGCAGTGTCGTGGTCGCAGCCACCATATACGATCTACGTCGCCAGCCCGGTGAACAGCGCCTTGGTGCCCTCCGCGCCGTATATCATGTGGAACTGACCTTTAGTCAGGGCACCGACGATGCATTAACTCAGACGGTTGTCGTGTGCGAAGATGATCGAAATGGGGAATCTCTCAGCGATCCTGACAATAACGGCAATGATGCAGAGCGCGGACTGCAAATTGCAAGAAATATCTGGGTTTTCTGGTTTCGGTTCGGCTAATTGAAAGAGGGTCTTGACTGGCTAGCCAAGGGATTACAGAAGACTGAAGGCACAACGGAGCTACGCGCATTTGCCTCAGCCGGAGCGGCGACCCTAGCGGGGAACAACGGAGAGCAACGCCGTGCTATGGAGTATTCCGCGCTTTCCGTCGAATATGCCCAGCAGCTCGATCTGAAAATCCCCCTTGCCATGCACGCATACGCCGTGAGGTCCTACTACACAAAAGATTACGCTGAAGCCTGTCAACTATTGGAAACCGCACTTGGTTTGTTGCACGAAGATAATGCACTCTATTTCCGTTTGGTCGTACTGGGTATGTACGCGGATCGTGCCCGCCAATATGGCGACCTTGTACGAGCATCCAACTTATATGGTCAGGTCTTGCAATATGGCAAAGCCATTCCAGAGTATTTTGAGGCGACTACAATGGCGAATCTAGGTCGCCTAAGCATTCATGAACGAAATTATCAGCGCGCCGCCGAATTGCTTGGTAACGCCGTTCAGATCAATCGCACGTTCAACGGACGGCTAGATATTACAGAAGCGTTATTGCATTTGGGGACCGTCCAAATGTATCAAGGAAATTACGCTGCCTCCGAACAAACGCTCAATGAAGCGCTAACCTTGTGGCGCGAAATCGGACAATTAGATGGTATTGCCCATGCACTGCATCTCCTGGCTAATGTTAAGCTCTACCAGAACGCGGATGGGCAGGCAATCCAACTGATGCAGCAGTGTTTTAGTATCTACATGCTGGATGAACATCAGTTGCTATGGACCGGCGAATTTAGCGTCGTTAGGTTACTTATCGGGCTCTGTCGCAATGATCGAATGGAGCTAGAAAAAGAGTCGGAGAGCCTCAGGAGAGGCGAAGGTTAGGCGGCCACCCCAAACAGGCGCTCAATCAGGCGAATTTGCCCAAGAATATCGCCTTTGTCTACGCCTTTCACC
>JBBRMW010000254.1:0-8493 GCA_038230635.1 Aggregatilineales bacterium | reverse complement strand
GGTTGGCTGTGACTCCCCTTTCCCCCCGCCTGCGTGGGGGATAAGGGGTGGGGGATAGAGGGGTTCTATGATCTGCCCCAATCCCTGAATGCACCCACATCGGGTTCGCCAATGCCTCACGCCCAATTTCGTGTTAATCTAGGCGGTTGAAAGTCTTGTGCGTTTCTGATTCGATAGTCGAGGAAATCCGATGGCGAAATTTGAATTGATGCGTGAACTAGCACGCGCTGAAGGCGGCAAGATCATTTTGCTGGTCATGGATGGCCTGGGCGGACTGCCGCGCGCCAGCGATGGCCTGACTGAACTAGAAGCCGCCCGCACGCCCAACATGGATCGGCTGGCGCGCGAAGGCAGCGTGGGATTGAGCATCCCGGTCGCGCGGGGGATTGCGCCGGGCAGCGGCCCCGCACACCTGGCATTGTTCGGCTATGATCCGGTGGAACATAACGTTGGACGCGGCGTGCTCTCGGCGTTCGGCGTGGGCATCCACGTTGGCGAGCACGATGTGGCGGCGCGCGGCAACTTTGCGACCGTTGACGCCGAGGGCGTGATCACCGATCGGCGCGCCGGGCGCATCTCGACCGAGAAGGCGGCGGAGCGGCTGGAACTGATGCGCACGATCAAGATTCCGGGCGTCGAGATCGAACTGGAATCCGAGAAGGAATACCGCTTCGTGATGGTCATGCGCGGCGCGGGACTCAATCCGCATGTCCTCGATACCGATCCGCAGGTGACGGGCAAACATCCGCTGAGCGCGCAGCCGGGCGTCCCAGAAGCGCAGCACACCGCCGATCTGGTCAATCAATGGTTGGCCGAAGTCGCCAAAATCCTGAAAGGCCACGAACCCGCCAACATGGCGCTGATGCGCGGCTTCGCCTCCGATCCGAAGCTGCCGAAGTTCCAAGACGTATACAAGCTGAATCCGGCGTGCGTGGCGGTGTATCCGATGTACAAGGGCGTTTCGCAGCTTGTCGGGATGCAGGTGATCGAGACGCAGGGATCGGATACGCCCGCCGACGAATTCGCGCGCGTGGCAAGAATCTGGGCGGATCATGATTTCGTGTTCTGCCATATCAAAGCCACTGACAGTCGCGGCGAAGATGGCAACTTCGACGCGAAAGTCGCCGTGATCGAGTCGGTCGATCAAGCACTGCCCGCGCTGCTCGATCTGAACCCGGCAACGCTGATCATCACGGGCGATCACTCGACGCCCGCGACCTATCTGGCGCACACTTGGCACCCCGTCCCGACTATTCTGTACGCGCCGGGCACGCATATGCCGGATCGGGCGCAGTGTTTCGGCGAGCGTGAATGTCTGATGGGCGCACTTGGTCAGTTCCAGGCGACCGACTTGATGCCGATGGCGTTGGCGCACGCACGCCGCCTCGAAAAGTTTGGGGCATAACGAACCTCGCCCCTCCAATCCCCTTGCCGTAACCACAGCGAGGGGGGGTCAAGCCATTATGCGTCGATAAAAGATCGCCCAAACCTCCCCTCTCCATACGCACGGAGCGTGGTCTGGGGTGAGGTAAATCCCGCCGCCCCGCGCTATAATCCCGCACACTCGGTGAGTACCCGAAAGGTAGCAAGGTTCTCTCATGGCGAAAGAATATGATGTGGTTGTGCTCGGCGCAGGACCCGGCGGCTATGTGGCGGCCATCCGTGCCTCACAACTCGGACTCAAGGTAGCGATCGTCGAAAAGAAATGGTGGGGCGGCGTCTGTCTGAACGTGGGCTGCATCCCCTCGAAAGCGCTCCTGCGCAATGCCGAACTGGCGCATATCGTGACGCAGCGCGCGGCGGAATTTGGTTTCAGCTTTGGCGAGGTCACGCTCGATTATGGCGTCGCCTTCAAGCGCAGCCGTGCTGTCAGCGATAAGATGGTCAAGGGCGTCGGCTTCCTGATGAAGAAAAACAAGATCGACAGCTACGACGGTTGGGGCACATTCACCGATCCGAAGACGATCGACGTGGCGCTCAACGATGGCAAAACCGAAACGCTCAAAGCCAAGAACGTGATCCTCGCCGTCGGTGCGACGACTCGCCTGCTGCCCAATACGCAGGTTAGCGCGCGCGTGCGGACGTACCTCGAAGTGATCATGGACGATAAGCTGCCCAAGAGCCTGATCATTGCGGGCGCGGGCGCGATCGGCATGGAGATTGGCTACGTGATGCGCAGCTATGGCGTCGAGGTGACGATCGTCGAGTTTTTGCCCGCTGTTCTGCCGCTCGAAGACGAAGAAGTCAGCAAGGAAATGGCGAAGCAGTACACCAAGCTCGGTGTCAAGATTCACACTGGCACGCGCGTCGAAAAGATCGAAGAAACCGCATCCGGCGTCCGTGTGACCGTCTCCAAAGATGGCGCGCAGCAGGTGTTGGAAGCGGAGCAGGTTATGCAGGCGATCGGCTTTATGCCGCGTACCGAGAAATACGGTTTCGAGAAGACGGGTGTCACGCTCGCCAAAAACGGCTGGATCACCATCGACGAGAAGATGCAGACCAACGTGCCCGGCATCTACGCCATCGGCGACTGCACCGGGCAACTGCTGTTGGCACACGTCGCCAGCGCGATGGGCGTGATCGCCGCCGAAAATATCGCGGGGGCCAAGACGGTCACGCTCGATTATAAAATGATGCCGCGCTGTACGTATACGCAGCCGCAAGTTGCCAGCTTCGGCTATACCGAAAAAGAGGCGCGCGAAAAAGGCCACGAGATCAAGGTGGCGCGCTTTCCCTGGCAGGCTAACGGCAAGGCCAACGGCCTCGGCGACTCCGCGGGCTTCGTCAAGGTGATCAGCGACGCGCGCTATGGCGAACTGCTCGGTGCGCACATGATCGGCCCCGAAGTGACCGAACTGCTGCCCGAACTGACGTTGGCGCGCATGTGGGAACTGACGCCGGAGGAGATCGCGCGCAACGTTCATGCCCATCCGACGCTGAGCGAAGCACTTATGCAGGCCGCCGAAGGACTCGAAGGCCATATGATCGATATGTGATTCGCCTCACCACTCAGTCCCCCTCTCCGTAATAACAGCGAGGGGGACTGAGGGGTGAGGTAAATCTGTGGCGGGTGCATTCAGGGCTGGGGGCGAGTCGTACCGAACGGCTTGTCCCTGGCGATGCTCTTTCGAGACGGACGAGGCCTGCCGCGTCCGTGACTTGACTGGGTTTGCAGACACGCCTTAGCGTGGAGGCTTTTACTCGCCCAAGTCACCCGCGTTGAACCCACCCAAACCGGTGCCCCCATCATCGGGCGGAGCCATCACTTGCTCGATGTCTTCGGGACTTTGACCTTTTTCGAGCCGCTCGACAACCTCGTTGAATTCTTCGCCCAGGTCTTCGCCGCTCTCCTGACCCATGTTGCGCATAAAACGCCCGATCGTCTGTGGATCGGCGTTCGCCAGATCGTCCATCGCGGAATCGTCATTCTCAAGGTCGCCGAAGCGCGTGGACTCGGATTTGGCGAGCGCCACCCGCGTGATCATGCGCGTCAACTGCGTGCTGCCGCAATTTGTGCAAGTCGGCGTGGCCTTATCGAAATCCGTATAGGTTTTATAGGTCAGCACGACCCATTTTTTGCAATTTTGGCAGCGATAATCATACGCAGGCATCAGCTCAATCCCCTCCATTACGACGCGAAACACGCTCGATTATAACCCGCGCACAGGGCTGAAGCTACGAATTTTGCGCGCCGTCACCGTTTGGTATAGACTCGACTTTATGCGTTAGATTAGATCGGGAGCGAACCATGAGTCGCAACAGCTTGTCAGACGATCACAAGAAGCCCGCTGAGAAGCTACCTGTGTCCAGCAGGAACGCCCAACAATCGGGTGGGGCAGTTGCCACTGATTCCGGATTGACGCGCGGCCAGCGCAATATGCTCACGGCACAACATACTCTCGGCAACCGTGCCGTCTTGCGCATGATTCAGCGCGATCCTGCCGATGATGCCGCGCCCGCCGATCCACAGGGAGCGGCACCGGCCGATCCACAGAGTATCAGCGATGGCAGCGGTAATTCGGTGAGCGTCGCTGGCGGCGTGGCGATCACCTCCAGTTCGCCCGTAACCATCAGCGCACCGGCCATCAATTTGAGCGCTTCAACGGTCAAATCCGATGCCGCTATTTTTGAAACTGCGGGCATCAGCAAATCGTCCACTGTCATCACCGATTCGGTCATCGCCGCATCGTACACGCCCGGCGCTGGCAACGTTTTCTGATCAGGCGCGGCTTCCAAATAAACGTTTGGCAATATAAGGTTAGCGACACATGATCGAATCCACCCGCGCCACGACCAACGGCTCGAACGGTACACACAAAGCACCGCCGCGTCTGATCACCTCCACCAACCCGGCGACGGGCGCAGCGCTCGGCACGATCACGGCGGCCAGCCCGGAGCAGATCGCGGCGATCATGGAACGCGCGCGCACGGCGCAACCTGGCTGGGAAGGTCGCGGATTGCGCGAGCGGGTGGCGATGCTGCGCGGACTGCAAGATTCGATGTACCGCAACCTGGACGCGATCATCGAAATGATCGTCACGGAGCAGGGCAAGCCGCGCTTCGAGGCGCTCCTCGAATTCTGGCCGTCGATCGAGATGCTGGCTTATTTTCGCCGTACCGCCCTGCGCGAACTGCGCCCGCGTGAGGTGATCACGCCGCTCGTGCCGCACCGTCGCCACCGCGTCGAATATCGCGCGCATGGCGTCGTGCTGGTAATTTCGCCCTGGAACTTCCCACTGATTTTGTCGATCGCGCCGATCGCGGCGGCACTCGTTGGTGGTAACACGGTCGTCTACAAGCCGTCCGAGTTCGCGCCGCTCATAGGCGATGTATTCACGCGGATCATTCACGAGGCGGGCATTCCGCATAACGTATTTCAGATTGTGCATGGTTATGGCGACGTGGGCGCGGCCTTGATCGCGGCGCATCCCGACAAAATCTGCTTTACGGGCAGTGTGGCGACCGGGCGCAAAGTGGCGGCTGCCGCTGGCGAGATGCTCATCCCCGTCACGCTGGAACTGGGCGGCAAAGACGCAGCCATCGTGCTCGATGATGCTGATCTCGATCGCACCGCGCACGGCATCACCTGGGCGGGCATGGTCAACGCGGGTCAGGCGTGTCTCAGCATCGAACGGGTCTATGCGGCGCGCTCGATCGTCGAACCGCTCGTCGAAAAAATGGCGCAAACCCTCCGTGACTATGCGCAGGTCGGCCCCGGTGCGGACGATCGATCGAGCATCGGCGCGATCACGAACGAGTCGCAGATCAAGATCATCGAGAGCCAAGTCGATGAGGCGGTGGCGGCGGGCGCGCGGCTCGTCGCGGGCGGCACGCGAATTGCCAACGGTGCGGGCCGTTTCTATGCGCCGACGATCCTCACCGATGTCACGCCCGATATGCGCGTGGTCAAAGATGAGACCTTCGGCCCGGTGATCGTGGTGATCCCGGTGGATGATGACGACGAGGCCGTCCAACTGGCAAACGATACGCGCTTTGGCCTGACGGGCAGCGTCTGGACGCGCGATCGGGCGCGTGGCTTGCGTTTGGCGCGACAACTGCGTGTTGGCAACGCTGCCGTCAACGATCATATTATGTCGGCCAGTTTGCCGCAGCTGCCCTGGGGCGGCGTCGGCGACAGCGGCTACGGTCGGACACGCGGCCCCGAAGGTCTGCGCGAAATGGTCATTCCGCAGGCGCTCAGCGTGGATCGCGTAAGCCTGCCGCGCGAATTTTTCTGGTATCCGTACACGCCGACCAAACATGGCCTGCTGCGGCGACTCTTGCAGGTGTGCTATGGCAACTCGTGGCAGGATCGCCTGCGCGCGCTGCTGCCCTGACACCGCCCGTTACTGAATTGCACGAAAAGGTCTAATCAATCATACTTTTTCGACTTTGCGATCGTTGGCCTTTTTGATATAGCTGACTGCATCGGGCGTCTTGCAGTTTGTGTCGCCGTGATCAACGATGACCTTGCCGATTCGGTTGGCAGCGTCGATCGCTTTTTGTTCCAGCGTCGCATTCCGCATCCCCATACTGATGAGCGCATTATTCATCGCAAAACGAGTCCGGTTTTTGCTGCCGTGAATGTTATGTTCGATGGTGCTGATATACGCCTCGAAGTACGAATCCGGTAGGGCTTGATCCGTCCTCGCCAGCGTGCCCAGGATATGCCAGCCCACCGTGCTGATCCATTCGCCCTCGGATCGCATCCAGGCGTCCATCTTCTCGCGGCCAAGCGTCGTCTGCCCGATATAGCCAGACAAGCCATCGGTCATCACATAATCGTTCAGATCGCCGATCCAATGATCCAGCAGTGCGCCAGTGGCTTGTTTCGGATCGGCGATCATGAGCGCCAGCACCCGCGCATCATGATTGCCTGTGTCCCACAATTCCTGGGCAAGGCTGTGATTCATTTTGATTTTCTTCGTAAGTTTTTTCTGATCGGCATAACTCACCCCGAACAGCGACCCTTTGACCCCATGTCGTTTATAGGTTTTGCAGGCTTGTTCCGTTCCGAGCGATTCCAAAGTTTGCATCACTTCTTCAACTGACATCATGATTTTATCCCCACCCGCGACCCCGTGTTTCCTATTTCTACAACCGAACTTACGATTTGACCCATCAAATGCCACAGCTTTACCTCACCCCCTCTCCGTAATCACGGAGAGGGGGAAGCCAGCCCATACCAACGGCGGCTATCGCTGCGTCATTTCGATTGTAGAACTATCTACCTATTCTATTGAAACAGAACGGATGTGTCAAGCAACCTCCGATCCCCCAACCCTACCGGTACACGGCAGAGGCGCGGGAACACCCCCTCGCTGTGGTGACGGAGAGAGGGCTGGAGGTGCGGTTCTGTGTCTGTTGTGGGGACGACGGCCTGCCGCATCCGCACCCCGACTCTGCGCACCCTGCCCAATCGTCCATTTGGCATATCGACTACTCCCCTATATCATTCTTGCTTGCGGTCAACCCGAATCACGAACTGACAGCAACGCAATGTTCCGTGTCGAGCAATCACCCGCATTAGGAGTTCACATGATTACCTTCATCGCGCAAAATCGTCGTTCAGTGGCAAATATGTTCATCACCACCCTCACATTGATCTGCTTGGCGGCTATCCCCGCCGCAGCCAATGCTGCACCGCTCCAAGCCGCAGTGGTTCGCGCCGATCAACCACCCTTCCAGTACAAAGCCTCCGCCTCGGTGCAAAAAGGGCTGGACCTGCTAAAAAAATACGGTTTGCCAGAATCGGCACTCAAAGATTTGGTCGGGATTCTCAGTGACGAGGCCGCCTTAACCAAATTGCTCGGCGGGCTGAAGTCGATCAAACTGACGGATGCTCAGATTGCCGATTTCGTCAAAGAAGCTCATGCGCTGGCTACCGACAAAACCGATCCGCTGACGACGGCAGCCTTCCAAGCCTTTGTCGCCGATGGGATGTCCATCTCCCTAAAAGACAAGAAGATTGCGGTGAAAGACGAGGCCAAACTCGCTATTTTGGCTGGTACAACATCGAAACTCGGTAAAACGACACGGAATTCACTCACGGATATTGCCGCCGCTTTGTCAAAAGCTGAACCCACGCTGAGCGCTCAAGACATCCAAGACTTGATGTTCTGGTTCGCGCTGGGCTACGATCAAGTCTATTTTGAAGTGTTCCAGGTGTTCTCTACCCGCGCGGAACTGACCTACTATGGTGTGTCAGATGACGTGATCAAGACCATTACTGAACATTTCGACGATCAAAATGCTACCGATGCCGAACTCGCAAAAGCGGGTTTGCCAACTGACATTAAGCAGACCATGCTGGACACCTACCATCAAAAGCTCGAAGAATTGGGGCCACAAGCCTGTGGTTGTGCCGCCCTGCAAGCGATCGCTTTGACGGCTAAGGCGATCTTAGAAGAGAATGGCGTGTCGCTGGCAGATCAACTGAAAATTCAACAGGCGTTTGAAAAAGGCGACCTTGACGGGGCTGCCGCATTGGCCGCAGGTGCTGGCGTGCCAGTCGAGCAACTCGTTCAATTGAAAGAGGCCATCGCCGAAGTGCAAACCCTGGCCGGGAATGACTACAAAGAATTCATGGCGGAGGAAACAGCGGCGCTCCAAGAGGAGACTCAGCAACCGGATGCCATTGAAAACGACATCGACACAGAAGCTGGTCAACCGCCGCTGACCGAACCAGCCGACCATCCAGGGGAAGGTTAAGCAGGACCTCGCCCTACCGATCGATTCGGCAACCTCGTGTATCTGGTGCATCGTCCTAATTCTAATTTTGCAACCGAAATTATGCAGGGATAGCCGCAGTTGGGGTGCATTCAACGGTAAGGGCAGATCATAGAACCCCTCTATCCCCCCACCCCTTATCCCCCACGCAGGCGGGGGGAAAGGGGAGTCACAGCCGACCGCTGAGCGAGATTGCCAGGCGGCCCTCAGCCGCTGGGTGCGCCCCAGCGAGCGCCGGCGTTTCGGCTCCCTTTCCCACCGCCT
>JBBRMW010000253.1:0-8602 GCA_038230635.1 Aggregatilineales bacterium | reverse complement strand
GTGACTCGGGTGCGGTGAGGATGGCCGCCGAGTTCGCCGCGTGGATATAGTCAAAGGTGAAGCCGCCTGCCGCTAACGGCTCCAGCACTTCATTGAACGTGCGAAGCTGCGCCTCCGTATAGTCGGGATCGCTATCCGCGCTCGAAAAATGCGTAAAGATACCTTCGACGTACAAACTCCGCAGGTTGCGCACGCTGCGAAAAAACGGAATCACCTGTTCGGGCAGCAGGCCGAGCCGCGCCATACCCGTATCGACTTTGACATGGACACGCAACGTGGCGTTCATATCGCGTGCCAGCCGATCGAAACTGCGCGCCATTTCCACATCATAGAGGGTCAACGTGATGTTGTAGCGGATGGCTTGCTGCACTACCCACGCGGGCGTATAACCCAATACCAGGATCGGCGCGTCAATGCCCGCTTCCCGCAGATCGGTCGCCTCATTCACGGACGCCACCCCCAGATAGCTCGCGCCGTTGAGCAGTGCCGTCGTGCTGACAGCCACCGCACCATGTCCGAAGGCGTTGGCCTTGACGACCGCCATCACTGCCACGTCTGGCCCGACGATCGACTTGATCTGCTGGACGTTGCCCGCGATCGCGCCTTGATTGATCTCGACCCAGGTGGGGCGCGCCGGACGCTCCGTCCATACCAGATCGTAGACGCTTTCGGTGCGCGGCAGCTTGTCGGCAGCCTGCGGATCGGCCAGCAGCGTCCGTACCACGCGCTCCATACGCGCTCCCGAACCGCCCTTCACAAGTACTACATCATCTGCGGTCAGCGTATTGCCCAGCAGCGAGGCAGCGTCCTGATGACTGAAGGTGATGCGTACCTGTTCGCGCGGCATCCCTTGATCGATCGCGGCCCGTCCGGCCACCGCGCCTAGCTCGCCATCCGTAATAAATAAATCGGCGACTTCGGCGGCGCGCTTGCCCACGTTGACATGGCCGCGCAGGGCATGGGCGCCGAGTTCGTCCATATCGCCCAGGACGAAGATCATCCGCTCTTTACGCTCGTGCGGCTCACCCACCCGAATCGCCGACAGAAAGTCGAGCGCGGCGAGCGTACTTTCCGGGTTCGCGTTGAACGTATCATCGATCAAAAGGCTGCCATTTTTGCCTTCCAACGGACGCAGCCGACCGGGCAGGGCTTCCATATCCCGCAGCGCGCGCAGCCCCTCTTCGATCGGCACACCAAAACTGACCCCAACCACCAACGCCGACAAGATGCCATACAGTTGATGTGTGCCCAACAGCGGCACATAGCGTCCCTGGTAGCGTTCGCGTTCGTGCCGCAGATCGAAGCCAATCTTGTCGCGGCCAATGACCAAATTATAGGCCAGCATATCTGCGCCGTAAGCGTGCCCCGTCCGATCCAGCCCAACGGTGACGACGCGCGCGCGCGTATGTCGGTTCATTTCGCGCACCAGATCGTCGTCGTAATTGAGCACCGCCAAACCATCAGGTGGCAGCCGCTCGATCAACACGGCGTTTTCGTGTGCGATGTTGTCGAGATTACCCAGGCGATCGGTGTGCATGTGGCTGATATTGGTGATGACGCCCACCTTTGGCGCGGTCACATCGACCAATTCGGTCATCTCGCCGAAGCGATCCGTCCCATATTCGAGCACCGCCAGCCGATCCTCGACCGTCAATTTGCCGAGCGCCAATGGCAGCCCGAAGCGCCCGTTATAGCTGCCCGGACTCTTGTAGACGCGATTGCGTGTGCCAAGCACCGCCGCGATCGCCTCTTTGGTGGTCGATTTGCCCGCACTGCCCGTCACCCCGATCACGGTCGTGTTGAACTTGCGCAGGATCACTTGTGCCCAGCGCAGCAGCGCACTCTCGACATCGCGCATCACGATCACGGTCAGGCCGTTCGTGTCGAAATCTGGCGGGTGCGTACACATGATGCCGACCGCGCCACCATCGACCGCCTCGCGCATATAATGATGGCCGTCGCCGCGCTCGGTTTTGACGGCCACGAACAACTCACCCGGCTGCACCCGCCGCGAGTCGTAACAAAAATCGCTGAATAATTCCGCCCCTGCGTCGCCAAACAATTGTCCGTTGGCAGCGCTCAAGATGTCATGTAAATTGATCATAGTGAAAAGTATATCCGAAGTTGACGCGGCAGGCAGTTAGGGTTTGGTTTGGGTCGTTTGCGGAGTCGGGGATTTACCTCACCCCCCAGCCCACTCTCCGTCCTCACGGCGAGGGGGAGCCGTCGTGTCATGATGCCCCTATCCGACCGGCAGCGAGATTGAGATTCTGCCAGCGATTATTTATCCTCTAGCGGCACGTAGGCAAAATGCAGATGCTCCAACTCGCTTGGAATCGCTGCGGATGGCTTTTCCCAATACGAGGGTCGGATGAACCCCGCGCCCTTTTGCTTTGCCAGATCGAGCGCGTACCGCCATTCCTGCTCCACATATTTCGATCCGGCGGCGTGCTCCGACCAGAATAGCTGAAAAATATCGGCGCTGCCGATCATCGTTTGGAGCGCATCATTCCATTCCTCGCCCGCCCGCAAAGTGTCGATGTCGATCAGCGGTTTGAAGCCGAGCCGACGATAGGCGTCGCGGCAGGCCAGCACAACGGGCGAATCGGCGTGGCTGTACGAAAGGAAAATCTGATCCTGGCGATACATGCTGGCGGTAATAGGTGTCGTGGCAACTGTTGGCGCGCTGCTTTTGATCGTGCCCAGCAGGGGACGACTCCCATCAGGTTCGGGCGCACTCGGTTTGGCGGCCTCAAAACTCATGGCTAACTTGATCGCGCCGACGAGCACCGGCCCGACGAAGATTTCAACCAGCGCCAAATCATCCGTCCCGGCCAGCGATCCCTCGGCACGGAAGCGAAATTCGGCGCGGTGCATATCTTCGATCCACTTGAACGCAATCGATTCCGGATTGAAGGTCACGCCTTCGCAGCGCGGCACAATCCGCAGTTCCGTTCCGCGTTCAAGCTGCGCTGATTGCTTTGCGGTGGTCTCTTTTGGCGTATCGCCCATCTTGGCGCGGAATAGCGTCGCGTCCTCGCGGACGGCACTGAGCGCGGCTTCGATATGTGCATAAACGAGCAGCGTATACCACGTTTCGACGGTCACGCGATCCGGTCGGAAGGCGGTGAATCGCACATCCTCGGTGGGGATTGGTATGTCCAAAGCTGCAATGGCTTTCTCGATCATTGCAGGCGGCAGATAACGCTGGATCACTTGCGATTGTTCTTCGCGCTGGTTTGTCTCGATCGAATCATCGACGACACCAGGAGGAGAGTCGGCTCCTGATTTGCCCAACTCATCGTCCGCAATGGGTTTTGGCGAAGGTGCAGGTGATCGCGTTGCGGGCGGCGGCACGGCTTGTACGGGTGGCGCAGAGTGCGGGATCGGTGTTGCCCCTTTGTTCATTGGTTCCGGACTCGGCGGTTCACCAAGTAAATCCGCCACATCATCAGCGTCGACTTCAACCGTATTTCTTGACGCCTCCGTCCGTTTGGTATCGTCTGCAGGCGGTGGCGCAGCACGACGACCAACGAAGGTCAATTCGTCGGTGTTTGCGGCTTGCTTTTTTGCCAACGATTCGAGCCAAGTCCGCATATCCATTCCGGGTGGGAGTTCAAAGCCGCCAGTGAGTGTGCCCGAAGTGCTGGACGCTGGAGGCGGTGCGGGCGGTGGTTGGCTAATTGGTCGGGGTGCGCCAAAACCAAAGGACTGCGTGACCTCTTCGGCGCGCGCGGGCGGGTTCGAGGCGGAAGGTGGTGGCGGGGACGCTTTGCTCGCTTCCGATTGCTGCGGCGGCACAAAATCTGAGGGTGGACGCGCCCGTGCAGGCGGCATGGGCGCAGAATTCCCACGCGAGTCGCCACCACGCGGACGATTCTCCGTCCACATCACAAACAGTGCAAAGGCCACCATTACCGCGACTGCGATAACGCCGATGCACACTATGACTATGACATTCATCGCCATTCCCTCCCACGCTGCGAACCTTTGCTACTATAACACCACAAAACGCCAGCGGCCTTATCCGCGATTCCCTAATTCGCAGTACACTTAGGGGGCGTTAAACCATATCAGCGAGTTCTTCAAATTGATGAATGTACAAAATCTGAATGGGCAATCGCTCGGCCAATACGAGCTGCGCGAACTGCTCGGCGCGGGTGGCATGGGCGCGGTCTATCGGGGCTATCAGGCCGGACTCAAGCGCGTGGTGGCGGTCAAGGTGCTGGCGCTCGGCTTGTCATCGCAAGAGGGCTATGTCGAACGCTTCATCCGCGAGGCCACCACCGCCGCCGGACTCGAACATCCGCATATCGTGCCCGTCTATGATTTTGGCACCCAGGAAGATGTCAGCTACATCGTGATGCGGCTGCTCACGGGCGGCTCATTGGCTGAGCGGCTATCGCAGAATACGAAAGCGGGCAAGCCGCTGCCCTCGCTCGGTGAAATTTCGCAGTTGCTCCGGGAATTGGCGAGTGCTCTGGATTATGCGCACAGCCAGGGTGTCATTCACCGCGATGTGAAGCCCGGCAACGTCATGTTCGATACGCAGGGCGGCGCATATCTGGTCGATTTCGGAATCGCCAAACTGAGCGATTCGACCAGCGCGCTCACAGGTACGGGCATGACCGTCGGCACGCCCTCGTATATGCCGCCCGAACAATGGCGCAGTGATCCGATCACCCCCGCCGCCGATCAATACGCGCTGGGCGTGCTGATCTACAACATCGTGACTGGACACCTGCCGTTTGAAGCGCCCACGCCCTTCGGACTGATGCACAAGCACATCAATGAGACGCCGCCCGTGCCGAGTTCTTGGCGACCTGATCTGCCGGAAGCCGTCGGCTTGGTGCTCAACCGCGCGATGGCGAAGACGCCCGCCGAGCGTTTCGAGACCGTGACCGCCTTCGCGCAAGCCTTCGATCGGGCGATCCAGGGCAGCATGGGCGCACCCGTCGGTGTGTTCACCGCGCCGCTGGCAGGCAAGCCGATCCGCGAAACGCCGACACCGCTCGCCAAAGCCGCCCTATCTGGGGTAACCAGCACGCCCAGCCCTGCACCGGCGCTCGATGACCCAACGGTTCCGCCCAAGTTGGCTACCGCGCCGCCAACCGCCGCCGGATCGCCGACACAACCACCGATAACCAGTGCGCGCGGTCGATCGCGGCTGCCCTTGTGGATCGGCGCGATCGTCGTCATCGGGGTCGTTCTGCTCGGTGCGGTGGCCTTGCTCAATCGACCGATCGGTTCGTTATTTGCCACGGTCATCGCTACCTTTCCAAATTCGACTACCCTGATCGCCATTCAGCCGACGATTCCGGCGACCAGCGAGGCAGCGGCGGCGGTTGCTCCATCAGAAGCCCAGGCGACGTTATCGCCTGAACCGTCGGCTACGCCCGTCACGCTGTCACCTGAGCCTTCCGATACGCCGCTGTTCAACGGCGCGCCCTATGCCCAGATCAAAATCCCGAAGGGCGAATATTTCATCATTCGAGCCGGGCCCGGCTCGACGTTTGCGCGGCTTTCCGAATTCCGGGCGGACGCGAATGTAAAAATTATTGGGCGCAACAGCAACAGCACTTGGTTACAAGTCCAAAATGCGGATACACAGGAGATTGGCTGGATCACCTATAACCCGCGCTTTGTGACGATCGTGGGCGATCTGAGGCCGATTACAGTTGTGTTTGTGGCCGCATCAACCATCGATTCGACAAACGGGACGCCCAATGCCACGGGCGCCGCGACCAGTGAGGCGACAACAGGCGCAGTCGTCGCAGCGGCGAATACGCTGGTCGCCACCGCGAGTGCCTCTGCAACCGCGACCAGCGCATCGACTCTCACACCTACCAATACATTGATCGCCACCCATTCACCAACTCAGACCGATCAGCCGACTCGCGCCACCACTGCCACAGCAAGCACCCCATCGATCAGCACGCCAAGCGTCGCGGTCACACTCCCGGCTACTGTGGCCGCAACAACCGCGCCGACTCGAAGTGCCGCCGCCGCGCGGATCATCTTCACGTCGGGGCGCGATACCAAAAATGTGCTCAGCCAAATCGATCTCGATGGCTCGCACGCCCACGCACTGATCGATGATCCCGCCGTCGAGGGATCGCCCGCCTTTTCGCCCGATAGCAAACAGATCGCGTTTACGTCGTTCCGCGATGGGACGCGGCGGCTGTACGTGATGGCTGCCGATGGCACGGATCAGAAACCCGTTTTGCCCGCCAGTTTCGCGCGCTTTGTAAGTAATCCAGCGTGGTCGCCAGATGGCAAGCAGATCGCTTTTGACTCCGAGCGCGAATTGTTCATAGTCGATGTGCCGGGCGGCACACCCCGCAAATTGACGGCGGGTATTTCGGCGTCGTGGTCGCCCAGTGGCAAGCAGATCGTGTTTACGAATACGACCAACGGCCACGATCAAATCTACACGATCAACGCGGATGGCAGCGGTCAAACGCTCATCAGCGACGGCAAATCGATCGATTTTGCGCCCGCATGGTCGCCGGATGGCAGGCAGATCGCGTTTATTTCGACGCGCGATAAGGGCGGCTTGTTCCTGATGAACGTCGATGGCACGGGACTGACCACCGTCACCACGACCGGCAACGTACATTCCCCCGCGTGGTCGCCGGATGGCAAGCAGATCGCTTTCGTACTGATCAACACAATCGGAAGCGGGTTATCTGTGATCAACACGGATGGCACCAAAGCGCGGACGATCCGCGATTTCAAGGCTGGCCTCGTGGAGCGCGCAGATTGGTCGCCAAACGGCAAATCGCTGATATTCACGGTGGTCAACCCACAGCCCGCGCTCTATGTGATGAACGCCGATGGTACTGGCGCAAAACGGTTGTTGGCGACCGATGCGAACAACGCGCAAGCGTCTGTCTCTGCCGATGGTCGTCTGTTGGCTCTGTTAGTCGGTGGACAGATTGCGACAGCGAACAGCGATGGGAGCAATTTGAATGTACTGAACGTGACGGCGCGCAACCCAGCGTTATCACCGGACGGGACGCAAATTGCCTTCACACAGAGCATCAACGGCGCGAGTAATATCTACGTGATGGCCTTCGATGGTTCGGGCACGCATATGCTGACCCATGCGATCGGCAGTCGCCTCGATGCGGAATATCCACGTTGGTCGCCGAATGGCAGGCAGATCGCGTTTACCAGGGTCGCCGGTCTGCGCAGCCAAATCGTGTTAATCGCCGCCGATGGCACCCACGAGCGCGCGTTGGATGATGCGGATGGCAATGATAGTGATCCGGCATGGTCACCCGACGGCACACAGATCGTTTTTGCATCGACGCGAAAAGATGGCAAGAGCGGCATTTATGCGATGAACGCGGACGGATCGAACGTGCATCGATTGTCGACGACGAATATCGGTGGCTTCACGCCCGCTTGGTCGCCCGATGGCAAATTGATCGCTTTCGCAGCGTCCCCGGACGGCGCGGTCGAACTGTACGTGATGAATGCCGACGGATCGAACCCACATCGCCTGACCGATCCGCCGTTCTCGAACGGTCAACCCGCGTGGCTGTCCTAAAAAGCCCTCACCCCCAACCCCTCTAGGGAGGGTGTCCGTAGGGGGATAAATCGGACGAAAAAAAAAACCGGACGGGAACGTGTAATACAACGTTCCCGTCATCGAACCCTTCTGGACATCAACATGCTCGACGAAATGATCAATAATCCTTTTCGCCAGAAACGCATCGTCGCCGTTGAGAACGGCCCGTACCCGCTCAATATACGCATCGAGTTGAGCATCGGTAATGGGTTCAGAACTGATGGACGCGGGGCCGTTCATCTCAAGCTGGCGTTTTTGTTCGTGAAGTGTGGCTCTTTCCCGCTCGTATTTCTTTAATTCGGCGACCAAGGTAATGCTGGGATCGTCATCAGCATCGATTAACTTCGCGTATTTCCTACGCTGTTTTTCAACCTCCACAATTTGGGTCTGCAAATGCGTGAGTTGGGTCGTGTAAAGTGTTTGCTGCGACGCTAACTGAGTGTTAAGTGCGTCGGCGAGCGGACGTAAATTATCGCGTGTGATGACATCCCGCAAAATCACATCCACGACTGACTTGTCCACGGCTTTTTGACTGAGGCCATAAAACGGGCAGTTGTCACCACGGCTATGCTTGTGTTCAGAGCATTCATAGAAGTTTGACCGGGTGCGATTCTTCGTTGCAGGCGAGCGGTGCGCGTGCATAGTGTGCCTCTGACCCGAGACTGATACGCAAGCCAATTTCCCCGACATCAGGCTGGGACTCGACACACGGCGCGGCTCCAGTTCCGCCGCCACGGCTTCACCCTTCGGCTTTCTGCCGCGTTCCTGGCGACGTGCCTGCTCCTCATCATACCATAGGTGCGGGATCAGAGCAGGCACGAAATTTTCATAAATCAGTCCGCCGTGCTCATAGTCTCCCGTGTAGATGCGGTTGGCGAAAAAATGAGACTCAGTAGATCGAAAATTGGTTTAGAAGGTGTATATGGGGATGGCATCGGTAGTTCCATAGGCACGTTCAATGGCACGGCGTAAAAAGGCAATAAAGCGGGGAAGTTGAAACTGGGTGGGTAGCCAGCGGATGGGACC
>JBBRMW010000252.1:0-8608 GCA_038230635.1 Aggregatilineales bacterium | reverse complement strand
GCAGCCGGGGCAAAGGGAGCACCCGCTGGCTGAAGGACGTGGCTAGCTCGGTCAGCGGTCGGGTGTGACTCCCCTTTCCCCCCGCTGGCGTGGGGGAAAGGGCTGGGGGGATAGAGGGGTTCTATAGTCTGCCCCCAACCCTGAATGCACCCAGACCAGTTGTTCAGTCGCATAAATCGTCAGGATCGGGCACAATAAGCAGCAAAAGGAGTCAAAATTAACGATGTTCCTACGATCGATGCTTCTAAAGTCGAAACCAATCACGCTCGCGGCGACAATGACGCTGCTGGCTCTGACGGTGACTGCCTGCGGGACTCAGACCCCGACTGCTACACCCATCGCGTTGCGGCCCACTCAGCAGATTGTGACCAAGCCGCCTCAGACGCTTGAGCGCGGCAGCCCCACCCCCTTGCCATCTGATACACCGCCTGCCATCGGTACGAGCGCTGTAGATGCGTCAACGGCCATTCCCATCGATGTCACAAGCGGCCCAACGGTCACGTCGTCTGGGCCCATTTTGTCGCCGGGTACGAGCAATTCCGCGGCGTTCAACAAGAGTTCGCCCGCATCCAGCGGCCCGTTCAAACGCATCACCGCCCAAAACGGCTCTTATGAGTACGGCTCCGTGCTCAGTTATCGAACCGACGACGGCGCTGTCTATCAAGTTGCGCTATGGATTACACGTTCGGCGCAAGATGCGGTCGACCGCTATAGCCTGGAAACTTCGACGCTGCTCAGCAAACAGCCGCTCAAAGTTGGCGATGAAGGCATTATCACCGCTACCGACCCGGTTATGGCAGAAGTGCATTATCGCAACATGGTGTTGATCATTTATCGACCGGAGCCGACTGGCACCGTACCGAAAATCAAAATAACGGATAGTCAGTTGATCGATCTGGTGAACGCGCTGTTCAAGGCGATCCCCGCCTCATAGGAATGCGCTGCTGGATTTGGGCTGTCGCGTCCCTACCGAAAATCTCGTCCTTGTAGAGACGCGGCCTGCCGTGTCCGCCTGATTCGATTTCGACTCAATCGGGGTGAATGTGTGAGCGACTCATCGAGATTGCCCTCGCTGCGCAGTGGACTGCGCTTATATTTGCTCGTGTTGATCGTCAGTGCGGCGCTGATTGTCGGGCTGCAAGGCAACATCGACATTGCGTTTTTGCGCCTGATCGCATCGCTGTTTGTGTTTGGGCTGTTCACCCTGGGCGCGCTGCTGATCAGCGATGTTCGCCTGAATGCGATCATGGGACGGCGACCACCGCTGCTCACGCTGCCGATTGGGTTTGCGGCAGGCGTTTTGGTGTGGATTCCGGCTACGTGGCTGTTATTCGTCACAGCGCAGCTTCTCGGCGGCATCTTCGGCAACCTGCCACAATTAGTGACCAGCAGCGCGAGTTTCACCCAACAAGCGATCTCGTTTGGAATTATCTTCCCGCTCTGCCAGGGTTTCTTGATGTTCGGCTATATTCTGTCGTCGGCGCAGGGTATCGGGCGCTGGCGTGGCATATTGCTGACGACGCTCCTTTTCGGCATCTTTGGGCAGTTCACCACGAATTTTGGACTCGGCGCAATCCCCGGCTACTTGTTGGTCGGCTGGGTGGGCAGTGTGCTGGTCGTGCGCAGTGGATCGGCTTGGCCGGGGATTCTGGTGCTGAGCGGATTCGCCCTCGCAGAACCGATTATCCGCGATCTGTTGGTGCGGATCGTGCTCAACGGCCAGATCCAGGACTTGTTCAGTTTCGGGTGGTTGGCGGCGCTGCTCTTGAGCTTGTTGTTGATCTTCGCGCTGGCGCAGATCACGTTCGTACTGCAACCGCCTGCTGACCGTATTACCGCCGTGAAACCGACGCCGCCCGGTCGCCTATGGTGGCTGCCGTTGATCGTAGTCTTCGCGCTGTTCGCCGTGATCGGCTACGGCGAGATCGCGGTGCGCACCCAGAATGGCTTGCCGCCGACGCCGCGTCCCAATACCGGGGTTACGATCCCTCCCGTGAGCGCGGCTACGCCCACCCGTTCAGCGACGACGAAGCCCGCTAATTAGCAACCCCAGTAGCCCCACGACAGATAGACCCAGGATCGGGATGATCGGCGGCACGCCACCCTGCGCTTTGGTATTGGTGTTCAGGCGCGGTGCGAGCGTCGCTTCGACGATTGGCGGCGGATAGGTGAATGTGGGCAGCGGACCGCCGTTGGTGGGTTCAATCGTCCCATTCGGATTGGCCGTAATGACCCCCGTCGCCGAGAGGCGGAGCGCGGTGGCCGAACCCGGCGCGCCCGGCGTCCGAGTCAGCGAATCAGAGGTTGATTGCGCCGCGACCGCCGCCGGATTGATCGTGGCGATTTCTTTTATTTCCGGGATAGACGCAACCGGCCCGCTTACCTTGACAACCTCGCTGTAGACCCACCCTGTCGAATCTGGATTCGGCAGACCATACAGGATCAAATACCAGATAATCGGTTTTTCCAGGGTTAACACCGTATGTTTTCCCAGTATTGCGTAGAATTTCCCGGTCGGAATATTGCCCAGTTTGGCCGAGTTCGCATCGGGACTCTGCCGGATGTTTGCGCCGATCGTCTTATCGAGCGCCTCCGCCACCGCCGATCCGGTATTGGTCGGTGTGCGGCTCGGTGTCGGTGAATGCACGGGCGGTGGCGTGGGAGTCGCTGAGGATAGGTTGATCGGGACGGGGGTTGCCCCGGTTTGCGCCAGTGCTGCGCGTGGCAGCCCAATCACGCTCAGGGTGGCGACCAGCGAGAACATCAAGACGAAACTACCCTTAAATCGCTTAGCCATCTGCATCCTAACTTCACCACGAAATCTGATTATCGGGTTGATCGCGCCCCTGATCGGCGCGCCGCACGATGCCTCCTCGCTCCAACGTCCCCTGATAGATACGTCCTTGATCATCGCCATGGACTTGCCAGCCACCTAAAACGAAAGGGGGCACGTTTTGGCTGGCATTACACGCTTTGCAATCGGCGGGCAGCCACTCACCGTTGTAGCGTCGTGCGATGTGCAAGTGGGTGGCGACCGCATTCAGATCGAAACCCTGGCATGAGGCGTGACCAATCCGCGTGCCGGGTAGGACTTTCTGCCCCACCGCGATCCGATCCGCATCGGCAACGTGCAAATACAGCAGTGTCCAGCCCACGCGCTCATCGTCGATGCCGCTCAAGTTAATTACGACCGCGCCGTCATCGCTGCGCACGACCACACCAGCGGCCATCGCGGTCTCAAAACTTGGCGAAACAAAACACGCACCTTGCGCCGCCAGCAAATCATCGGACGGTTTGGGGGGCGCAAAGTCGATGGCGGCCCATCCGCTCGCCGCATCCCACCCCCCATGCGGGCCGCCCGTATAATACCACAGTTCATTTTGGCCGAAGGGAAATTGCAACACGGGCTGGGTCAAATTGGCGGGAATGAGCGGCTCGACGGCGAAGCGGAACGGATCGCCAAACAGCGCGGTGAATGTCGCGTAGAGTCCCCCTGCCGCAACTTGTGGCCGCCACGCCGTTTGATTCTGTCCCTGTGCCAACATAATCTGAACGGCCACGCTGCCCGCATTCAGTTCTGGCGCAAAGGCCAGCCGTGCGTTATCGGCGAATTGCAGCATCGTCAGGCCCCGATATTTCCAGCCATAGTACCCCGCGTTGAGCCAATCTGCCGCCCATGACAATTGCAGGAACAGCCCTTTGCAATCCCCATGACCCAGGCACGGCCCCTTATGGCCCAGGGGGTAATCGATCTGATCGCTTGTTGGCACCGGGTTGGTCAGCCAGCCGCCACGATATTCGAGCAACGCCAGCAGCAGACGCGGATTGATGCTGTTCGCCCTTGCCAGAAAGTTGATCTCGTCCACGCCATCCATTGGGCGACCCGCCACCACTTCCGAAAAGACGTGGAGGAAGCCCGGTTGCAGCCGCACATACTGATTCACGTCAAAGCCGCGCGCCGACGGCGAATTGACCAGCTCGCTGTCGGGGATGATCTTGAAGTTCGGCCCGGTTATGCCGGGGCGCGCCGGAACGTTGATCGTTTGACCGACTTGTAAGATGCTGGTCGCGGTGAGGCTCGGATTGAGTCGTAGCAGCGCATCGACTTCGATCGCATAGCTCGCCGCGATGATCGGCAACGTATCGCCATTTTGCACGGCGTAGGCCACCGCCGTCGCGCGGATCGGCATCGTCGGGTTGGGCGTCGGGCGGATCGGCGTGCGACTGGCGACGGCGGAGGTGATCGTCGGCGCGAACAGGTTGGGCGGAATCATTGGGGCGTTCCCGGCCACCGTCGGCAAGCGGGGTGGCGTCGCCGTGACGTAGATAATGGGCGGGGTTGTGCCAGCCGAACAACCCGCGATCAGCAAAGTCAGGCCAACGAGTCCGATCCAAACGACAAATCGACGTTTAAATGCCCACCTGTTTTGCAACCTCATTCGCCGTTGGGCGCTTTCGGTAGGCCCGGAATGCTGCTTCCGCCGGGTCGGGCAGCGGTGCTGCCATAGTCTCTTTCGATCGTTAGGGCGGGTGTCAGGTCTTTGACCCATTTATTGGCGTCGTTGCGCCGCTTATCTGCATCTTTGAACCAACGCAGGGCAGTTTGCATATCGGCCAGTGCTTTCGTGTCGTCGCCCATATTGTGATAGGTGACGGCGCGATGATACCAAGCTTCGGGATGCCCAGGTCCGACAACAAGCGATTTCGTGAACCAGTCGATGGCTGTTGCCCACTCTGCCCGATCGAAAGCCATCACACCGAGGCCATACGAGGCCATCCACTGCCGCCGATCGAGCTTGAGCGCCTGCTGCAAATCGGCTTCCGCCTGATCACGACCTCCCGCCGCTTTATGGATCAGGCCGCGCGCCGTATATAGTTCGGCACGCCTTTTGTCGTAAAGGATCGCCTCATTGAGGTCGAGAATCGCGTTTTCGTAATCCTCAGCGGCAAATGACTCCAGGCCGCGCTCGTAATAGGCTTGCGAGTCGGCACGGGTCAATCCAAAACGGCGAGCAGCTTGGCGGCGATTTTCACTCATAGCACAGATTATAGCGCCGTTCAGCGCGGAGCCGACTCGGTTTCACGTTGCGCGCGCTGTGCGGCAGACATCGGCAGCACGACGGGCGAGCCGCTTTGCACAAGGTCGGCCAAGTACGACTCGATTGACACTTTCGTCAGGACGATCGTATCGGGTACAGGTGTAACCGGATCGAGGTTATAGGCGAGCAAGAAAGCTGGATCGTGGACGATATGCGCGTTTTCCACCCGGAAGCGAATCAAGTGCGTGAACGGAAGGTAATTCGAGCGGTTGACGCCATTCGCGTGATAACACAACAGCCGATCGACCGCCTGATTGATGTAGAGCAAGATCGGTTCGTTGCCCACCCACTGTACACGATACGGCAAGTTCGATTCGATCGCCGACTCGTAAAATGGATCGGCCAGGGCGAAATACGCATTATCTTCCGTATGGATGGTGATGTCTTTGGGCGCGAAGACCAGCGCACTTTCCGGGCGATCGTCCCAGCGCGGCTGCGGCAAATATTCATCGAAAGGTAGCGTCGTCGGCGTTTCTCCGCGTTGAATGTGTACGACCATGCAAATTTGATCGGGGAGTTTCCAATCGGTTGGAAAGCTGACGACCGCCGGATGCGACATGGTAAGCACAGCATTGACCTGCCCGCGATCATCGATCATGGGCAAGGCCGTCTCCGCCGCGCCCACGATCGATCCCTGATAGCGCGGCCAAGGTCGGGCCGCCACCACGAGCAGCGCCAGCGCGCCAAAACCCACGAGCGCCAACGCGATCCGTACCAACAGATTCAGACGTGCGTGACTGATCATCAGCGGGGTGCCCGTGTATCTGATGCGATCGGCCACGATCCTGGCTCGCCAGCGGGGATCATCTTGACGAGCAGCAGATACCAGGTGATGGCGACCATCCCAATCACGAATCCCCACCGCAGCAGCGCATAACGGCGGGTCGCGGTCAGTGGCGCGAGCCAACAACTCCAGCCGATCGCTATCAGCGCTGTCGAAGCCGCATAGCGATCACTAGCAAAACTGGCGGTCGCCGTCAGCAGCATGAAGCTGACCAGCAGCACGAGCATCCCCCGAATCAGCGTCGGGACGCGCCGGCTGACCGCCGGAATCAGTGCTGCGATCACGACGGCCAAATCCCAGGCCGCCACATAGCGCCAGGGCGTGTGTGCATTGGACGGCTGTACGGCCTGCGCAAAAAATCGAAACATCGCATTGACATCGCCCACCGTCCAGGCGCGCCCCCAATATTCGAGCTGCTGCTGCAAAAAATAGTTCGGTATACCGCTGATCACACTTGTATACGCCAGCCACCCCGCGAATCCGAGCAAAATCCCGACCGCGACGGTCAATGTGCGCCATTCATACCGCAAGGGCTGATCATTCAAACTGAACAACGGCTCGCCATGCCGTTTGAGCCGCACAAGGATAGGTCGCGCCTGATCGATCACCATATCGGCGATGAACGACCAAAATCCCGCCGCATAACCCGCGCGCCGCGAAGATTCCCAGCTTTGGTAGGCAAATGCAAAACCGATCGGCGCGACGAACGCTAACGCATTCGGTTTGGTCAGCATGAACGTCACGCCCAGCGGAACCCCACTCAGGATTTGGGCAAGTTGGGACCAACCGAAGTGCGTGCGATTACCGAGCGATGGCAGCGTGATAAACCACAGCACGATCATCCCCAGACACAGGAACATCGCCTCAGCACCGGGTAAATAGACCCACACCGCGCCGATCAGCGGCATGAGGGCGACCAACGCGTGCAGTGTCGGGGCACGGATCGCCAGATGATATAAAGTCAGCGCCCCAAAAAACAGCGCCAAGCCGATCGCTCCCGTCGAGACGACCACGCCCGTGAACACGAGTGAAATGCCCGTCCAATCGTGCAGCAGGCATTGGGCGAGCGCATAACCGGGCATCCAGTTCAGACGACTAGCGTGCAGGGTGGGCAGCGGCTCCCAGGGGACATTATAGCCTTCGTTGCAGATCAGCACATACTGGCGCGCATCCTCAAAATGAGTGGGCGCGTAGATGATCAATGGATCGTTGTTGTAGAGTGCCGTGATTGTGGGTGCGATCAGCAAGCCGACCCCGAAATAGGCCGCCGCCCCAAAGAGCGCCACGACAAACGCACCCAACAATGGCGTATTCCGTGCGGGTGGCGCGACAAAGTCGGCAGGTAGAGCGTTCATGCCACTGTCAAACCGCCATCGACCACGATCGTCTGACCGGTCGTGAAACTGCTGGCGGGTGCGGCCAAATAGAGCGCAATCCCGGTCAACTCGTTCACGGAGGCGATACGTCCGGCGGGCGTTCGCGCGATTACTTGCTCACTGATCTGTTCGTTGCCCCAGATTGCTTGACTGAAGCGCGTTTTGATGAAGCCCGGCGCAATCGCGTTGACCTGGATATTCTGCGGCGCGAGTTCGATCGCCAGCGCCTTCGTCATCATGATCACGGCGGCTTTGGTGATCCCATACAGCGCCATTCCCGGCGATGGCTCGATTCCGGCTACCGAGGCGAGGTTGATCACTTTGCCGCCACCGCGCGCCGCCATCGCCGGGACGGATTCGCGGATCAGACGGAAATATCCGCGCAGATTCACGTCGAGCGTCTTATCCCACATGCTCTCCTCACTGCCGAGCAGCGGGCCGAAGTGGGGATTGGTGGCCGCATTATTCACGATAATATCGAGGCCGCCATAAGTCGCCACCGTCTGCGCCACGAGTTCCGCCGCCGCATCCGCTTCGCCCATGTGCGCCATGATGCAAGTTGCCTCGCCGCCCGCCGCCCTGATCGCCTCAGCGACCGCGCTCAGACCATCGAGTTTGCGACTTGCCAGCACGACTTTCGCACCCGCAGACGCGTAGGTGTGCGCGATCGCCTCGCCGATGCCGCGTGAGGCACCCGTAACGATCGCCACCTTGCCAGTCAAAGAAAATGAGGGCGAAAAACTATCCATGAAGTGATTGTTCCTACGTCAGAATGAGATCGTTTACGCGCGATCGTACCCATAGCGGCGAGCATTCGCAACGGACGCTATTCGCCCACACGCACAAGATCGGATTTTTGGAGGCCGGGCGGCGGTGTCTCTCTTTCCAGGTATTCGAATCCTGATCCTACTGACCACTCAGGAAGTTTCAATGCCTCCACCAAATCAGCGTGTCGCTCGCTCGCAAACACGTAATCTTCGTCAAAAAGAATTGACTGCGCCTCCGCCACCGCGAGTGGCACAGACAGCGCATCACACAAGCGTTGCACATCCATTCCTGTCAATGTCGGTGTCTCCTCTTCGCTGCCAGAAAAGGCAGGATTTGAGTCGTAGGTGCCAACCAAATTGCCAGCTTCAAATAGCCAACCCACCAAAACATCTTCATCATGTTCGAGTATTCCCCATACTGTGGTTGATAATTCGCGCGAGAGTAGACACGAAAAAAAAGACAGGATAAGCTGAGAACGATCCAATCACAACAAAGGAAGTTCAATGCTTGTCCTGCCGAATGAGATTATGACGTTATTGAGCCTGTTTTCGCCAGTGTTCAGTGAGCGGATATTTGAATGG
>JBBRMW010000251.1:0-8621 GCA_038230635.1 Aggregatilineales bacterium | reverse complement strand
GTTTTGAAAGTGACAAATAGCCCTCACCCCAACCCCTCTCCCTCATGGCGAGGGGCTTTCGAGCGCGGTTTCCCCCTCTACCTGCGGGAGAGGGGGTAGGGGGTGAGGGCTTTCCAAACAGGCTCTGAGCGGGATTTTCGTCAATGGTAAACACCGGTTCCGCTACTTAACTGCGCCTTGTGTCAACCCGTTATAGATATATTTTTGTAGAAACAAAAAGATAATCAGAGTGGGGATAACGGTGATGACGACGCCCGCGCAAATCACCGCCCAATGCGCATTGTACGGCCCGATAAATCGGAACAACGACGTGGAGATGGTGCCTAAACCTTTGCCGGGCATGTATAAAAATGGCGTGTAAAAATCGTTGTAAATCGCCACCCCTTTAATGATCAGCACCGTCGCAATGGCAGGCATGAGCAAGGGCAGGATGATTTTCCGGTATACGCCGAAGAAGGATGCCCCATCCATGAGGGCGGCCTCGTCCAGGTCACGCGAGATGCCATTCAAAAACTGCAAAAAGATATAGACCGAAATTACATCCGTTCCCAGATTCAAAATAATATTCGAGCCAATCTTATTGAACAGCCCCAAAAAGCTGATGATCTGGAACGTTGCCACCTGAGTTGAAACGCCAGGGATCAGCGCAGCCAGCAAAAACAATCCCGATACGACCGCGTTGAGCTTGAAATCGAAGCGGCTGAGCACGTAAGCCGTCATCGTTCCGATGATAATTGTGCCCGCAGAGGAAACGACCAGGATGATCGCGGTATTCGAGAATCCTTGCAGCATCAGACCGCCCGTGAAGGCGTCGCTGAAATTCTGAAGGTTCAGGAAGCTGCTGGGCAGCGAAAAAACGGGCTTATTGTAAAATTCCTGGTCGGTCTTGAAGGCGGCCAGGAAAATGAGCATCAGTGGCAGCAGCACGACGATGCAACCCAATACCAAAGAGGCGTACTTTAGCGTTGATGTCAAAACACGTTCAGGCTCGAGTTTCATAATTTTTGCGTCGTTTCTCTATCATTGAGCAGCACATTTTGAACGATCGTTACAATGACGATGAGGATCAGCAGAATAACGGCCATCGCGGACGCTAGTCCCACTTTGTTGAGTTTGAATGCCTCGTTGACGGTCTGAATCACAAAGGTCGTACTCCCGTTCATGCCGCCCGTCATGACGTAGGGGATTTCAAACACGCTCAGTGCGCCTTTGACCGCCAGAATCATGCTGAGTGCCACGATCGGGCGGATGCTCGGCAGAATAATATGCAGAAACTGCTGCCATCGGCCCGCACCGTCCATTTCACTGGCCTCATAAATTTCCGACGGAATCGATTGAATCGCGCCCACGAACATCACAAAGTTGAAGCCCATGTAGCGCCAGACCGAAACCGCCGTCAGCGAAATGTTAATCAGGTGGCGATCCCCCAACCACAGGGGAAGATCAGCGCCCGTTGCGCCTAACGTTCTCACAACAGCATCGAGTCCGCCATCGGGCTGAAAAAAGTTCAAAAAGGTAAAGGCGATGGCAACGCCATTGATCAGGCTCGGAAAAAACAAGATACCCTTAAAAATATTCTTGAAGCGCACCTTGAAGCTGATTATCGTGGCAAAATACAGCGCCAACGCGATTTGCACGACTGAACCCGTAAAGTAGAAAAAGCTAACCCCGAACACCGAAAAGTAGGCGGGCTTGGTGAAAATATCCAGATAATTTTGAAAGCCAATGAATTTATCGATCGGCCCGAAACCGTCCCATTGCGTAAAGCTGTATAGAAACATGTTGATGGCTGGCAGATAGGTGAAAACCAGCAGCAAGACCAATGGCGCGGCCAAAAACAGAATTGAGATTACAACCTTCTGACGCTTGTAGGCCAGTGCGGATGTCCGCTTCGCGGCAATCGGCGTTGATGGGGATGTAACGGATATACTTGCCATTTTTTTTCACTCCCGCTGTACCAGGTGAAAATCCCGCCCAGACAGCGCACAAACAACTTTTTAACTGCAGAACCCTCAACCCTCGCCCCCTTCCAACTGAAGGGAAGAGGCGAAAATGCAGTCTATCCACCCCTCGCCATGTGGGAGAGGGGCAGAGGGTGAGAGTATCGCTTGACTAGGGCGTTACATTGAGCGTCTTGCGTGCGGCAGCCCAAGCGGTGTTGGCCGCATTCATGATGTCATCGAACGACTGCGAGGTTTGGCCGCGCGCGGCATCGACAATGGTCGATTGCCAAGTGCCGCTGCCGTTGTTCCAGCCCACTTCGGACTGCTTGTCGATCTTGTTGAGGAAACCTTCTTCGCCAGCTTTGGCGGGCGTGTCTACGACGAATATCACGCCTGCTTGTGAAAAGGCGTCATAGGCGGGCGGCAGCTTGGCGCTGAGCAACGGCGGGATGCCACCCTGATCGAAGCCAAAATTGGATTGATCCATGAACCACCTTACAAATGCTTTGGCAATGTCCTGGTTCGGGCTATTCTTGTTGACGGCCATCATGTAGTCGGGACCCGCGCCCGCATACTGCTTGCCATTGACGCTGGTCGGGTAGGGCATGTAACCGATGATGGAGGCGTCTTTACCTGCGGCGACGGCAGCGGCCTGCATCTGCACAATCGCCCATGAACCGAGCGCCATCACGCCGATCTGACCGGTGGCGATCAGATTCTTGGATTTTTCCCAGTCGGTGGTGGTTGGGTCTTTTTCCGTGTAACCCGCCTTGACCGCATCATACAATAGCTTGTAGGACTGGTACATAGGTGTGCCTGCCGCAAAGGGCGCATCCATATGCGGAAGTTTGAGGTTACTCAAATCGGGATCGCCGCTGAACGCGGCCCTACCATCGGACCATGCGGTCAACGGCCAACCCGCATGATAGTTGGTATACAGGGGGATCGCCGAAGTTTTGTCCTTGATCAGCTTCAAATCAGCTTGGAACTCATCGGGCGTCTTGGGCGTGGCGGTGATCCCGGCAGCTTTGAAAACGTCCTTGTTATAGAGTAAACCATTGGCGTTCCCGGTGGTCGCAATGCCATAGACCGTGCCGTTGAAGGCGCCATTGTTGATGAACTGATATTTCTTGCCCAGATCGGCGACTGTTCCCAACGGGCTGAAGAAATTCGCATACTTATCCGCCGAAACCGAGGGCGGGATATTCAGCACATCGCCGTAATCTTTGGTGTTCAGCCGAGTCGCCACTTCGCCTGCATAATCCGTGATGGTTTCCCACTTCACGGTAACGCCTGGTTTGAGGGCGGTGAAAGCGGCTGAATATTTCGCCAACGTGCCGTCTTTATCCAAATCAGTGCGGTGCGAAAGGACGGTGATCGTACCCGATAACGCCTGCGCGGCGGCTGACGAACGCCCGCCAACAGCCGCTACCAGAGCCAATAACACGACGACAAGCAAGGTCTTGTGAAACAAGTTGCGTAACATGTCTTCTCTCTCCTTTAAAATTTCGTGGAACAAATCAATCGTTTACCAACAGCGCAACGCTGTATTTCGAGTCAACGAAAGCGGCGGCCTCCTTTGCTCACCATGCACAATGTTTCAGTTTCAAGACATCCGACGAATCGGATTGGCTTATTGCAGCGACTGCACCGAGTCGCGCAAAATAAGCTGCGTACTGACCGACGTTGTGAGAGCCGCGCGGGATAGGTCGGCTGCTCGATCGAGCAGATGCCGCACCGCCAGCGCCCCCATCAACACTTTATCGACATGAACCGTCGTCAGTGGTGGGATCACCTCCTGTGCCGGATCGATGTCGTCAAAGCCAATCACAGATAAGTCCAGGGGGACTTTGCGACCCATTTCATAGGCCGCGTGCATCACACCAAACGCTACCGCATCATTGCAGGCAAAGATCGCGGTGATCTGCGGCGCGCGTTGAAGTAGGCGGCGGGTTGCTTCGTAGCCACCGTCGCGGGTGAGTGGGCTATCTTCGATGTAGGTATCCGCAATGTCGTTATCACGCAGTGCGCGGGTATAGCCCTTGCGCCGTTCCCGAATACTGGGATAGCTTTCGGCGTGGCTGCCGACCAACCCGATATGCCGATGACCGTTGGTGATCAGGTGTTCAACCGCCGTTTGAGCGCCATTGATATTGTCGATAACCACGCTGTCGAACGCTTGACCCGCCGCATACGCATCGACCAACACGACGTTCGGTGTGGCCTGACGGCTGATCTCGGCGATCGCATCTTCGAGAAAAGTTCCAACGATGATCAAGGCATCGGCGTGTTTGTCGAGCAGCATCGATGGGAGTTCGAGCGGACGGTTGCGTTCATCGACCTCGACCGTTGCATACATCAGGTTGATACGTAGCCGCTGACATTCATGCTCCGCACCCGACAGGATGTACGAGTAGAACGGGTTGAGCGAAGGCGGCATCCCTGGCTCGCGTTTGGTCAGCAGCCCGATCGTGTTGAGTTTCTTGTTCACCGAAATGGCTGTCCGCAGGGCTTGTTTGTAGCCTAAGGCCGTCGCTGCATCCAGCACGCGCGTCCGCGTTTCCGGCAGCACATTGGTTTTGCTGCTCAACGCCTGCGAGGCTGTTCCCAGCGAAACTCCGGCCAACTCCGCCACCTGTCGCAGTGTGATCCGCTCTGGCATCAACTTCTCCGTAAATGGGTGCGATGATCTAAAAACTGTATGAACGAAAACGCTGAACGCAACTCTATTTTCACTGAACAATTCAACTATAGCCGTGACACGATATTTTGTCAAGCCTCCAATTTTCAGGAAAATAGGACGATTGCCTCTAATTTTCGGACTGTGAACGGACGTTTCAAGCGGCTGCGACAAGCCGTGTCCCTACAAGGGTGATGATTCTTGTAGGGACGATGGTTTGCCGTGTCCGAAATTTCGAATAATTGTTTAATGAATCGATTCAATGTAGAATGAACAATCAAAATATACCGTGTTGCGTGTACCAATTTTTCTTTGGCGCGCCAAAAATTCAAGAAAGTTCAATGATGGCAAACGAAACGGTTCTTAAACGTTACAGCGGCAACCCGATCGTGACCGCGCAGGCTGTCCCGCGTGCGAATAGCATCCACAACAGCGCGATCGTCCACTTTGGCGAGGGCTATGCGGCGCTGTTCCGCATCGACGAGGTTAACTTCGACTTCACGCTGCACGTGGGTTTCAGTCAGGATGGCATCCATTGGGACATCGATCCCAATCGGATCACGATGGAAAGCGACGATCCCGAAATCCGCATGACCTCGCAAAGCTACGACCCGCGCATCACGAAGCTGGACGACACCTACTACATCACCTGGTGCAATGCCGATGCGCACGGCCCGCAAATTGGTTTGGCGATGACGAAGGATTTCAAAACGTTCAAGCAGATGGAGAATCCGCTGCCGACCGCCAACCGCAACTGCGTGATTTTTCCGCGCCAGATCAACGGTCAGTATGCGATTTACCATCGCCCCAGCGATCGCGGACATACGCCCTTCGGCGACATTTTCTATGCGACCAGCCCTGATCTGATCCATTGGGGACGTCATCGCTTCGTCATGGGGCCCACTAGCGGCTGGCAGTCCACCAAGATCGGCCCCGGCCCCGCGCCCATCGAGACGCCCGAAGGCTGGCTGCTGATCTATCACGGCGTCTGGACAAGCTGCAACGGCTACCTGTATTACGCCGGGGGCGCGCTGCTCGACCTGGAAAAACCCTGGAAAGTGCTCTATCGCACACAGGATTATCTGCTCGCGCCGACCGAACTTTACGAGCGTGTTGGCGATGTACCCAACGTGGTCTTTCCCAGTTCGGCAGTTATCAACGGCGATATGCTGCGCCTCTATTACGGCTGCGCGGATACGTGCATTTCGATCGCGGAAGGCAAAGTTTCGGATATTGTTGATTTCGTCAAAACGCACAGCTTTTAGTTCAAGGACTCCACCATGCCGCATTATGGTTTCAATTTCCAATGGATGGTGAGTTGGGAGGCCGGACGGACTCCCGACGCGCCCGATCTGCCCGCACTCGATTTTCTGGCCGAACTGGGCTTTAATTTCGTGCGCATCCCAATGGATTATCGTTTTTGGACGCAGAATTTTGATTATCTCCACCCGGATGAGCGCATTTTTGAGCACGTCGATGAGTATCTGGCGGCCTGTCGATCGCGCCACCTGCACCTGTCGCTGAACTTGCATCGTGTACCCGGCTATTGCATCAACCGCAACGACCTGGAGCGCGATAACCTGTGGCTCGATTCAGTGGCTCAGGACGGATTCGTGTTCCTGTGGGAGACGTTTGCCCGCCGCTATCAGGGCATCCCCAATAATATTCTGAGCTTCGATCTGGTCAATGAGCCGCCCGATCTGGGGCAATATGGCATGACACGCCAAAACCATGCCGAGGTGATCCGGCGAACGGTGACCGCCATCCGTGCGATCGATTCGAGCCGCGCGATCACGATCGACGGCCTGAGCGGCGGCAATCTCGCCATGCCTGAATTAGCCGACCTGGGTGTGATGCAGAGCGGGCGTGGCTATCAACCCATGCCCGTCAGTCATTATCAGGCGGGTTGGTGGTTAGGCAGTGTGGGACTGCCAGAGCCGATCTATCCGGCGACCGTGTGGGAAGGGAAAACGTGGGATCGGGCGGTCTTGCGCGATTTTTACCAGCCCTGGCGCGCGTTGGAAGCACAAGGCGTCGCGGTGCATATCGGCGAATGTGGCTGTTATAGCAAGACGCCGAACGATGTGGCGCTGCGCTGGTTTGGCGACCTATTCGGCTTGTTTAAGGAATTTGGCTGGGGTTTCAGCCTGTGGACGTTCAAAGGTGACTTTGGCATCATCGCACATGGTCGCCCCGGAGCCGTCTATGAGGAATTTCACGGCTATCAGGTGGATCGCGCTCTGCTTGATCTGATACTGGCGAACCGCATCTGAGAACAGATTGAACATGGGCACAGCTCTCTTGCTTGAACTAGCCACCCGACACCTGGGAAAAAGGGGATTGCCCTTACCCCTCAGCCCCCTCTCGGTCTCACGGAGAAGAGGCTGGAGTGAGGTTCTTGAATGTGTGGTGAAGGGCGCGATTAGGGTGTGGCAGTCGGCGTCACCGTCGCCGTCGGAATCGGTGTGGGCGTGGATGTGGGCGTCGCCGTCGGGAACTGTGTCAGGTTGACGACGCTCGCATCGCCGCGCGTAAATATCAACGTATACTGCGCCGTCACGTCGAATGCGAACGTGTATGGCCCCGGCTTCGACAGCGTGTAAACATACGTTACGCCGTTGGTGCCGTTGAAGATACGGGTCTGCGCCACGATGGGGTTGCCATCTTTGTCAGTCAACGTCGCGGTGACGAAGCCCGCTTGACCGCCCTGCGTCGTGATCTGCGCGCTGATGATCTGATCGGCGGCGGTGTTGAGCGTGTACACGGCGGTTCGTCCCGGCGCGGTCAACGTGTTCGTGACGGTCGTGCCAAACGGAACTTCGCCCAGCGGCACGTTGAAGATCGAGCCGTCGCTCAGAGTCAGGCTGTACTTGGCCGTCGGGGTGAAGGTGAGCGAGTAGGGCGGTTGGCCGGACAGCGTGTATACATCATAGTTGGCGTTGTTGGCAGTGGCGCGCCCCGTCGGTTGCAGCAGAATGCTATTCGCGTCGCGGAGTTGACTGGTGAGCGGCCTGCCGTTATCTTGCAGTTTGATCGAGATCACTTGGTTCGGCTGACCGTCGATCAAATAGACCGCGATCTCGGCGGGCGCTTTGAGCGTATCGCTGACCGTATTGCCGAAGCGGATCACACCCTGATCTTTCCGCAGGACGTTGTGATCGGAAACCGTCAGCTTGTAAAGCTGATTCGCGGCAGTGAACGTGAGCGTGTACGGCGCAGTCCCCGTCAGCGTAAAGAGGCTGTGCGTCGTGTTATTTTTCTGGCTCTGCGCGTCAGCGATCAACTCGTTGCCGTCCGCATCGGTCAGTTTGCTGTCGCCGGCCTTCGATCCGATTTGCAGTTCGACGCTGATCTGTTGATCGGCTTTGGCGTCGATCGTGTAGATCGCTATCTGCGCGGGCGTGGGCAGCGTGTTCGAGATGGGCGTGCCGAGCGTGACTTTGCCCAAATCGCTGCGGATGGCGTTGCCGGTCGTGACCGTCAAGTTGTATTGACCATCCGCCGGGAATTCGAGCGTGAACGGCGCTTTGCCGGACAACGTATACACGCTCACATCGGTGTTGTTGACCGTCGCCGTATCGACGCGCTGGAGCAGCTTGCCATCGGCATCGTGCATTTCGCTGGCGATGGTCTTATTGCTCACTTGCAACTGCACGCTCACCAGATCGCCGGGCTTGCCGCTCACGCCGTAGACGGCGACCAGTGCGGGCGCAGCCAGCTTATCCGTGATCTTTTGCCCGATCGTGACGGCGCCTTTATCGGCACGCACCACGTTGCCATCGGAGACGGTCAGCGTGAACTGCTGCGCACCGAGCGTCACCGTGTATGGCGGCGGTCCGCCCAACTGATACACGTTGTACAGCGTATTGGATTTGCTGAACTGGAAAATCGGCAGCCACAGTTTGCCGTTGGCGTCACGAAATTCGATGACCGTACCCGATCCATTGGCTTGGACGCCGACCGTCACGATCTGATCGCGCTTGCCATCGATGGTGAAG
>JBBRMW010000250.1:0-8651 GCA_038230635.1 Aggregatilineales bacterium | reverse complement strand
ATCCGCAGGCGGCACGCCGCCCTCCATACTAAATGGGCGTTTGGGGTTGGCACGCCGGGTTCCCGCGTCCGCTAGGCGATGGCCTTCAGCCAAAGCGCAACGCTCGCCCCTCATTCCGAATGCACCCTGGTTAAACGAGGTTTATTGATATGCGACGACTGAGTCTTATTGTGATGATTGCGGTGGTGCTGGCCGCGTGCAGCAGCGCGAGCGGATCGACCGGGACAGCCTTCTCGCCAGCACAGGCGGGGCCGACAGTGGCGCTCTCGCTCGAAGAAGCGCAGCAGACGGCGGGCGACTTTCTGAATGCGTGGGTCGCGGGCAACTATGACGCCATGTACAAGCTGCTCCACATCAAGAGTCAGGGCACGATCTCGCAGGCTAATTTTACGGCGATCTATACCGAAGTCGCCGACAAATTGACGCTGCTGCCGAGCGGTGTGGGCTATCGATTCACGAATGCGCTGCAAAGCGGTGAGGCCGCGCAGCTTGCCTACGATGTGACCTTCAAAACACGTCTGTTCGACACGGTGAGCGATCCGGGGCGCGTGCTCAGCCTGGAAACGACGCCCGCCGGTTGGCGAGTCGCGTGGTCGCCGGGTGATGTGTTCGCGGAGATGCGCGACGGCGCGACGATCGATCTGGTGACGACCGCCCCCAATCGCGGCAACATCTATGATCGCAATGGCGAAGTGCTGGCCGATCAAAATTCTCGCCAAGTGACAGTGTCGCTGCTCACGCAAAAGTATCCAACGAACGATCCCGATGCCTGTTTCGCGCAGTTGGCGGCGATCTTCCCGGCACGCACTGCGGCAGCACTCAAAAAACTCTACAGCCAGTTCACCGGACACCCACAAGCCTATGTCATCGGAACGTTGAACAACACGGCGTTTCTGGTGCAAAAACCTGCGCTCGATCGAGTCTGCACACTCGATTATAAGTCCGAGGCAGCCCGCGACTATCCGCAAGGTGGCCTCGCGCCGCATGTCGTCGGCTATGTCGGGCGCATCCCGGCGGAACAGGAAAACGAATGGCTGGCGAAAGGCTACGCACCCGACGCGCTGATCGGCATCGACGGCATCGAGGCGGCTTGGGAATCGACATTGGCGGGGCGGGGTGCTTCGACCCTCATTTTGCGCGCACGCGGTCAGATCGTGCGGACGCTGGCGCAAAGTGCGCCGATTCCGCCGCAAAGTGTGTATCTGACGCTCAACAGTAAATTTCAGTTGGCGGTGCAAAATTCGCTCAAGGAGGCTTATTCATCCACGACCGCCTATTTTTCCGGATCGAAGGGCGGCGCGGTGGTCGTCATGAACGTCCACACGGGCGAAATTCTAGCGATCGCCAGCTATCCTGATTTCGATGTGAACGCCTTCAACCCGAACACGTCGCTGCCCAATGCCCAGGAACTGATCACCCAGTGGACAAAAGACCCGCGCAAACCGACGTTCAATCGTGCCACCCGCGGTCAATATCCGCTCGGCTCGGTCTTCAAGATCGTGACGATGGCCGCCGCCGCCGACTCTGGCAAGATTGGCCTGAACACGCCGATCACCTGCACAGGCGTCTGGGATGGCGCGGCGCTCGGCGATCGTTTCCGCACCGATTGGATTCACAACCAGGGTCCCGGTCAGCATGGCACGATCAACATGAAGCAAGCGCTAACTGGCTCCTGCGACATCTATTTTTGGCACGTCGGCTGGACTCTGAACAGCGCCGATCCGACCCTGTTGCCGCGCTATGCCAAACAACTCGGCTTCGGCGCGCCCACCGGGATCAAAGATGTGCGCGAGAGTTCCGGTCAAGTGCCCGATCCGACCAACTATCCGGCCACCGAGGGCAAAAATTGGACGGGCAGCGACGCGCTCGATTTTGCGATCGGGCAAGGTACGCTGCTGGTGACACCGCTGCAAGTGGCCCGGATGATCAGCGGCATCGCCAACGGCGGCACATTGTACCAGCCGTTGCTCGTTCAACAGGTCGGCTTTCCGAACCAGCCGACCTACGTGGCGAAACCCGTCGTCAACGGCAACATGAACATCAAACCGGAGGTATTGGCCGCCATCCGCGACTCGATGTGCAACGTCACCACCGATCGGACGTTGGGTACTGCGACCTTTGTATTTCACGAATTCGATTTCAAAAGCGCGGTCGTATGCGGCAAAACGGGCACGGCGGAAAGCGGGCAGCTCAACCCGCACGCTTGGTTTGCGGCGTTCGCCGGACGCACCGCCGATACCCCGGAGATCGCGGTTGTGGCCGTGATCGAAAACAGCTATGAAGGTTCGTATGTGGCCGCGCCGATTGTGCGTCGTATCATCGAATTGTATTACGGGCTGACGCCCTATCCCTGGCCGGCATGGTATGGCTCGCAAACTTTCGCGCCCGTGAATGGTGGCGATTGACCCGTCCCTCACCCCAACCCCTCTCCCTCATGGCGAGGGGCTAGGAGGTGAGGGGTATCCCCAAATCGTGAGCCACTGAATTTGGACTCGATTGCCCTGTGCAAACGCCCTGAAATGATTGACAAGCCATGCAAAGACAGTATATGATCCGGTTCGTAGTCGCTTAAACGTTTAAGATTGTCTTTTACGATGCCCGTTAAACCGTTGAAAACCCTCAAGGCTGTCGCCGATCAAGCACAAGTGCCGCTGCTGACGGCTTATCATGCGTTGAGCGCCGACATCCCCGTCGATCCCGCAATTCGTCGTGCCGTCCTCGATGCAGCGGACGTGCTGCGCTATCGACTCAACATTACGATCCGGGATGTGGGCGACCAAGCGGGCGTCTCAATCGCCACCGTGTCGTATGTGCTCAACAACAGCGCACCCGTCAGTGATAACACGCGCCGCCGCGTGATCGACGCCGTTGAAGCGCTCGGCTATCGCCCTAACATCACCGCCCGCAATTTGAAAGCCAGTGAAACCCGCATGATCGGTTATGGCTGGCATAACTTACAGGCGGGCGGCCAAACTAACCCCATCCTGGATCGCTTTATTTTTCAGATGATCGCCGCCGTTGAAACGCACCACTATCACATTTTGACCTTCAGCCAGGACCCTGACAACCCGGTACGCGCCTACGAGGAGTTGATCTATACCAATCGCGTCGATGGCTTTATCCTTTCCGAAACGAATCAGGATGATGCCCGCATCAAACGACTGTTGACGCTGAAGTATCCGTTCATCGCGTTCGGACGCGCCAACGACACCTGGAACTTCCCCTATGTCGACGTCGATGGACGGCGCGGCATGGCGCTCGTCACCGAACACCTGATCGAGCGCGGCCACCGTCGAATCGCGCTGATCGGCTGGCCGGAAGGATCACTGGCTGGCGAAGCGCGCCTGAATGGCTATCGGGACGTGCTGCATACGGCGGACATCCCGCTGCGCCCGGATTGGATCAGGCGCACGATCAACGATGTACATCATGCGTTCGAGGCCGCGCGGGCACTGATGAGCGCGCCTTCAACGGAGCGCCCCACTGCGATTGCCTGCGTGACCGATGTGATCGCCATTGGCGTGATGAATTACCTCGAGGCGGCGGGTATCCAGGTGGGGGTGGATGTGGCCGTAACCGGCTATGACGATGATCCGATGTCCGCGTTTCTACACCCTGCTTTGACGAGTATGCACCAACCGATCGATACTCTGGCCCCGCAGCTTGTCAATGTACTGATCGGCCAACTGACGTTGCGCAACAGCGACGCGGCCAAAAAGCGCCCCAAAGTACAATTGTTGGTCGAGCCGGAATTGATCGTCCGGGCGAGTAGTGCCGCCCCTCACCATGAATAATTATCGATTCGTTTTGAGCGAAAGCCAAAGGAGATTCAATCAAAAATGACACCCAAAGAACGCGCGTGGCGAGTCGCTGACGCGCCCTTTCAGCCCGGCAAATTACATCATACCGAAACCATCTACACCCTCGGCAATGGCTATATGGGACTGCGCGGGACGTTCGAGGAAGGCTACCCCGGTGCGATCGTCTCCACGTTGGTACACGGGCTATACAATCACCCGGCGGGTGAACTTGTGCCTGATCTGGTCAACATGCCGAACCCGCTGCCACTGACCATCGAAGTCGATGGCGAGCGTTTCGGCCTGGATAAAGGGCAAGTGCTGGGCTATGCACGCACGCTCGACCTGGAAACGGCGATTTTGTCGCGCGGCGTGCTGTGGCGCAACAGTCGCGGCACGATCGTGGCGATCGAATTTGAGCGGTTCACCAGCCTCGCAGTTGAGGAATTGATCGTGCAGCGCGTCTCGATCCGCCCGTTGTCCGGGCCGTGCTCGATCACGATGGCGGCTTCGATTGACGGTACGCAGACGAACTTCGGCGTGACTCAGTGGGGCAGCCTGACCACTTCCAGCGAATCCGGCGCTGGTCACAGTCCGCGCATTTTTGCCGATGGGTTGACGGCGCAAAGTCAGTATGCGGTTACGGTCGCTTCAACCCTGCTCAGCAGCGTGGGTTTGGTCACTGCCAGCGAGGAGAATCCGCTGCAACCGGATTTGGGCGTCACAGTCGCGCTCGAACGCGATCAACAGGCGATCTTCGATAAGTTCAGTGCGATTTGCACCAGCCGCCGCTCCGATTCACCGCGCATCGCCGCCACCCAGATTCTGGAAGCAGCCTCGGCGCGCGGTTTTGATATGTTGCGCGTGGCACATTGCGCGGAATGGGCGCAATATTGGCACGACTCAGACATTCAGATCGAAGGCGATGAGGCGGCACAGCGCGCCCTGCGCTTCGCCACCTATCACGTGTTGATCGCCGCGCCGCGCCATGATGAGCACGTCAGCATTGGCGCGAAAACGCTCTCCGGTCCCGGCTATAAGGGACACGTATTCTGGGATACCGAACTGTTCATGCTCCCGATTTTGACCTTTACTCAGCCGAAACTGGCGCGCAACCTGTTGATGTATCGCTATCACAACTTGGCCGGGGCGCGTCACAAGGCACGCGAGGCGGGTTTCGAGGGGGCGATGTTCCCCTGGGAAAGTACCGATACCGGCGAGGAAACGACGCCGCGCTGGACGAATCCCGATGCCGAGGGCAAGCGCATCCGCATCTGGACGGGCGACACCGAGCAGCATATTTCGACGGATATTGCCTACGCGGTTTTGCAATTTTGGCGTTGGACGGGCGATGACGAGTTTTTCGTCAAGTACGGCGCGGAGATCGTCCTCGATACGGCGGTATTCTGGGGTACGCGCGCCGAATATCAGGCCGCGACCGATCGGTTTGAACTGCGTATGCAGATCGGCCCCGATGAATACCACGAAAACATCGACAACAGCGTTTTTACCAACAGCATGGTGCGCTGGCATCTGGGGCAAGCATTGGACGTGATCGCGTGGTTGGAGGCGAAGCATCCGGCAGCCGCCGCCGATCTGTTGACTCGACTGGGGATCGACTCGACACGCCAAGATCATTGGCGGCGGATCATCGCCAAAATGTACATTCCGCGCGACGCCGAAAAGGGCATCCTCGAACAGTTCGACGGGTTTTTCAACCTCGATCCGGTCAGTTTGGCCTATTGGACGCCGCGTGTGGCGAATATGGATTACATCCTCGGCCACGAACCGACACAGCACACGAAGGTCATCAAGCAGGCCGATGTGGTGATGCTGATGGCACTATTGGGCGACGATGTGGGCACGGTCGAGGAGCGGCGGCGCAACTGGGATTACTATTACCCGATCGTTGATCACGGCTCCTCACTCAGTCCCTCGACCCATGCGTGGGTGGCGGCGCGGCTGGGTCTCGACGCTGAAGCCTACGACCTGTTCATGTATGCCGGATCGATCGACCTGGAAGACGCCAAAGGCAACGTGCGCGATGGCATTCACGGGGCGGCGTCAGGCGGGCTGTGGGAGGCGGCGGTGTTCGGCTTCAGTGGCTTGCACCTGACCAATAGCGAATTCAAGGTCGATCCGAGGCTGCCTGCACACTGGCGCTCAATGTCGTTCCGCATTTATTTCCAGGGCGAGCAGCGGATGATCAAGCTGATCGCGGGTCAGCCGAGCGGGTGAGAAGCAAATAAGGGCGTCACTATCGGCGTATTCCTCAAATACTCATATTCAGAATCGACATTGGCGCGCTTTTGCGCTATGATTTTCTCGTAGGTGGCGACTCGCACAAGTCGCCCTTTTTAATGTGCGTGTCTCACCTGATAACCAGCGTACACAGGAGGGTATCATGGCTTCTAAAACACGAATTCAGCCGATTGACCCGACGCCCGCCTTTGCGACGGACGCCGCCGGAAGACTCGATGCCTTGCGGACTCAAGTATTGCCACGCCTGAGCGTGCTCAAGGACACGGCGCAAAACGCGGCCACCAACACCTATGGCTTCGATGTGGCGCAGGACAGCGACGAAATCATCGCGGTTAGTGCCGACGAAGTGCTGACTGGGCTGCACCCTGCCGAGGGTGAATATACGGGCCTGCGCAACCTGCGTAACCCCGCCTTCAGCCTCGTGGTCAGCGCCACAGCGGAAAGTTTGGGCGTCGTTTTTCGCATCCAGGGCGCGGCGGAATGGCGCTTGTTCGTCAAGTCGCTGTACCAGTTTCGAGAGGCGCTGGGCGACTATTTGGCCGATTTTGACGAATTGTATGTGATGAACAGCGAAGGTGAGGAAGAAGTCGTCGAAGAACTCGATCAGTTGTTCGCAGTCGATGTGGATAGCGAAGGCTTCAAGGATCAAGGTTGTTCGCTCTATTTCCCCGGCCTGGAATATCCGGTCGAGTCCGAAGAAGATTTCGAGACAATCAACGGGGATTTTGCGACATTATTCCCCTTCTACTGGACGCTGCTCAACGCGGCGCACGGGAACACGGTCGATATGGAGCAGCTCCTCAACGCCTGAAAGGCTTGCCTGCACTGAGAAAATCGGTCGACCATACCAGGGCGACCATACCGAGTTCGTCTCTACCCAAGACCGCGTGTGGTAGTGGCGAACCCGATGTGGTCGCCCGATTTATATCCACCTCAAATTTTGGTTTGATAAAGTTCTGTTTTTAACACGACAATCCAACCGTATCAACGTTTCCCGTGCCATTCTTTACGAATCCTTTATCCTATCTCCGATCAATTATCCATATAATGTAAAAATAGCGCATGGGTTCGTTTAGGAGAAGGATGCTATTCAATGTCTAGAAGAAGATTAATAATCCCGATCGCCCTATTGATTGCCCTTTTGAGTTTTGCGCCATCAATGGCCGCCTGGGGTGCCGGATGGGGTTCTGGTTCCGTCATCGGCAACAGTTTTGGTTCAGTGCCGTATGCTAACGGAACTTCCGTAAGCGGCATGGTTGCACCACCCGCCTGCAAAATTGATTCTAACGATAACAATGGTCCCGATGGCGACGGCGATGCAGACGACTGCGGAATCCCCCGCGCCTCCATGCGTGTGGGCGTCCTGAACACCACCGCGGCACAGGATCCAACCGTCCTGACGGGCGCAGTGTTCTGCCAGCGCACCCACCGCTCTGATGATGTGCGGATCACCGCCGGCAAACCCGCCAGCCGTGATGGTGAGGATAACCAAGTAAGTCGCGGCGTCAAACTGGCGACCATCAAAATCATCATTCCGAGCAGCGCCACCGTCCAAGACTCGAAGTTCTCGATCCACTTGAGCGTGCCCCAATCGGCGCTCGATGCCCTGGATGCCAAGTCACTCTGTGCCAATCCCGACCGCGATACCATCAATCCTACATGGCGCAATGCGCCCACCTGGAAGATCATCGATTTCGTGCCGAAAGACTTTTTCGCGGTCCTCAGGGTTGGCCCGGAAACGCGCACCTTTAGCTGCAAAATGAAGCACGACAACTTTGAGGACCTGCACTGGGATCGGCGCAGCGGTCGCCCATCATTCGAACCATATCAGTGCTAATGCCCGCCTGATCGCTTAAACCAGACGGACGCGGCAGGCCGTGTCCGTCTGGTTTCGCGAATATACACCAGAAACGGGCGGCCCCATGGGGCCGCCCGTTTGCTTAGGCCATTCCAGAGAAAAGAGAGCTCCAAGATGCTATAATAAAGACGAAGTAAGGAGCAATTAGCCGTGCCATTGGATGAAGCCACAAAACAGGTGTATATCGAAACGGCTCAATCCCTGAAAGGTAGCGAGCGACGGTTGTTCATGGCGCGCGTCGTAAAAGGGCTGGGGGAAGGCGGACAACGCCAGGCGGAACGCGAATTGGGGTGGGACGGACGATTCGTAAAAAGCTGCACGAATTAGCAAGCGGGCGCGTGTGTTTAGATGCCTATGCCGCACGGGGACGGAAGGCCGCTGAGGAACTGCTACCGAATTTATTGGCGGATATTCAAGGCATTGTGGATGGGCAGAGCCAGAGCGACCCACGCTTTGAAAGTAATCGTTTGTACAGCCGCTTGAGTGCGGCGCAGGTTCGACAGCAACTGATGGCACAAAAAGGCTACCGCGCGGCGGAAGTGCCAAGTGAAGAAACGATCCGGGTCAAACTGAATGACTTGGGCTATCGCTTACGCACGGTGCGCAAAACAGTGCCACAAAAAAATTGAAGAAACCGATGCGATTTTCGAGCACCTGACACACCTTCATGCGCAGGCCCATGCGGATAACACGCTGTTGCGCCTCTCCATCGATGCCAAAGCCATGGTCAAGGT
>JBBRMW010000249.1:0-8669 GCA_038230635.1 Aggregatilineales bacterium | reverse complement strand
CCCGCCTGCGTGGGGGAAAGGGCTGGGGATAGAGGGGTTCTTTCGCCTATTGGCAAGGAAAGAGCAGGGGCCGAGGTACAGGGGTCTGTCCATTTCCAAATCCCGCCCCCAACGTTGAATGCACCCCTCCATTCCGGCGGGTGGTGTAATCGGCACGCGCTAGAGTACAATCGCGGCTATGAACTTATCGTCGGAATTGCAATCGTTTATCGTCATCAGCCTGTTCAGTACCGGAATCTTGGCGCTGGGGCTGATCGTCGGTTATTGGCGCGGGACGGCGCGCGGCAGACGGATCACGCTGCAAAAGCACGGGCGCAGCGATCTGGATAAGCTGGCAGGCGTGGGCCGCGCGATCCTGGGCGTGCAGCTTCGGCTCGATGCGCTGTGCGAGATCGTTTATCAGCAGTCCACGCGCATCGTCGATACCCGCAACTTTCAACTCGGCTTGTTCGAGGGCGACGATTACGTCGTCAAGGTTTGGATTCGCAACGGCGAACGGCTACCCGCGCAACGATTTCCTGGCAAGGCGGGCGAGGGTCTGATCGGGTGGGTGCGCAGCCACGCCCAGGGACTCAAAGTCGGCGATTATACGCGCGATTGGGATACGCTGCCCGCCAAACCGACTTACGATGCGGTGAATCCGCCGCGCGCCGCCTTGTTCGCACCGTTGGTGGCGACCGGCGACGTGATCGGCGTGATCGCTGTACAGAGTGACGAGGCTGATGTTTTCAACGACGAAGATTTGCGGCTGCTCAATGTGCTGGCGAACCAAGCATCGGGCGCGATCCGCAATGCGCAGTTGTTCGAGCAGACCCGCGAACGTGCCCGCCAACTGCGCCTGATCAACGAGATCAGCCGCCAGATCACGGCCATCCAGCCGATGCCCGACCTGCTGCGCCAGATCGTCACGTCGATCCACGATACGTTTTTGTTCTATGCGGTAAATATCTTTCAATACGACGCGATCACGAACACGGTGCGGCTGGGCGCGAGCAGTCACGACGAATTCGGCGCGCGCAAACTCGTGCTGGTGCCGGGTCAGGGGATGGTGGGCTGGACGTATGCCAACGCCAAAACGCTCAATGCCCCCGATGTGACCACCGATCCGCACTATCAGAACACGGGCGCACTCGGCCAGACGCGCTCCGAGGTATGCGTGCCGCTGACGATCGAGTCGCGCGTGTTGGGCGTGCTCGATGTCCAGTCCGATAAGCTGAACGGCTTCGATACCGAAACGGTGTTCATGTTGGAGTCGCTGGCCGGACAGTTGTCATTGGCGTTGTACGAGGCGCAGACTTACGAGAACGAGCGGCGGCAATCGGAGCGCGTCAATGCGATGGCGGAGGCGTCGCGTGCGGTCGTCTCGATCCTCAACATCGACGAACTGCTCGACGAGGTGGTCGATCTGGTCACGGATTATTTCGGTTACGATCGCGTTCACCTGTTTCTGCGCTCCGGCGATCATCTGATTTTCCGCAGCGGCAGCGGCGTCCACAGCGGCAAATGGGCGATCGAGCACCTCACCTACAACATCGACGATAACGGCTTCATTCCAGGCGTGGCGCGCAGTGGTCAACCGCTCGTCAGCGGCGAAGTGTACACCGATGTGCATTATGTGCCCGGCCCCGGCGTCGAAGATACCCGCAGCGAAATGTCCGTGCCGATCCGCATCGGATCGCGGGTGCTGGGCGTGTTCGATGTCCAGAGCACGTTACCCGACGCCTTCCACGCCGAAGACGTAACACTGATGCAGGCGCTGGCGGACACGGTGGCGATTGGGCTGCGCAACGCCACGTTGTTTGCCTCCGAAAAGCGCCGCCGCATGTTGGCCGAAACGCTGCGCGAAGTCAGCACCGTGATCGGCTCGTCGCTCGATTTGGAGGCGGTGCTTGATGGGATTTTGGGCGGCCTGGAGCGTGTGGTCGGATCGCAGGCGGCACTGATCGCGCTGATCGACGACGACAAGGTGCATTATACGGTGAACGCGGTGCGCGGCATGGGCGATACGGCCTCGGTGCTCGGCCAACGAATCGCACGGATCGAAGCGGGCAAGGCGGAGTCGATCACCGAGGCGACGATCGAAACGGCGGTCTTCGATCTGCTGCACAAGCTCGAAGCGCCCGATACCGTAGCCGATACCGAGGCGCATAATCATTTGTATGTGCCGCTGCCGATCAACAACGAGACGCTCGGCTATCTGGCGATCGATCGTGTCGGCCCCGATCGATTCAGCGCCGAAGAAGTCGAGATCATCAACACGTTCGCGGGGCAGGCGGCCATCGCTATCGCCAACGCGCAGTTGTATATGGCGCAAGCCGAGGAAGCCTGGGTATCCAACGCACTGCTGCAAGTGGCCGAGGCGACCGGGCGCGCCGAAAACCTGGATGCGGTGTTGGCGACGGTGGCACGTATCACGCCGATGCTGACGGGCGTCGAGTGGTGCGCGGTCTTTTTGCACGAAAAAGATCGCTTCCGCATCGTCGAGATTGAGGGCGTCACCGAGCGGATATTGAACGCCTTCAAAGGGTATATCTTCCGTAAAGGCGATTGGATTCCACTCGATCAACTGCAAGAAAGCGGCCAGCCTGTCACGATCCGCGCGGATACGCCGCAGCCCGCCAACGCGCCGATGCGTATCACCAATTTTGGCGAGGCGGTGTTGCTGCCGCTGTATGCCAAAGGCGAGGTGATGGGCGCGCTGTTAATCGGTCAGCGCGATGGCGTTGAACCGCTCAGCAACCGCAAGATCGAACTGGTCAGCGGAATTGCGAATCAGGCCGCGCTCGCCATCGAAAGCGCACAGCTATTCACCGCCCAACAAGAGGATCAATGGGTGACGCGGGCACTGCTGAACGTTGCCGAATCAGTCAACAGTGCGCGCGACCTGAATGAGACGCTGGCGATGTTGGTACGCATCACGCCGATGTTTGTGGGCGTCGAGCACTGTGCTGTCATGCAGTGGGAGCCGGACGCACGCTGTTTTGTGGGGGGCGCAGCCTATGGTCTGCCGCCTGAGGTAGAAGCACAGTTCGCGGGGTTGGTCATGCCCGCTGACGGCAGCGAGTGGCTGCGTCAACTGGCGAGCGGTGTTGGCATGGTGACGGCGGGCGCCGGTATGGACTGCCCGATCCCGCACGCATTGCTCATGCTCGACACTCCGGCCCTGTTGGGCTTGCCGCTGATCACGAAAGGGCTGATCGTCGGCATTATGCTGGTCGATTACCCAGGCGTGGACGTGCTTGCCGATGAACGCCGCATGTCGATTCTGACGGGCACGGCGCAGCAAGCCGGACTCGCCATCGAGACGGCCCGCCTGCAAGCGGATTCGACCGTGCGCCAGCGGATCGAGCGCGAACTTGAAGTGGCGCAGGGTATTCAGCGCAGCTTTTTGCCGTCGCAATTGCCGACTGTCCCCGGCTACGATGTGGCTGTGTTCTACCGGGCGGCGCGACAGGTCGGCGGCGATTTTTACGATTTTATCCCACTCAAAGGCGGCAAATGGGGCATCGTGATCGCGGACGTCTCGGATAAAGGCGTGCCTGCCGCGTTGTTCATGGTATTGTGCCGCACGAATCTGCGCGCCGCCGCCTTCAGCCGCGATATGCCCGTCGATACGCTGCTGCGCGTGAATGAACTACTGCTCGCCGACAGCCGATCGGATTTGTTCGTGACGGTCTGGTATGGCGTGCTCGATCCGGCGACGGGCGAGATCATGTATGCCAACGCGGGACACAATCCGCCGATCCTGCTGCGCGCCGATGGCATGAGCGAAGAACTGACCGGGCACGGAATCGCGCTCGGCGTGATCGACCCGATCAAGTTGGAGGAGCGCCGCATCACACTGCGCGCGGGCGATACGCTGCTGCCGTACACCGACGGCGTGACCGAGGCGATCCGTGGTGATCTGACGGAGTTTGGGGTGGTGGGTTTGCAATCGACGGCGGCGGCGGTACGCACACGGCCAGCGGGCGACATCATGAAGCGTGTGGTGCAGGCGGTCGATACGTTCACGGCGGGCGAAGCACAGTTCGACGACCTGACCCTGATCGTGCTCAAACGCGAGGGCGCAGAAAATCCGTGGCCCGACAACACAGCGGCACATCCACGAATCTGACTACTTCTGAACTATCTCCCTGTGGCTGCATGATGCGAACATAAACACTGTTCAATGAGTGGTACGATTCCCGCGACTCCACTTGTGAGGAGCCTTATTTTGTGCGTGTAGAAACGGGGTTGGAATGCAAATCGCTTCTGTTTTCAAAATGCTTTTGCGGCGACCGACTTTTATCCTTTTAGCGGTATTGCTCATCATCGCAGGGCAGTTTGCGACCCACCCGGATACCACGCGCGCTCAGCCAGATGGAGCGGATGGCGCGTTGCTGCCTTCCTCGCTTCACCGAGAATTATCCGTTGACGGCGTAGCGATGGTTCATGTGCCCAAAGATTGTTTTTTATTCGATGATCCGGTAACGGATTCTGATGCGCCCGGTCCGGCTCATGATTCTCGTTGCTTCGAGAGCGGATTCTGGATTGACAAGTATGAGGTCACGAACGCAGACTTCGCGCGCCTGCACGGTCAGGCGGCCATTCCGAGCGATGCCAAACATCCACGGCAACCGCGTGCCCATATCACTTGGTATGAGGCAGATGCTTTTTGCAAATTGCGCGGCGGTGCGCTGCCCGATGAGACAGATTGGGAATATGCAGCACGCGGCCCCAAGAATCTTCTTTTTCCGAATGGGAATAAACTGCGCTGGGGTACGTTCGCAGGCTTTCGCCCGGATGGGACAGACGGTGTGGTGGCCGACGTGGGCAGCTATCCGGCCAGTGCATCCTGGGTGGGCGCACAGGATATGATCGGCAATGTCTGGGAATGGACGGCCACACAACCCGAAAGAAACCTGCGCACATACGAAAAAAGCATTGGGGATCAGCGTGTCATTCGCGGCGGCGCAGTCAGCTTCTGGGATAATTTCGATGTAGGAATTTATCTCACTGCGTTTCGCATGAGCGCCGATGCCAACATCGAAGCGTGGGACGCGGGTTTCCGCTGTATCAAACCCGAAAAATCAGGACAAATGCCAACCGCGACATCAGAATTCAACCTGGATATTCCTACACCGACAAACATAGCCACTCCGACAGACTCACCGCGTCAAGGGAGGATTGACCCGGACGCGACGCTCATTCCGGCGGGCACCAGCAATAGCGCCTGGGCACCCGTTGCGCAGAGTTTCGGGGATTTCATCATGGATCATGTCCCGGCGGGGTGTTTCGATATGGGCACGGATTTTGTTACGGGAACGGACAATCCCACCGACCCCGGACTCCAGAACGAAAACCCGCGCCATCGGGTCTGTCTCACGGTGCCATACTGGATTGACCAGTACGAAGTGACGAACGCGCAATACAAGCGGCTGACGGGGAAGTCGTTCAGTATTATCGCCGCCACCGAGCTGCCGATCTCACCGATCAGTTGGGACGATGCCAACTTCTTCTGTAAACTACGTGGCGGTCAGCTCCCGACCGAGGCACAGTGGGAATACGCGGCACGCGGCCCGCAGAGCTGGGTCTATCCCTGGGGGAATGATTTCGACTACAAGCAAAATTACACAGACGACATCTTCACAATTACTCACGGTGGAATCAACCCGAAAAACCGATCCTGGATCGGCGCCTTCGATATCTCGGAAAACGTGATGGAATGGGTCGCGGATTGGTATGCACCGTATGCGTACAGTCAAAGTACGCTCAATGATCCGCAAGGCCCAGCGTCTGGCACGTATCGGGTTCTGCGCGGTGGTTCATATTTTGGATATTTCGAACTCAGTGGGCGCGGTGCGTATCGCAATTTCAATCGCCCGGATGTGCCAGTAGCGGAGGCTGGAATCCGCTGCATCCGTCCGGTTCAGAATGCGACGAATGTAGCCGCGACCGCAGCATCAATGGTTCCAACAATCCCGCCAACCAGTGCAGCGCCGATAGCCCCACCCTCGACACCGACCCCGACTCTGATCCCGGCGGGTACTGCCAACGCGCTTTGGATGCCGATCACGGCCATGTTTAGGGGCGTCACGATGCAGCGCGTCCCGGCTGGATGCTTTATCCGGGGAGATGCGGATGCTGACCCGTCGTATGGTTATCAGCAACGTGAAATCTGTATCACGAAACCCTTCTGGATCGACCAGATGGAAGTCACCAATGACACGTTTGCACGTTTGGGTGGACGCGCGCTGATAAATATTCAAGCAATGGGAAAGCAGCGCCCCCGCAACGAAATTTCATGGGATGAAGCAAAGGCTTTTTGCATCGCTCGCGGTGGAAGGCTGCCCACCGAAGCGCAATGGGAATATGCAACACAAGGCCCTGAAAGTCTGAAATATCCCTGGGGGAATGAGGACGACCCAAATAAAGAAGTGTCCTATCTTGATGATAGGTCCTGGCCGTCCAACGTGGGCAGTAGACCTGCTGGGGCGTCATGGGTCGGCGCGATGGACATGAGCGGCAATCTTTCAGAGTGGGTAATGGATTGGGGTGATAATTCACATCTTGAAAATAGCCCCCAAAACGATCCAACCGGGCCAGAACAAGGCACGGAACGAGTTATTGTGGGCAGTTCTTATAAAGCCGGGGCCTATGGTGTACCCTCTCTTCTCGACGAACGTTTTGCTTTTCCACCCACCACACGGTATAATTTTATCGGCTTCCGCTGCATCCTACCAGATAGTGCAATGCCCGATAAGACACCATTATCGAGTCCAACACTGGGGAAATAGCCAAAGCTTTGGGCGTCACGTTGGGCGTTATTTCCACTCCTTATTCTTGTATTGGTCATATCCCTCGCTTATCATATGCAATCACAGACATGGTACAAGTAAGCAAAACCGCTTTGCGCAAAGCTTTTTTTGCTTCATAGTGGAGTCTCGGATCACGCATCTATTTTGCATACACCTTCAATGGAACAAAATCGCACCCTTCGGCGTCTACCTTTTGAGCGCTGAAATGGCGCGTATCTGTTCTATCTTAAAGGAGTTCGCTCGTATGAATCAGCAAATCGGCAAACAGCGTTGGATGATCAGCCTCGGAGTGGCCGCCGCAGTCGCAGTGACGCTCGTCACCACGTCGCGCGTTTTCGCGTCGCCAACCAACGCACCCAACCAGGGTTTCGCCGCCCAAACCACCAACCCACTCACCAACACCATCACCGTCAGTGGGTTCGGGCAAGCCTACGGCAAGCCGAACGTCGCCACCATTCAATTGGGCGTCGAGGCGCTCAATGCCGACGCGAGTAAGGCGATTGCGGCAGCCAATACCACCATCGCCGCTGTGACCGCCGCCCTCACCACGGCGGGCGTCGCGGAAGCCGACATCCAAACTCAGAATTTCAACTTGTTCTCGACCAACCCGCCCCCCACCGAGGTGAACAAAGCGCCCGATGCCATCCAGCACGTTTACCAAGCGCAAATCACGCTCACCGTGAAGGTGCGCGACATCACCAAGACGGGCAGCATCATTGACGCGAGTCTCAAAGCAGGCGTCAATAGTATCTATGGTCTCAACTTCGGGATCGATGATACGACCAGCCTGGAAAGTGACGCCCGCACCAAAGCCATCGCGGATGCGCGCCACCGTGCCCAGGAACTCGCCAAAGCGCTGGGCGTCACGCTAGGCGATCCGGTCATCATCCAAGAGGGTCTGAGCAATGGCCCCGTGCCAGCAGCAAGCATCGCCAGTGGAAAAGGCGGCGGTGAGTCGCAGGTCAGTGGGGGTCAGCTATCGGTCGAAGTGAACCTCCAAATCACCTTCGCCATCAGTAAGTAATTTTCGCTGACAGGGCGATCCAAATGTTTTATCCTGGGGTTGGTGTCTGCCGCCCCAGGGTAATTCGGATAGGCGAAATCGATCCGCCCCGCCATGATAGACTGATATAATCGGAGCATTGAAAAAGGACCCCATCCGATGGCGATGTTAAACATCAGTAAAACCCTGGCCGAGCAAATTGAAACTGTTGCGCAATCCGAAGGTCGCCCGATCGAAACGGTATTGAGCGAGATGGTGCACCATTATCAAGCGATAAAGCAGGTTGCTCCGCTGGGGAGTCCCCCAGAATTGGACGATTTTGAGGGGATGTTCGGCATCCTCAAATCAGATGTAAATGACCTGTCGGAGCGTACCAGCGGATTTTTGCGCACATACTTTGAAAAACGACCATGAATGTTCTGATTGACACAAACATTCTGGTATCTTCACTGTTTGCCACCGATAAGAATCATCAAAAGGCAGTCGCGGCGTTGAAGTCACTACGCGGTAAACAGGCGGTAGTGGCCGCGCCCATTTTGGTTGAACTGTTCTACCTTACTGTCAAATATGCGTCCTATTCCGAAGCAATCGAAGCCGTCCGTCAAGTGCGAAACCGCTTTGTGATCGAGCCTCTCATCGCAACAGATATGGAACGCATGGAGGCAATTATGCGGCAGTACCTCAGTGCGGAATTGGATTATGCAGACACAGCGATTGTGGCAGTGGCTGAACGGTTAAACATAACCCAGATCTATAGTTTTGATCGTCGGGATTTTGTAATCTTCCGACCACGACACTGTGCGGCTTTCGATCTAATGCCGTGAATGAAGCATTAAAGAAAAACACTAACCTTCGATTTTGCCTATAAT
>JBBRMW010000248.1:0-8701 GCA_038230635.1 Aggregatilineales bacterium | reverse complement strand
GATGGATGCCGCTGGTGATGAATTTTTTGAAATGGTTGGTGCTATCGAGCAGTGCCCATAATTGATTATCCGGGACGTTGATCACCCACAGCGGCAAAAAGGGCGCGAAAAACGCGACGATTACCAGCAGCACGCCGAGTCCGAGCGGCAGCGCCCAACTATTCGAGTCGATGGTGGATACGCTGTCCCAGAGACCCCAGATGAACCCACCCACCAGCAAAATCGCGCCTGGAATCAAAAATAGCAGGATGCTCAACTTCACCCGGCTGCCACGTTCTTGATTGTTCGCCGTCTTCATCAGTTCAGCAATTCCGAACATCGCGCGCCAACTCCGCTCTGATCGACCTGTGACCGATCCCTATGAGTCGTGGAAACTCTCGCCCAACTCGTCGATATAACCGCCGAGCGATTGTATCGCCAGATCGCTGACTTTGCGACCATCCGGCAGCCGCCCCGATCGCACATGTTCGACGCTGATCCATTGGGTGTCCGCATCGGTTTGCGGGCGAAAACGCATATCAGTCACATGGAAAAAGCTGATGTGGTAACTCGTCACGACGCCATAACTCGGCGACAATGTGATCTGCTCAAAGCGTTCGCCGATCGGGACAAGCGTAAAATCGCCCGGTGAGCGCAAATTCGGCATTTCGAGTTCTTCTTGAATCTCGCGGATCAGGGTATGCGCCGAATCAACATCTGTGGGTTCACGTTTGCCGCCGATCAACTGAAATTGGCGCGCGTGATCATCGAACTGCATCAACAGCGAATCGACCCCGGCGTGTTTCGTTTTGATGATCGCATTGACGGCGAATATTTCGCGCACGGGCGTTGGATTCGACACCGTATCTTTGCGGGTCAGTTCGACCGCCGCCAGCAGCCGCGTCCCATTGGCGGCGGTCGCATCCTTGAGCCGCGACTCCCATTCGAGTGCCATTGGCACGTTATCGGCCAAATGGGCGGCCAAACTGCGTACAAACAGGCGTGCCGTTTCGCCTTCGACCTCGATGCCGCCTCGGATCGGATGCACCAAATGCAGCAGTTGCAGCAGATCGCCGAGCGCCGCCGCAGAGGTGGCATCGACGGCTTTGCTGTAGCGCAGCTTACCACTTTCACTGAGCGTCAGCAGTGAATTGAGGAGGGTTTTGCGGGCTTTGAGTTTCATAAAATCGCATCCGATCCGTGACGCGGAACAGTCGCCTGCGCCGCCAAATAAGCGCCTCATATTATACGCGGGTTAAGCCGTCCGTGTGTTACGTGATTTGTTAGAGACACGGATCGAAAGTGTATCGATCGGCGAATGGTCAAAGCGTATATGGTGGTATTAACGGGCGGCCCGATCGGGCCGCCCGTTTTTTATTATCCTACACATCCAGCGACAACGAAACATTCAACCCATATGCCAGATAGAGCGCCGCGAAAAATTCTTTCAACGTCTGAGTGGTTGAATCGTCGGCGTCGTCTTCGGTCAACTGGAACGGGAAGCGCGTCGCCCAGTCGCGCGGCGCAGGTGTCAGGTTTTGCAGCACGTCCGCATCCATATCGCGTGGAATCACGCCGAAAAACAACATCAACAGCGCGCCATACGTCGGCAAAATCGCGCCGATCAGAAACAGCATATCGAAGATTTGATCGGTCGTCACGGCGAATTCGTTCAAATTGCGTGCGAACGCGTCGCCGGACTCGAAAATGATACCGGGCGTTGCGCGCATCGATCGCACCTGATCGCCGAGGCCGGGCGAATCGCTGAGCGTTTGTTTGAGCAGCAGGAACGGCAGCACGTCGGCGAGGGTCGGCAGCCGTCGCAGCAGCCAGACTTCTGCCGCCTGCGCGATCGGATAGTTGATCGCGCCAAAGCAGCCAAACGGTCGGCCAGCGCGATTGGCCGGACAGCCCGTACAATGGACTTCATGCGGCCTCAGTTCCGCCGCCTGATCGAGCATCTCCTGCACGATGATCACGCGCACTTCTTCGTCACCATCGGGCGTCCGGCGCGCCATCTCGAAACCCATCTCGGTGGGCGGGCGCATATCGCCGTTGTCGCGGTACAGCTTGATGATCGTCTCGGCGCGGCCACCGGCTTTGAGTCGATCTAAGATACCCGGCGTGCTCAGATCACGTTTGGGCGCGCAGTGCCAATCGATCACATAATCAATACTCACAGGCTGTCCCCTGTTTCAATTCAAGCATCCCATTTGTTAGAAATCCCTCACCCCTGCGCCGCCTGGGTGGAAGGATGAGCGAGTTTCGACCTATTGGGGATCGGCTAAAATCAAGGCTCCACGACGATCTGCACCATGATCACGCCGTTGTTATCATATAAACCAGCGTCGCCATCATTCATACGTAACGCAAGATTGCGCGTATCCTGTGCGACGAACGTCACTTCATCGCCAATCCCTACCAGTTGCGAGCCAATGCGTCCGATCAGCGCACCCTGTGGCATATCGGGCATGAACTCCGCACAATCCGAACGTCCACAGGCATACCCACCGCGAGCGGCGGCATCATGCGGTACGATGACGCCCACCCGTTCGGTCCAAAGCCCCGATACATAAGTCACGGTGACATGATCGCCGATTTTGACAGCGACTCCCGTATCTTGCCAACCAATCGCCCCTGATAATGTGAACGATGTTTGGACTCGGCTTTGCGTGACCATGACCCCTGGCAAATTTGTCGCCGATGGATTGGCGACACCCCCGATGGGTGAGGCATCCAACGAAAGTGTCAGTGAGCAGCCGCCCACGAAAACAGTGGTCAAAATAATCAAGAAACGGTGCGCGATGGTTCGCATTCTATTGCCTGCCTTTCAGAAAAGCAGCCATTTTCGCCCCATCCCTGCCCCTCCCCGTACACGGCTGAGGGATTACTAGCGCTCCGACGCCCCCTCATCGTGTGCGGAGAGGGGACGGAGCGGGTTCTCTTTTAGCCGACTTTGACGATGCTGGGGAGCACCACGGGGCGGCGCTTCGTCTGCTTGAAGAAGAATTCGCCCAGCCCTTCGCGGATCGCTTCGTGCGCCGGGCGACCCTTATCGCGCATCAGACGCTTGATCTCCATATTTGTCGCGTCGAGCAGTGTGCCGGAGTCGCGCAGGTGGACAAAGCCGCGACTGATAATCTGCGGACGCCCTGCCAACTGGCCGTGCGCATCGACAGGCACCACGGCCACGACAAAGCCATCGGTCGCCAGCCGCTCACGGTCACGCAGCACGGTTTCGTTCACATCGGTGATCATGCGACCATCGAGGCGCACATCCTGGTAGGGCATATGCAGGCCATAACGCGCCTGCTTGCCATCCCATTCCCAGGGTTGATACGACTTCAGAATGAAGCGGCGCTCGTCGGGGATGCCCACTTCCAGGCCGATGCGCGAATGCAGGTGCTGGTGACGGATTTCGCCGTGAACGGGCAAGAAATACTTTGGCTTGACCGCTTCCAACATCTGGCGCATATCCTCTTGCGAGCCATGCCCGGATGTGTGGATGGGTGCCATGCCACCGTAGATCACGAACGCGCCGCGCTCGTACAGCGCATTGAGCACCTTCGCCATGCTCTCTTCTTTGCCGGGAATGGCGCGCCCGGAGATGACGACCGTATCGCCCTCGTTGACCGACACCTGCGGATGATTGCCCAGCGACATCCGAGTCAGCGCGGAATTTGGCTCGCCCTGCGTACCGGTCGCCACGATCACCAAGCGGCTGGGCGGCAGGTTCAGCGCCAGATCGAGCGGCATCAGGCCGGGCGCTTTGAGATAGCCCAGGTTGCGTGCCAGGGTGATATTCTCGGTCAGGCCACGCCCGGCAATGGCGACTTGCCGCCCCGTTTTGGAGGCCGCATCCGATATTTGTTGGACGCGCGCAATCTGCGAGGCGAAGGTCGCCACGATCACGCGACCGGGTGCGGCGGCGAAGATCGGCGTAAGCGTCTGGCCGACGATGATGTCGGAAGGCGTGCGCCCCGGTCGATCGGCGTTGGTGCTGTCCGAGAGCATCACGAGCACGCCATCCGCCGTCAGCTTTTTGAGTCGCGCAAAATCGGTCTTTTTGCCGTCGATCGGCTGATCATCGATCTTGAAATCGCCCGTGTGAACAATGATTCCGGCAGGTGTTTTGATCACGAAACCCACCGCGTCGGGGATCGAGTGCGTGACGCGGAAGGGGTCGATCTGGAAGGGGCCAAGCGCGAAGCCATCCTGGTCGTTGAATTCGCGCAGATCGACTTTGAGGCCGAGTTCGTGCAGCTTGTTGGCGACGAGTCCGATGGTAAACGGCATTCCGTAGATCGGGGTCTGGATTTGCTGCATCAGAAATTGCAGGCCGCCGATGTGATCGAGGTGGCCGTGCGTCAGGATAATGCCACGCAGCATATCCTGATTTTGGAGCACATAATCGAAATTGGGCAGGATAAAATCGATGCCCGGCATGTCGGCACTGGGGAACATGACCCCGCAATCGACGATGATCATGTTCTTGCCATATTCGATGACGGTCATGTTTTTGCCAATGTCGCCAACACCGCCCAATGGCAGGATTCGCAAGGTTTTAAGGTTTGAAGGCATTTTGTCTCGCTTCTACAGTTACAGACTCAGATTTGGAACGTTTTGTACGTTTGGAACTTTGCCAGCCAACACGCAAACAGCAACGCCGCACGGAGCGGGAGCCGCTGCTGATTTTCCGAGGGTGAATGCACCGTCGGACACTGCGTCCAGTGGGTTACGAATGCGCAACCGGAAAGGACTCAATTGCATCGAGGTCGGTCATGACGCCTACTGTACCACGATCTCGCCGAGTTCACAAGAGGCGGGCGTTAAATTCTCGTAAAAATCCGTTTAATGTTTGACTACCCTACCAAAATAATTTCAGATCAGCCCTGGGTCAATCCTCGGAGTAAAAACGGCACTCTATAAAGGAAAATCTCTGTGCTTTCCATTTCCATAATTTGGGATGCGTATCGGTTTTTCAAAGACGATTATCGCAAGTTCAGATTTGGGCAACGGAATATTCACTTTATCTAATAACCACCGCCTTCTCGTAAACCGCGATTCTGTGATTTCGGTGTCGATTAAGCTATCTATGTTATATTTATATTTATACGTGTCTCCATATTCACTAATATTATGCGCAATATCGTGATCGCGCGTATAACTTACAAATTCGCCCGCGATGATTCGGGCATTTGGCAACTCTCGCAAAAACTCAACTTTTGCCGTTAGCAGCCGGTATATAGCCACAATGGGATAACCCAACATCAGGCATAAAACGCCTAATATCGCTATATATTTTAGAAGCTCTGTCGAAAAATCGTCGAAATAATTCACCAAGATAAATTCATTCGGATCTGCCCAATAGTACCTAATGGGAATCTGCTTACCAACAGTAATCGAATCATAAGTGGACTTGGTGACAAAATGTTCCCATGTATAAATTCTGTTGGCTATGTATTGAATGGTTACATTGTATTGAAAAGGTCACCCTGGGAGAAATTTGCTTCTTGGACATCTTTTTTAATGACCGTTCCGGTCGCTAAATATCCAAAAACTCTTGTATTCAATGTAATTGACATTGGGAAAACAATGTATGCAATGACAACCCAAGATACGAACCAAAGGGCCAACCGCCTTGCAATGAAAGCTTTAGATGGCATGAATTTTGGCGCTGTTCGCTTACCATCCACAAAATCTCGATTCTCTGCATTCAAATAGAATGTTTTGATAGGGTCATTGTGTGTCAGTTTAATAAGCCTTTTTTTGTCATTAACAGACAAATACAAAAATTGATTATCTGCAACCCAAAACCATTTTCAGGTTTGTAATCTGTTATGAAGCCGTGATTAGCTTCAGCATACATCGCCCCTATAATGAGGGCATTCTTTTATCTCTCAGTCTAGGCAGGAATCATTATCAATGCAATACATCCCCCGCGAAGAAGGTCAAGGACTCGTCGAATACGCGCTGATTCTCACGATGGTGGCGGTTGTGGTGATCGTCATCCTGGCGCTTCTCGGCCCCGCGATCGGCAACACGTTCTCGAATATCGTCAGCCGCTTATAAGCGCATCATGTGCGCGATAGGCTGCCCGCGCTCCTAAAAAAGGCGCAAAGTGCTGGCAGCGCAACCCCTCATCGCAAAAGCACAAGTGGGGTGGTTTTCGATATAGTTTCGTTATATTCACACGTGCCCGGCGCTAGGCCGCGCGCTTAGGCTGTCTCGCCCAGTGCCTCGATCTGCTGGCGCACCCGCTCCTGATCTTCCATTTGCACCCGATAGATTTCACGATATGGCCCGTCACACGCGATCAGTTCGTCGTGTTTGCCGCGCTGCACGATCGCGCCTTCTTCGATCACCAGGATTTGATCGGCGTGAACCACCGATGTGAGCCGCTGCGCAATGATAAACGTCACCCGTCCCTGCATCAGCGTTTTCAGCGCCGCTTGGATGGCGTTTTCGGTGCGCGTATCGACACTGCTGGTCGAGTCGTCCAAGATCAAAATGCGCGGCTGCATGAGCAGTGCCCGCGCAATAGCGACGCGCTGCCGCTGACCGCCGGAGAGCGTCACGCCGCGTTCGCCGATCTCGGTGTCATAGCCATCGGGCATTTCGCTGATGAAGCGGTGCGCATCGGCGGCTTTGGCGGCGGCAATAATTTCGTCCTCGGTCGCCGTTGGCCGACCATAGGCGATATTCTCGCGGACGCTGGCCGTGAACAGCAGCGACTCCTGCAGCACCAACCCAATTTGATCGCGCAGGCTGTGCAGAATCACGTCTCGCACATCGTGGCCGTCAACGGTGACTCGTCCGTCGGTGGCGTCGTAAAAGCGCGGGATCAGATTGATGATGCTCGATTTTCCGCCGCCCGTCGGGCCGACCAGGCCAAAAACTTGGCCGGGCTGGGTCTCGAAATCGATGTGATGCAGCGCCTCGACGCCATTTTTGCGATAGCGCAGCGAGACATCCGCGAAGCGAATGTGCCCCTCGATACGCGGTAAGGCGGGCGCGCCCGGTCGATCGGTGAGTACCAGCGGCTCGTCCAAAATCTCGAATACGCGCCGGGCGCTGCTGGCCGCGCTGCTGACCTGCAGCACCACGAAGCCCAGGCGCTGCACCGGGGCTGCCATCAGCAAAATGTAGCCGTTCAGCGCCACGATCGTGCCAATCGAAAGCTCGTGGCCGATCACTCGCGGGCCGCTCTGCCACAACATCAGCGCGGTGCTGGTGGCGACCAGAAAGGTCATCACCGGAAAAAAGGTGCTCCACGTTTCGGTATAGGCGATCTGCTCCCGGTACAGCCGTTGATTGATGGTCGCCCAGTGTTCGGCTTCCGGTTTTTCACGATTGAAAGCGTGCAGCACTTGCATCCCGACCACGTTTTCTTCGAGCGTATTGCCGAGCGCGGACATCTGCTCCATGATCGCCGTCCAACGCTTGAGTTGGATGCCGCCCATGCGCAGCGCGATCAGCATAATGAGCGGGATGGGCAGCAGTGCGATCAGCGTCAGCGGCACATTCAGGCTGAGCATGGCGATGATCACGCCAATGATCACCATGAAAATATTGATCGTATCGATCAATCCCTGTGACATGAAGGTGCGCAACGTATCGACATCGGTGATGGCGCGCGTGATGATCTGCCCCATTTGCGAGGTATCGTGATACGTGAAGGGCAAATGCTGCACCTTGTCATAGAAGGCGTTGCGCATGTCATAGCCGACGAGGTGGCTGAGTAGTTCGCCGAAATAACGCTGGCCGAAGGCGACCAGCGCACGTACCAAGCTGAGTCCGAGCAGCAGCAGCGCCGCCCCGAAAATCAAAGTCGGGTGCGCCTCGGTAATCAGCAGCCCGCTTCTCAGAAAATGCGCGGTAAACAGCGACTGCGCCAGCGGGTGCGGCAAGCCATCATCGACGACGTTGCGCAATATCTGCGGCACCGCCAGCGATAGCAGTGTCGCCGTGACCAAGCTGATCAAGGCCAGCGCCGCCAACTGCCAATATCGGCGCATGAACGCGACCGATCTCAGGACTGAAATCATCGGCACTCCGCTTTGTTGGGTGGGAGACCCTATTTTACCATATCGCGCGATCGGGGTGCAATGTCGCAGGTCTACTCATTACCTACATCTCGAAGATGCTGGATTCACCTCACCCCCAGCCCCTCTCCGTCCTCACGGAGAGGGGTGCCAGACTCGACTCTGTTGCGATTTTTGGCGGATGCTGTGGGATTGGCTCCCCCTCGCTGCGTGCGGAGAGGGGGTTGGGGGTGAGGTAAATGTGCGAACTTTATTTGGTTTTACCATGAGCAAAAGCCAAGAAAAATTAACATCAGTAGATCACGATTTCGCGGGGAAACCCCTCTACCCCCCGGCCCCTTTCCCCCACGCAAGCGGTGGGAAAGGGGAGATAAGCCCTTCGCCAAGAGGGAGAAAGGTTGTGGGGTGAGGGCACTTTTTCGATCTACTGAACGTGAACGATAGCAGAGAGTGTGCAACGACAGTGCAGTTTGAAGTGAACCGCTTATATGAAGCATTATCTTCGCCGCTCGAAGCCTTTACTCACATCATTCACATTCTTTCGGCGCGAACTTAACCCAACAAACCTTCCGATTTTAATGTACTTAGGAACGAATGCGGAACGTCCGTTTGGGCAAGCCAAGTGAAACATTGTGTTGGATCAACATGTACCGCATCATCCACAAACTCAATGAAGT
>JBBRMW010000247.1:0-8740 GCA_038230635.1 Aggregatilineales bacterium | reverse complement strand
GGGCTGGGGGTGGGGTTAACGGACTTTGCAAATGCCCTGTCGCCGGATATATATTACTTGACGCGCATGTGGCCGACGCAAACATCGTCGGGCTTGGCGACTGGCACTGCTGCGCGCTCGTTTTCCTGAACGATCGTGGCTGAAACCGGGCTGGCTATACGCTATTTCGGTTCGGTCAGGTCGCTCGTCTGGGCGCGTGGCACAATGACCCGGAAGGTACTGCCTTTGTTGGGTGTGCTGGTCACTTCGATCCGACCATGATGCGCTTCGACGATCTTCTGGACGATCGCCAACCCCAACCCCACTTTGCCAGCCGCATCATTGTGTGAGGCCTCAACGCGGTAGAATCGGTCAAAAATATGCAAGAGGTCGGCTTCGGCGATGCCGATCCCGGTATCTTCGATCGCCAGTGTGACGACCTGATCGTCATGAGTCGTGCGCGCGATGATCGTGCCACCTACGGGTGTGAAGTCGATCGCGTTCTCAACAAGCTGTTGGAGTGCCTGATTGAATTCCCAATCGTCGATTGGGGCACGCGGCGCGGAGAGATCGAGTATCGATGTCAGCGTGATCTTTTTGGCGGCAGCTACTCCCTGCACGGCATCGAGTGCCGTTTCGGCGAACATATTCACGCTGCGCGGCCTGAGAGTCAAGCCCGGATTGCGATCGAGTTCGGCCAGCCGTAGCAAACCTGTGACGATTTTTTGCAACTTTTTGGTGTTGTGCTCTTGAATAACCATCTGGTGCTGTACATGCCCTGCGGACTCCTGGAGCGCTTTGAACCGCGTGCGATCGGGCGTCGTGGGGAGATCGGCGAGCGCGCTAGTTTGTTGGAGCATCTGATCGGCAAATTTACGGGATAAATAGCTTGCCGTGCGCAGAACGCTGATGGGTGTGTTCAGATTGTGCGAGGTATCTTGGATAAAACTTTGCAGCATATTGACTTTTTCGCGCTCGATCGCCAGCTCGACCACCTGCGCCTCGGCATGTTTTTGCTCGGTGATGTCGCGCCCGACCGCCTGAATTTCGGTGATGTGCTCGGTTTCGCCGAAAATCGCGCGGAAAGTCCAGTGCTGAGACAGCGACACGCCATCGGTCCGACGCAAAGTGTAATCAAAATCTGCTATCGGCGTCGCCAAATTGAGTGCAGTGATTTTATCCTGAAAGGTGCGGCGCATGGTTTCGGGAAGCGCGTTGATGAAGTTGCGTCCCAGCAGTTGTTCGCGTGGAAGCTGGACATAGCGGCAGAACGCGCCGTTGACGAAAGTCAGCGTGCCATCGGGCAGCCCGCGACAGATCATCTCGGTTTGATCTTCGACGACGGCACGATAACGCGCTTCACTCGCGCGGACTTCCGTATATAGGCGGGCGCGACTGATGGCGATCCCGATCAGTTCGCTGAGCGCCAATGCGATCCGCAAGTCGGCTTGCGTGAGTCGAACACCCAGGCTGCTCTCGATATTGAAAACGCCCACCACGCGCCCTTCGTCAAAGAGCGGCACACAGACTTCTGAGACCAATCCGACGACCGCCCCCAAAAAATCCGGATCGACACTCACGTCTTCGAGCAGAATCGGCTGGCCGGTGCTCATCACGCGACCACTGACCCCAGACCCAATCGGCACGCGCTCGATCACATGGTCATAACCCACCTGATGTCGAAGCACGGCCACATCGCCATCCAACGTGTATATACTGATGTGCGTATAGCCGAATATATCGGCGACGGCCTCTACCACCGTGCGTAAAATGATCGACAGTTCCAGTTCGTGCGCCAGAGCGATGCGTACCCGATCGAGCAGCCGCATTTCAAGGGTCTGGCGAGCGGCCTCGACCAGCAAGCTGCGATAGCGCGCTTCATTCGTATTTTGTTCTCGCCGCCGAATTGCATCTGTCAGCAGGGGCGCGCCGAGAATGAGCAACGTCCAGAGCAGAAAGCGCGCGATATTATCGTTATAAAATACGAATAATAAATAGGTACAGGCGAGCACAGCATTCAGGAAGCCAAGTCGCCTACCACCCAGATACGTGCTGAGCGCGACGCCAAGCAGCAAAATGATCGGGAAGTCGGGGGATTGAATACCGGCTTGGCGGAGCCATTCGAGTGCGATCAGCAGCACAACCGTCAGGCCGACGCTGCCCACTCGGACAAAGCGATTGCGATTCGGGATTTCCGCGTCAGTTCGGCCCATGCGTGCGACCTCGGTTCGATGTGAGCACGTTTGACGGTGGAGATTGGCGATCAACCATGCCTATAGTCTAACCAAAATCCGAGCGCCTTGCCTACACAATATTCCAGAGATTGCAATGCAATGTACCGGCTCTGCATTTTGTCTGGTTAGCGTCGAAATTGCTGGAGGATAAGAGGGCTTTCCCGCGGCTTTGCACCTGCCCTGGGAAACGTATCAGCCGATTTGCTAAAACCGAACTTACGTTCTACAATAGCTGTGTTTTTCCATGATCTGTTTTGGAGGCTGAGCGCAATGCCAAATCTTCAATCCGTGGCACCTGAATTACCGTCGCTCGATCTGGCGCGCACTCGCCAATTCTATGAACAAAAACTTGGCTTCAGGACAGTTGCACAGTACGACAATTACATCATTTTTGAACGGGACAACATTTGGATAAATTATTGGCTTTGTCATGACGCGGAACTACCCAAATCGGCAAGCTGTTACATTTATGTGGATGATGCCAGGGCACTTTATGAAGAACTACAACGTCACCAGATCATCCACCCACAAGGAGCCATGCAGGATCAGTACTACGGGGTTCGAGACTTCAAAGTTCTCGATGACAATGGTTGCTTGTTGAAATTCGGGCAGCGTCTGTAACGATCGGAGTACGAGAGAACGGGTGCGAAGGCCATTCGCCGCTTATGCGCCCTTGAAAAACGTATCGACGATTCGCACGAAATCACTGATGCGTTCCAAATACGCATAATGCCCCGCACCATTGAGCACGACCAACCCCGCATCCGGGATCGTCGCCTCTAATTTTTGCCCCTGCCACAGCGGCGTATCCATATCTTGATCGCCCCAAATCAGCAGCGTCGAGGCTCCGATGTGTGCCGCGCGGGGCAGCAGATCTTCGCGCACGACGCGGGCGAACGTCCCGGCCAATGCGCCCGCGTTCTTGTAATCATCGCTAGCGTAGCGATCCCAATACCATCGCTGAAAACGCGGATAGAACACTTTCAACCCCGGCAGCGTGAACAGCTTGCGCACGCCACGAATGATCCGGTGCTTGGTCGAAGGCGGGGTTAGCACGCCCGCGCCACCCGTCAACACGATCTTACCGACGCGCGCCGGATAATCCGCACCCAGCACAATGCTCAACCGTCCACCGAACGAGTGGCCGATCAGGTGGACGCGCGTGAGGTTCAACGCATCCAAATAATGGGTCACGAACGCGCTGTACTCGGCCACATCCCAATCGATCGGGGGCGGCGCACTCTTGCCAAAACCTGGCAGATCGAGTGCATAGACCCGATAACCCAACGGCGCTAAACGATCGAGGATCGGCGCGATGGTCTGCATGTTCGCGCCCCAACCGTGCAGCACCAACACGGGCGCGCCACCCGGATCGCCAACGGCACGCATGGCGATCTCGATGCCATCAATGGTCAGGGTTCGGGTTTCACTGGTTTCGATCATTTCACCATAATGTGCGCGCCAAGTGCGGTCAGCTTGCCGAGCACGCCCTCGAAATTGCGCTCGAACACCTCGGCGTTGTCGATCGTCGTGGTGCCATCCGCACACAACGCCGCCGCCAACATCGCCAGCCCCGTCCGCACATCGGGATTATCGATATAGTCGCCTTGCAGCCGCGTCGCCCCAATCACGATCGCACGATGCGGATCGCACAAGACAATCTGCGCGCCCATCGCATTCAGCTTATCGACGAAAAGCAGGCGGTTGCTGAACAGCTTCTCGTGGATGAGCACCATACCCTGCGCCTGCGTGGCGATCACGGTTGCCATCGCGGCGAGATCGGAGGGGAAGCCGGGCCAGGGCGCAGTATCGATCGCCAGATCGACATCTTCGTCGCGCTCCGAAATGGTGAGTGGCATGGGCGCGAATAGATTGAGCGTATCGCCATCCAGATCGGGGCGCAAGCCGAGCCGCTCGTAGACCTTGAGGATGAGACCGAGATCGACGGCGCGCACGCCTTCGACGATGACGCGCCCAGCAGTGATCGCACCAATGGCCGCCGCGCTGGCCGCTTCGATGTGATCGGGCGCAACGCTCATCGCGCCGCCGCCGAGTTGCTCGACTCCGCGCACGCGCAGCAAGTTCGAGCCACCGCCGTCGATGCCCACACCCATCCCGCGCAGCAGATGCAGCAAATCGGTGATATGTGGCTCAGACGCGGCGTTGTGAATGATCGTCTCTTTGCCACACGCCGCCGCCAACATCGCCACCAACGCCGTCGCCGTCACGCTCGTTTGCATCAGCATGATCTCGCGGATATCCCAACGTGGCAGATCGAAGTCGATCACGCCGCCCTCCGCTTTGACCGTACAGCCCAAATCGCGGAGCGCCGTCAAATGCGGATGGTAGCGGCTGAGCGGCACATCGATCAGCAGGCGCGCGTGTTGGCGCCGTGCCAAAATCGGCGCAAGTAGTAAGATATTGCCCGAAGTCACGTCGGCGGATTCGCTGTCGAGTTGCCGGGTATCGATGGCGGGCGTGTGGAGACGGTGCTTGCCTGCGCCCAAATCCTCAACTTTGAGGCCGATTGATTCGCCAATGGCGAGGATGGCGCGCACGCTGGCGGTATCGGGAACATTGCTCAGCGTGATCGGTTCGGCACTCAACATCGAGGCCGCGATCAAACCGATCGCGGCGTTGCTGCTGCCCGCGACGCGGTACGTACCGCGCAGCGCTTGATTGCCTTCGACGATGATGCGCATCAGCTACTTGATCACCGACTGGCCGCCCAGATACGGACGCAGCACTTCTGGGATAATTACGCTGCCATCGGCCTGCTGGTAATTTTCGAGGATGGCGATGATCGTGCGCGGCAGTGCCAAACCCGATCCATTGAGCGTATGCACATATTCGGGCTTTGCGCCGGGGGCAGGCTTGTAACGAATCCCGGCACGGCGCGCCTGAAACGACTCGCAGTTGCTGCACGAACTGACTTCAAGCCACTCGTTGCAGCCGGGTGCCCACATTTCCAGATCGAACTTCTTGGCGGCAGCGAAACCCAGATCGCCCGTGACCTGCTCGATGCGCCGATAGGGGATTTCGAGCGCGCGACAGACATCCGCCGCCGCTTCGATCAGCGATTCGAGTTCGTCATAGCTGGTCTCTGGCCGCGTAAATTTGAACATCTCGACTTTTTGGAACTGATGTACGCGCTTGATGCCCCGCACATCGCGGCCCGCGCTGGTGCGTTCCCAACGCCAACACGGGGTATTTGCCACATACAGGATCGGCAGTTGATCGGCTTCGAGCACTTCGTCGCGGTGCAGATTGCAGATCGATACTTCGGCGGTGGGCAGCAGGAACAACTCCGCTTCCGGGTCGTTGTAGACCACATCGCGGAATTTCGGGAACTGCGCCGAACCAATTAGCGCTTCCTCTTTGACCAAGAACGGCGTATATACTTCGGTGAAGCCGCGTTTGGTGTGCATATCGAGATACAGGCTGATCAACGCCCGTTGCAGGCGCGCACCCATCCCCTTGAGCACATAAAAGCGGCTGCCCGACAGTTTGACGCCGCGCTCGAAGTCGATAATGTCGAGTGCGGGTCCGATTTCCCAATGCGGTTTCGGCTCAAAATCGAACTTGCGCAGCTCACCCTGATGTGGATACACAATGTTTTCCGAGTCGTCTTTGCCGATTTTAACACTCGGATGCGGCATATTCGGAATCCACAGCATGTTCTCGCCGAGTTCGGCCTGCGCTGCCTCCGCTTCTTTGGTCAGCGCCTCGACGCGACTCGCAATACCGCCGAGAGTCTCGCTGAGTTTGTTGAGCGCCTCATTCGGATCGCCTGCATAGCTGCCATCCGCTGGTGGAGTCGTCAGCAGTGCCAGCGCGCCCGCATAATCTTCCGCCTCGATCGCGGCGATGATCTTCAGCGCGGCGGCTGCCAATGCGGTGGCGGCTATATTCTTGTTGCCGCGAAATTTGCCCATTACTTTGTTGAGTTTGTTGCGCTCGGCCTGCAACGCTTCCGATTCAGTCAGCAATATTCGGCGCTGTTTATCAAGTTCTAGGATGCGATCGATGCGCGCGATGGCCGATTCTTCCTGAAGATTGCGCAACTGCTCTTTTACCCAGTCCGATTTTTCGCGGATCAGGTTAATGTCGATCACGGTTGGTCACCTGCCTTATGGTCTGGATGGTTGGGGAATACGCCCTCCGACGGATCGTCGGGCGGCGGCAAAATGCGGAAGGCGCGCGGCCCCGCCCGAAAATCATGCAAGAATTGGCGCGCCGCCAGGATCAAGCCGATGGCAGCCACGATCAGCACGAGCGCATCGAAGAATTCTCTTGTGAGAAACGTCATGACACCCTACAGCTTCGCTAGCCGCAAATGCTTGGCGAAGTTCGGCAGATATTCGGCGAAATTGGCGTATTTGCCGCTCTTTTGATCGTCCATGTAGCGCCGAATGATACCCACCACACCGGGCAGAATCGTCAAGCCTTCGAGTTTTTGCTGCATCTGCATAAAGGCTTTGGCCTCGCGCGCATCGACCACTTCTTCGAGGAAAATGGCGATCGTCCCGGCGGTGAACAGCCCCGTCACCTGATCGGCCCAAGTCGGGTGCAGCGCGATAAATTTCTCATCGACGGGCAGCGGCTTTTCGCTCAGCACATTCAGTTTATCGGCATATTGGCGCAAGTACGCGCCGAGCAGCAGTTCCTCGAAGGCTTTGAGCGTATCCTGATACATATATACCGGATCATTGTCATACGGCCAGGGTGGGCTATCGCCCCAGGCTTTGCGCGGCGGCAGCAGGACACACAGTTCCGGGCCCACGCGCAGCCGCACGGTCGTATCGGTTGGGAAACTGACGTTCGGGAAAATGACGAACGTTTCCGGGATCACGCCGAAGAACGGTTCGAGAAACGCATAGTAATCAACTTTGGTCAGGATGTCGTTCAGGTGGCGGACGGGCATCGCCCACGCTTCATCGTCGTCAGCCCACCATTTCGCTAGGCCTGTGACCTCATAAAAATGTTTGAGATGCTCATTCCAACGCGGCGGCACCCAACGCGGCGGCTCTTCACCTTCGAGCGCCGGCCACGATAGGCGTAGGGCGTAACTATAGAGTGCGGTGAGCGGTGTACCGCGATCCAGTAGTGCCTGGAGTGCGCTTACCGCCGGGTGGCTGGCATATTCCGTGACAAGTTTGCGGGTACCGCGCGCGTGCATGTGCGTGCCGTGTTTTTGACGTTCCTGCTCTTTGTCCGGGTGCTTGGTGGCGGTCAAGACAGCGGACATGAGGCGCGCGCGGTTATCGATACGAACGAGTGGGTTTCGTTTTTCCATGTTTATCCCGACGGATGTATGACTTGGAATGAATGCCCGCAATTGTACTCGGCGTTGCACGATCCCGCTATGCGCTCCAGCCACTTTCGACGGGAGCTATGAGAGGGTATTACCTGTCTTTAGGTTCTTCCTCTTGAAGACGAATTTGCGTTTTCGTTCTTCATATTTTTTGAATGTGCCCTCAATCAATTTGTAGAATCGATCCATTTTTACCTGACGATCGACGTACTCGTTGGGTAAAATCATCATTTCTTCGATCCTGTTAAAGACCTCTAGCCGATGATCCAAATATTCCTGATGCGGGGAAAGATAGCGATAATACGCCAATTCTCGGAGGATGAGTACTGTTTGCATTTGTGTCAACCCATTAAGCGATTTGTTGCCCAGATCAGCTAAAGTTGGCATCCGATTCATTGCGAATGTTACTTGCTCTGTGATTTCAGATATTGCATCCTCTATCTTGCCGTCAAAAACACTGGTGGCTGTCCAAGTTTCGGTGTAATCTCGCCCGCTGTTGCGAAAGATAATGCTGATGCCAACGTGTGTATTCTTCCATTCAATTGGACGCCATTCGTCACCTGGAGGTAACTGATTTTGCGGATCGGATGGTTTTTTCTTGTAGCTTAATCACATCCCATGGGAGGATACTTTGTAGTCGAATATTGAGATCAAATAGGTTTTGCGCACATTGCTGCCACTCTTGCAGCCTTTGTTCATGACGCAAGAGTTCCTCATTTGCCTTTTCTACAACTTCTTCAATTGTTTCTGGACGAGGGTAGCCTGCGAGATGGATTTTATAGATTTTACTTTTTCAATACCTTCGCCAAAATGAGGGCGGAAAAAAGCAGGGTTTTCAGGTAAAGTGAAGTCTCTCACAACGTTACCGTACCAGAAAACCCATGAACGAGATTATAACCCTTACCCTTTGTCTGGCACCGTATATCTCGAAAACAGAGTTAAAGCAGTTGCACCACATCGTTTTGGCGTTACTGGGGATGACGGGGCGGGTCACCATGCTGGGCATGTCGCGTTGGACGGCGGCAGCTACCGGACGATTCAGCGCTGGTTTCAGACGCCAATGGAGTGGGGTTTACTGCTGTGGACGGTGGTACGCACGCATCTGCTCGACCCGCAAGGGGTGTATGTGCTGGCGGGCGATGATGTGGTGGTGAGCAAAGCGGGGAAAAAGACGTATGGGGTGGGGCGCTTCTATTCGAGCATTGCCGGACGG
>JBBRMW010000246.1:0-8792 GCA_038230635.1 Aggregatilineales bacterium | reverse complement strand
GTCGGCAAAATCGACCCCAAAACCCGTTTCAATCCCCTTGACGGGGTAGACGGTTTCCCGCCTGAGGTCACCGAGGAACGAGCAGTATTAGCCCTTACAGTTTCAATCCCCTTGACGGGGTAGACGGTTTCCCGCCAGAGCTTCTGATCTATTAATTACGAACAACGTAATGTTTCAATCCCCTTGACGGGGTAGACGGTTTCCCGCCTTAACGGTACGATTCGGTACGATAATGACGGGACAAGTTTCAATCCCCTTGACGGGGTAGACGGTTTCCCGCCACCGTCACCTTAGGGTCGGTGGTTATGAAGTACACGGTTTCAATCCCCTTGACGGGGTAGACGGTTTCCCGCCCTGCACATGATAAAGTTTCGTCCTATTTTCAGTATTGTTTCAATCCCCTTGACGGGGTAGACGGTTTCCCGCCATGACAATTCTACAAATGCGTGAGTTTGTTGTTAAGTTTCAATCCCCTTGACGGGGTAGACGGTTTCCCGCCGTGCGCTCAACGATAAAGAGCAGATTGGTGGACTAATGTTTCAATCCCCTTGACGGGGTAGACGGTTTCCCGCCCACCAGCATGACCATCGTACACCTCATGGTGTATATGTTTCAATCCCCTTGACGGGGTAGACGGTTTCCCGCCTGACGAAATACTGGAAGCATCAAGTTCCCATGTACCAGTTTCAATCCCCTTGACGGGGTAGACGGTTTCCCGCCCAATGCTCGTTGCCAGTGCGAAGTTCACCAGGGCGCGGTTTCAATCCCCTTGACGGGGTAGACGGTTTCCCGCCCCTCTTTTGTCTACACCCGAAATCATATCGATCCAGCGCGAAAAACGCAAATTTTCGTATGCGTGTGTGAAACCTCCGGGCAAGCGCGATCAAGGCACCAAAAAGATGCAGATCGGCTTTGTCACGCTGTCGAATCAGCCCAAATTTGATCCCCACTTTCGCGCTGTATCGCTTCGGGACACCCCAAAATCACATTTTCCGGGCTTGCGACAAAAATTGAGCGTCGCCGTCCCTGAATTATTGCACCCTTGCCCCTGAATCTCATCATCTGTTGAAGGCAGGCGTTTTCTGGAATCATTGGGAATATCGACTGAGTGAGCCAGGAGGAGGTCTTATGGGCGGCTGTTTGTTGCGAGGGTGTCTGGGCTGCACGTTGCTGCTTATCGGGATCGCGGTATGTGGCTTCGTGGCACTGCACGCGCTCCATATATTTTAAGGGGAGGCGACCATGCTCGATCAATTTGGCGGCGACCTGCGCGATCTATGGGATCGGATGCGCTGGGTCGCTCATGACTATGGGACGGAAGGGGAATCGCTACGTGTGATCCTGACCGGATTAGCCGGCGCGGGCAAGAAGACGCTGTTCAATACGTTGTGGGGACGTGAGGTCGTCCATCCCGGCGCACTGCCGCTCAATGGCGCGGATTTCGGGCTGTTCAAACTGGTCGATCTGCCATGCGAACTGAACGACTCCGATTTGATGTTGTATCCGCCGCCCATCGAAGATGCTAGCCTGATTGTCTACCTGCTCAACAGCGTGCGCGGGTTGAGCGCCGAAGATTTCGGTTGGATCGCACGGCTGCGGGTGGGACGTACACCGCTGTTGGTTATCCTCAACCAGATCGCTGACGTGCATCTGGACGATCAGCACGCGATTGAAACCGAGTTGGCGCTACGCATTTTGCCATTCCATGCCAACGATCCAGCGGCAGTGCGCGGCGTGTTCATGGATGCGCTGCTCAAAGCCGCGCCCGATCTGGCCGTGCCGTTGGCCGCCCAAGTGGTCGAACTACGAGCGGCAGCGGCCCAGCGCATGATCCGGCAAGCGACGTTGTGGAGCATGGCCGTCAGCATGGAGCCGCTCCCGTTGATCGATGTGCCGGTGCTAATCGGCTTGCAACTGCACCTGATTCGCCAGATCGGGGCGTTGTATGGACATCGCGTCAATGGCTTGGCACATCAGGAAAACGCTGTCGCCATCCTGTTCGGACTGCTGCTTCGCTACAGCGCCCAAACACTGTTGAAGCTGATTCCCTGGGGTGGCTGGTTCATTTCTGGGATGGTCGGCGCATCGGCGACGTGGGCGGTTGGGCAAGGTGCGGTGCTTTACTACGAAGAGGCATTACCACCCTTATCAGAGGTTCGAGACCAACTTCATGCGCACACGATCAAGCGTCTACGCGGCTAATCCGCCACCCGACGTGCTGTTTTCCCGCGATGGGTTGTATCGCGCGTGGCAGATCATGCGGCGCAACGGCCATGCGGCGGGTGTCGATCATGTCTCGGCGGGACTTTTCGAGCGCAATCTGCGGCACGAACTGGGCAAGCTGCGCGCCGAACTGATCGACGGCAGCTATCGGCCACACGCGGTACAGCGTTACTACAAGCTCAAGCCGTCTGGCAAAAAGCGTGCGTTGTCCATCTGGACGATCCGCGATCGAGTGGCACAGCGGGTGATCTTGGAATATCTGACGCCGATCCTGGAAGGGCATTACTTGGATTGCAGCTACGGTTTCCGGCCCGGACGACGGATCGATCATGCGGTCGCGGCGGTGATGCGTGGCTATCAGCAGGGGCGGAATTGGGTGGTCGATGCCGACATTGCGGATTGCTTCGACAGCATCCCGATCGAACCGCTCATGGCGCGCGTCGAAGCAATCATTCCGTCGGCGCGGGCGGTCGCGTTGATCCGCTGCTGGCTCAACACGCCGATCATGGGACAGCCGGGCATCGTGGCGGGCGTTTCGCAAGGCGCAGTGATCTCGCCGCAATTGACCAACCTGTACTTGCATCGGTTCGATGTAGCGCTGACGACTCTGCTTCCAACTGTCAGTTTGGTCCGCTTCGCCGACGATTTCGTGATCTTGTGTAAGGGGCGTTTGGTTGCCCAAGCCGCATTGGTGCTGGCTCGGCAGACGCTCGCCCAATCCGGTCTGCGCTTGAACCCTCAGAAGACCCGAATCATCCCTTTCGAGGCGGGCTTCACTTTTTTAGGCGTCGCCTTTCATGAGGGCGGTCACGGCCCGCTGCCCGGCACATTAGCACTGATCGATTCAGAGGAAGGATAACCGATGGCAACTGTGTATGTCGATCAACAAGGCGCAACCGTCCAGAAAGATGGCGGACGGCTGCGCGTCCAGTTCAAAGGCCAAACGCTGCTGGCAATCCCGATCAACGATTTGGAGCAGCTTCAACTGATGGGCAACGTGCAGCTTACGACGCAGGCCGCCGTGATGCTGATGCGCGAAGGGGTGGATGTCGTCTTCATGAGCCGCTATGGGGCGTATCGGGGGCGGCTGCTCACCCTGGAGTCAAAGTTTGCGCAGCGCCGCCACGCCCAACTGCGACTCGTTGATGATCCGGCGAAATCGCTGGCAATCGCGCGATCGATCGTGGCGGGCAAGATCAACAACCAACGGGTGATCTTGCAGCGGCGCGCCGCCGATAATCCGCGAATGCGTACGGCCATCAACGGCATGATGGGGATGCTCCAACAAACCGATAACGCGAGCACCCTGGATCAACTGCGCGGCTATGAGGGCAAGGCCGCTGCCTATCATTTCGACGCGATACGCAGCTTTTTCGATCCCGCCTGGGGGTTCAATGCGCGCGCTTACCATCCGTCGCCTGACCCTGCCAATGCCCTATTCAGTTTCGTGTATACCCTGCTGCGGCGCGATGTCGAGGCGAAAATCCAACTGGTGGGCTTGGACTCGTACCTGGGAATTTTCCACGCGCTTGGTTATGACCGCCCTGGTCTGGCGCTCGATGTGATGGAAGAATTTCGCGCCGTGATCGCCGATATTGTGGTACTCGATCTGGTGAACAATCAGACGATCACGCTCGATGATTTCGAGCGCACCACCGATCCCGATCTGCCCGTGCGGATGACCCGCTCGGCAATGAAGACCGTCACTGCTGCCTATGAAGCGCGCATGGCCGATACTGCCTTTCATCCGCTCGCTAACGGTCAGACAAACTACCGTCGGGTGATCGAACTGCAAGTCCGCCTGATGGCGCAGGTGATCGATGGCCGCCGCGACGACTACGAACCCTTCAGGATCAAGTGATTATGACCAACTGGATCGATTTGGGACGCGGGGGTGCGATCGCGGCCCATCGTGTGATCGGGGCGGCGCGTGCCAATTCCGCACCCGTGAAGCGCTTATTGCAGGCGGCGGGGAATGCGCGTGTCATCAACTTGACTTATGGTGAACCACGCGAAACCGTGTTGATATTGGAAGGCGGCTATCTGGCCGTGATCAGTCTTCCGCTCGAAGCCTTCCTCGCCAAGTTATATCGATCAGAGACGCCATGAGATTTTCGATCCCGTCTCCACGAACCAGACCCGTGCAACCCATCCACCCGACGACCATGCCCCGGCGCGTGATCTTTCAGGCGGATGGTGCGATCACGCCACACGCTGCGGGGGCGGGTGCGATTGCCTACGATGAACATGGGATTCTGCTGATGATCGGCAATCGGACGCTCGCGCCCATGACGAACAACGAGGCGGAATATGCCGGATTGCTGCTCGTCTTGGAAATCGCCGAGCCGTTCCGCGCCCTGCCGATCGAAATCCGCATGGACAGTGAAATTGTCGTCTATCAAATGCGCGGACGGTTTGCGGTCAACAGTCCGGCGCTCAAAGTGCTACATCGGCAGGCGTGTGCGCTGGCGACCCACTTCCGCGCGCTGAGTTACGTTCACGTCCCGCGCGAACAAAACCGCATGGCCGATGCGCTGGCCGCCGATGCCGTCGCTGGACGATTATGGACACTGAAAGGATAGCACTGTGTTTTGGGTGGTCTGTTACGACATCGCCAATAACCGCCGCCGGTATCGCGTGCTGAAAACACTCGAAGGCTATGGACGGCGCGTGCAGTACAGCGTCTTCGAGTGTGAACTGATCGAGGCACGGCTCAAACGGCTGGAACACGCGCTGATCAGAGTGATCAACGATCAGGAAGACAACATCCGATTTTACCCACTCAGTGAACCCGAAACCCAGAAAATCCGCACACTAGGCACGGCCACCCTTCGGCGAACCGAACCCGTCTACTATGTGGACGAGGAGTCATCGTACCCGTTTTGAGCGGGCTGATCGGGGGCGTCGGCTTTCGTCCGGACTTCCTTTTCCATTTCCTCGTACCAGCGCACAATCGACGCGAACACCGCCGGATCGTGTTGTTCCATACGCTGCACCGCCGTCTCGGTGATGGCAGTCGATTCGTCGGGATCGCCGTGTATACCTTGCCACATCGCATAGACAAGCTGCGTGTCGATGACGCCCACTTCATCACCCAACCGTTCATAGAGATCGAGCGCTTCTTTGAGGTATGGCCCCGCTTCATCGAGATAGCCCTCTTGAAAATAGGCCAACCCGATCTGCACGGCAGTTTCGGCTTGCCGGGGCAGATCGCTCGTTTCGATAGCAAATGTGTGCAACTTTTGGAACAGGACTAAAGATGCTTCAAATTCACCCATCGCACCCAGCACATTGGCCTGCGTGACCGTCGCGTTGATCATGGCACGTTCATCTTTTTCGGCATCCGCAATTTCGATCGCTTGTTTCGCATACGTCAGTGCGGGTTCAAGTTGCTCATCGTGCCAGAGCGCGGTCGCGTAGTTATCGTATAACTGGCCGAGCATCCAGCGATCACGGTTCTGCTCGATCGCCAAATCGATCGCTAATTCATATAACTCCAAACACTTTTTGGTGTGTCCAAGCTGCTGATAAGCTACCGCGATGGCATTCAAAACGCGCACATCGGATGAGGCCACCTTGTCGTCGCCCGTATCGTAGACCATCCAGCCCCAATGCTGGCGCTCCGTCCACAACCCACGCAAATCCAGGTAACGCCCCAATTCAAGGTACAACTCGACAGCCGTGTGATCGACGATTTCGTCGGTGTCGGTCTCGTTGAACCACCGGAAATATTCGGCGATGTTGGGCATATCCGCATCGATACGCTCCAACGCCACGTTTGTTTGTGGGGTATCCACCAGCTTCATCACGTCGCAAATGAAACCCCACAAACTGTCGCCCGCGTCTGCGTAACGTGCTCCGAACACCTTGCCGACATCCGCCGTAATTGCTGAACGTGGATCGTCCACTAGTGCACTTTCCTGAAAGTTCATAGGCATATCAAGTGCCATCGTATTCGCTGAAAATATGGTGGCTATATGCCCGGTTATTTTCGGGAAGCTGCACTAGGGACTCCTTTCCTCGCCTTCTTTGGATTCATCCAGTACGCGCAGAATTCGATCCAACCGGAACGTCCGTGGGGCATCGTCGAGCCGACACCACGCCTCCACATAGCCGATCTCGCCATGCCAACGGATCGGCAGCAGCGGCTCAATCGTGCGGAGGGTGGGTGCGCCATAGGTCGGGCTGAAATATTCGATGGTCAGCGCACCGCGATCCGCAACCGCACGCTCGATGGCCGCTTGGATGATGGCGGGCAAATCATCTTGCATCGGCGCGGCGGCGAACGGATCGGAGTCGCCCCGTAAGGCGCGCCGGAGCTTCTCCGCCAGATTCTGAGCCGCTTGCTCAAGCTGATCGCGCTGGGTATCGGTCAACAGCGATTTGATTTCATCCGAGATTGCGCCAGGAATAGGAATTAGTTGTGGCAGCAGCCCGCCCAATTCTTGATAAACGCGCATCGCCAGCCACGCATAAGCCGCGACTGATATAGGCGCATCGATCGATTCCTTTGCCGACTCCGATTCGGGCGTCGCCAACTGACCGCGCCGCGCCAATCGCCGCGCCAAAACCGTTTCCGCCCCGGCACGCACAACGATATGATGGGGCGATAGTGGTTTTTCCAGCAAGTTGCGCACGCCGCGATCCGCGAGCAGTTCATTGAGCAACGCGGACTCTGGCGAACTGAGCACTGTCAAATGCTCGACCCGGAATTGACCGCCCTCGCGCGACCATCGTTCAAATCGCTCGAACTGGGCGCGAGATAGCGGCGCACCGGTCAAGCGCCCGATCTGCTCGGCGATCTGCGAAACGCTCAAGTCGTGTCCAAGTGCCCGACGCACTGCCTCGCCGCCGATCCGCAGCGCGGCCAGACCTTCACCATCTGCTGTTGCCCAACCGAGTATTTCGACCAATGGGCGCAGCGGTGGCATCTCAGACAAGTGGATAATCAGTGCCGATTCGCTTTCAACAAGGGTCGCAGGCGTCTGAATCGGGAACATCGGTGGCACATTGTTGAGGTAGACAAACTGCTTGCCGTCGGCACACAGCATCACCTGCCCCGACCAACTCAACGGTCCGCTGAGCAGCGCTCGAATTTGCTCCGCGCTGACGCCAGGACACTCCACATGCAGCCGTTTCAACAACGCGCGCACCCCATAAGTCGCACCGGACGGGAGCGTCTCTAAAACCTGATGGAGTCTGTCCCATGCCGCGCGACTGATGGCTGGCAAACCGTAACGCTCCCACAACGGATTGCGCGCCGATAAATCACGCGCGACCGCCTCGTTCAGCATTCGCCACTGCACATCGGGTGCGGAATCCAACCACGCCCACGCCTCGATGCTGGGCTTGAGCGCGCCGTTCACGATATTCACCAGTCCCGCGCAATCGGCCAGATAGTGCAAATAGCGCAAACGCCCGACGCCGCGCTCCGACCTCGCGGCCATGATCTCCGACTCGCGCACACGCAACGCCCGATCGATACGCCGGAAGCTGCGCGGCGACAACCACCGCCCGTGCATGACTTTCGCGCGATCGTGCATTAGCGATCCCAAGAACGCCGCCAGATCGACCAACAATGCCGCTGGCGTCGATTCGCTCTCGTCTAGCATCGTTGGCGCAGGATGCACCATCGGCAGCGGCGGCAACAATGCTCCAATATCCGCGCAAAGTACGACCTGATCATCACGCAACTCGATAAATCCCAAGTACCACACCTTTTCGGCGGCTGAAATGGGACGCTTCCAGGGCTGGCGCGGCGACTCCGCGACCCAAGGACGATACGGGCGAATCTCGCCAAAGTAAGCGCTGAACTGGGTTTGAGCGAGTTCGCCACCCGCTGTGTGCAAAGTGCGCAGGGCGTCGCGCTCATCGGAACTCAGCGTTCGATAGGCGCGCTGAAGATGCTGACCTTCGCCCAACGCCGCCACGACCCGTGCATAGATTTCAGTTTTTGGCTTCCGATTATTGAACGGCAAGCCATAACTGTGTGCGACTGTGCCCAATTCACGGACGGTTCGATTCGCCAGCAGTGGAGATGTGTGTGTCATACGAGTCAGTATAGCAAAAAATCGCCCGCCAACGCATCGGATTTTTGTCGCAAGCCCGGAAACCGCGATTTTGGCGCGCCCACAAACGATAAAATGCAAAAGAGGGGGTCAATTTGGCGTGTTTTGACAGCGTAGACAAGGCCGATCTGCATCTTTTTGGCGTCTTGATCGCGTTTGCCCGGAGGTTTCGCAAACGCATACGAAAATTTGCATTTCTCGCGCTGGATCGCTATGATTTCGGGTGTAGACAAAAGAGGGGCGGGAAACCGCTCACCCCGTCAAGGGGATTGAAACTTAATAGCGAAACTTGATCGGGGTTCGGGCTGAGAGGCGGGAAACCGCTCACCCCGTCAAGGGGATTGAAACCTGTAGCAGATAACCTCTACATTGCTGTAGATACAGGCGGGAAACCGCTCACCCCGTCAAGGGGATTGAAACTCAATCTTCAATACGGAAACGAGTCCTTCAAGGTTCGGCGGGAAACCGCTCACCCCGTCAAGGGGATTGAAACCTCAACTT
>JBBRMW010000245.1:0-8925 GCA_038230635.1 Aggregatilineales bacterium | reverse complement strand
GTGGCGCTCGATGCGCATACCAAGCTCATCCTGGTCATCCGCTGTGGCGGTCGCACGCGCGTGGACGCCCAATTATTTGTGCATGAGGTCTGGTCACGGCTCGCGCCGGGTGCGCCGCCCGTGTTTACGACCGATGGCCTGCAACAGTACTATTACGCGCTCACCGCCCATTTCGGCCACTGGGTGGCGAAGTCGGCAAACGCTGGCCGGTATGGCAGGTTGACCCGCGCCTGTTGTACGGCCAGCTCCACAAGATTAAATCGGGCTACACGCTCAAATCTATGTTTACCCGAGCGCTGTGCGGCACCCGCGCCGAACTGCGCGCGGCCCTTCAGTCGCTGGATCTCACCGGCAAAATCATGACCGCCTATGTCGAACGCGTCAATCTCACCCTGCGCGAACACATCGCCCCGCTCTCGCGGCGCACTTGGTCGCTGGCTCAAGATGAGCACAGTCTGTGGCTGCACATCGAATGGGGACGTGCTTATTACCACTTCTGTCGCTATCACGACTCCCTGCGACTACCCACGACCAAGCCAGGCCGCTATCGCTCGCGCACGCCTGCCATGGCTGCTGGTCTCGCCCGCCGGCGCTGGCCCGTCAGTGACTTGTTGCTGATGCCGCTGCCGCCTGCCTGACACCGAAAAACAGGCGCAATGCGCCTCGCAAAAACACTGCTGCGTGCCGCACCGGGCGAATTTTGAGGTTAACCCTGCCATTCGGGAGGGCATTTTGAATTATCGCCCATGTTTGCGGCCTCGACCGGGCAAATGCGTTTCGCTTGAGTACGTAGCGCGCAACATCAACGCCTGGTTGAAATTGAAAGGAATGAATACCCATGAACCGCAAACCTCTGCAACCGATCTCGTTCGAGGCAATTCAGCGCCAGGTGGAAACATCCCGCCAAAACCGCGACCCATCATGCCCCCCGGCTTCAAGCAACCCAAGCGTTGAGATTTGCCCGCGCTGTGGGGCACAGAGACACTGAATTATCTGGTCATGCTGGATGGCACTTCTGAGCTTATCGCGCCTGATATTCCGCCTGCCATGGCTCTGTATGACCACCCCGGTGCGTACACCGCGTCTGCGGTGTGCTCATGTTTGCGGGACAAGCGGCAGCAGGCAAAGCTGCGCCTTGACGCGCTTGTCCAGTTCGGGCGCATAGGCTAACACCCACCGCACGATCGTACTGTGATCTACTGCCAACCCGCGCTCCGCCATCATTTCTTCCAAATCTCGATAACTCAGCTCGTAGCGCAGATACCAACGCACACACGGCACAATCACTTCGGCTTGATCGTGTCGCCATTTAAAGATTGGGTCGGTTGACAGTGGGCATCTCGGATTCACTGGCTACTTGAATTGTCCCGATCCTACCTGACCTTCAACCTTTTTACGACACAGCCCCTTTGCCTGACTGGCTGGTTATCGTCGGTTCAGCCGCGATTACGAGGTGCTCGTGACGACTGGCGACGCGATGATCTACGCCGCCGTGGTTCATCTTATGCTTCGTAGACTCGCGCCTGACCGATAACCATCGTTTCAGACAGTCTCTCACCCACCGACACCCCTCTCCGCAAACGGAGATGGGCAGGGAATGTGGTTCTTATGCGGGGAGTGTTACGGCACAGGAATTGTCGGGACGGGGTTGGTTGGGCACGTTGGGTTTTGACCGGTGATGTTGTAGGTTATCCGATCGGCTGGCTCAAAATCCCGGAAAATGCGCCCACAGACGGCGGTGATCAAGTCGTGGTAATCCGTGTACCACTGCCGGATCGCGCCCTCGAAGCCCACGCTGTAGATTACCTTGCCATCGGGCGAAAAAACGCCGTAGGAAGGCCCCGTGTGGCCGACAAACGTTCGCAATTGCTTGCCCGTCGCCGCATCCCAGAGATCCAAGCCCGCGTTGTATCCGCCGATAACCACCTGTTTGCCATCGGGCGAAAACTCTGCACGAACTGCACCACTGCTGCTACGGGTCAACGTCTGAAGCCTTGCTCCGGTTGTTCGATCATATAGCACGACATCACCAGACCGACCGACCGCGACGTAACGACCGTCAGGTGAAAATCCAACGCTGAAGACAAAGGTGCTATTGTTATCCGTTCCATTATCGAAGGACATCACTGGTTTTCCGGTGCTTATATCCCACAGCCGGGCGTGACCATCGCCCAAGCCAATCAACAGGAATTTCCCATCCGCCGAGAACCGTCCCACAGTCGGCCAATCCGTAATTCCGGTGTGGATTTTACGTACTTCCTGTCCTGTTGCAGCGTTGTAGATATGCACGGCCTTACTATCGAAACCAATCGGCGCGACCAATTGACCATCCGGTGACAGGGCGGTGTCCTGGCCGTTGGGAGACCCTTGCTGGATCGGGATAGTAAAGGTGTTGAGTGTACGTCCGTCTGATCCGTTCAGTAACACGACTGTGGCGTCACCGCTGGTCGGATTGGAGACGGTCGCAATCAAGCCATTGGTCGAGAACTGCGAGACTGCGGCGGCACCAGGCACAGTTTGAATCGGTTGCAAGGGGGCAGAGCGCCATAGCGTGCCATTATTGTGCGTTTGGTTGGTGGTGAAAAGACGTGTTCCATCCGATGAAACCGACAGATTCGATAATTGACCAGCCTCGGTTGCCAATTTGCCGGGTGTTTGGGACAAATCGGTTGACCAGAAGCGAACATCGCCATCGATGCTGGAGGTCACAATGTGTGCCCCATCGGGCGAATAGGATGCTGCATATACGGCATCCCGGTGTCCGGTAAGCCGCCGTACCTCTGATCCCGTCACGGTGTCCCATATCCGGGCGGTCTTGTCAATGCTCGTGGTAAGGACATATTTGCCATCGGGCGAGAACAACACATCCATAATCGGCCCAGAATGTCCGATCAATGTGTGAACAGCTTGGCCGCTGGCCGCATCCCATAGCTGCGCGGTGCCATCCATACCACCTGTCACGATCAAGCGGCTGTCGGGTGAGACGGCCAGGCTTTGAATGAACGTTTTGCCGATCAGTTTCCGAAGCGGCGCTGTGCCGTCGAGTCGCCATAGCTCAGCATTGAAATTGTTGCTCATCACGATGTACTGCCCATCGGGAGAAAACGCGAGTGCGCCAGCAGAACCCAATAGCTTCCAATGGTTCAGTTGCTTGGCTGCCGCAATATCCCACAAGCCGACCTCGATCTCGCCCGCAGACAGGCTCGATTCGCCAAACAGCATGTACTTTCCATCGGCGGATAATTGGAAGTCAGTAATGACGTAATCATAAACCGAACCTTGAGTCGCGGTTTCCGCGTAGAATTGACGCTCAGGGGTGCCAGTCGCCACATCCCAAATCTCGATTTGCCCCCGCCAGTTGACGCCGATCAGATCGCGACCATCGGGCAAAAACCGCGCGGCGGAGAAACCCAGCGACCCGATGAGCAATCGGCGAATATGGCAGTCAGGTGCCATATTGCACAATTCCAAGCCGTTCGTACCGGCAATCAAGAGCATTTTACCGTCGGGCGCATAGGCGAGAATTTGCACAGAACTCGGCGTATTTCGCCAGATATTTTGGGTGAACAGCAGATCGTTCGCCCGTTGAAGCGCCAAATCGGCCTGGGTCGAGTAGCCCGTTTGCAGTGATCGGATCGCCAATAATGCGGCTTCTTCCGCGTTATTCGTGCTGCCTGGCAGCAACGCATTGGCCGCCGCTGCCAAACTCTGCCCATTGGCGACATTGTAATTGGCAAGAGCAGTTGCGGCGCTATTTTGCGCGGATTGTTTTTGGGACACGGCATCTGCCCGTTGGCTGAAGGCAAAGGTCGATAGTCCAACGGCGATCAGCAGGAACATTCCTAATGCACCGACTAGGTAGCGCAGTCGATTCGCCGATTGGTGTTGCGAGTGCGCGGCTTTGTGTGCATTCGCAGCCGCCTGTTTTGCGTTTTCTGCGGACTGCTGGGCTAATTTCAATTCACGGCTATGCTGTGCTTGTGTTTCCATTTTGATACGCTCCCTTTCAGTAATGCTGGTGGTCAAATAGACACATTCGTCATCGGTGAGTGCAAGATCGGAACCCGCTTGCAATGCCTCAAATTGTGCGAGGCGTGCGCCTGTCGCCAAAAAGCTCGGATCGCGCCCCGCCTGTTTCCATTCCGCCGCCGCGCTGAGTAAGCGGCGTTGAATGCGCAAGTCCTCGCGTCCCTCGGTTAACCAATCGCGCAAGCGTGCCCATTCTCGAATCAGGGCTTCATGGGCGATTTCGACGGTAGGGCCGCGCGTCATCGGATCGCGGTCAAGGGTCAGCAAACGGTATTGAACAAAAGCATTGATCACCTCCTCTAGGGCGGGTGCGTCCAGCCCTTCAAGTTCAGTTAGCAAGGCACGCCGCCGAGTATCTTCTGTGCCTTCGCCCAGTGTTATCAGGCGGAGGAATAGCTGTCGTACCGCCGCTTGTGAGGCGGTTTCGAGATCGTCATAGAGTTCGTTGGCACGGCGCGCCAACGCCCCCCGGATGCCCCCACTCGCACGATACGCCTCGCGGGTCAAAGTGCGATCGGTGCGCCGCTCGTAGAGTTCACTCAGGGCATATTGCAGCAGCGGCAACGTACCTGGCTGCTCACCCACATCGTGGACGATCGCACCGACCAACCCCGCTTCGAGTGTTAGGCCGACGCGCTCCGCTGGCCCCGCGATGGCGCGTTCGAGTTCATCCAAACTGAAAGGGAGAATGATCTCGGTGTGGCTGCGCATCAGTTCCGCCAAACGCGGGTACAACAGCGGCCTGTCGTAAAAATCGGCGCGCAGGGTCAAGATGATCCGCACCCGGCTACGCGGATCAGTGGCCGCCGAAAGGAGATTGTCGATAAAGTGACCGCGCACGGCTTCGTCTTCGAGCAGCGTGAATAGCTCCTCGAATTGATCGATCACGAGCACCAGTTCGGTATCCTGATCGGCGGGCAGAATATGTTTGGCGGCACGCACCAAACCCCGGCGGTCTTCGGAAAGCTGGCTGAGCAAGCCCGTCTGCGGACTGGCAGCCACGCGCAGGAGGGCGACTTCAAGTTCTTCGAGTGGGTGCGTACCCGGCAGCATCTCGGTGATGAACCAGCGATCGGAATGCGGTAGCCCCCGGCGGCGCAAGGCGGGGATGAGTCCGGCGCGCACGACGCTCGATTTGCCGCTGCCACTCGGCCCGACGACCGCCAGGAAACGCGCACCATCGCCGCTTTCGGCCAAGCGTGCCAAGAGCTGTTCGGTCAGTGCGGCACGCCCGAAAAAATCCGCTGCGTCAGCCTCCTGAAACGCGCGCAGCCCTTTGTAGGGCGTGACCAAGTGGAGCGCGGGGGATACGAGTCCTTGCGTTGATTCGACCACCGTCTGTGACTCCAGCCTATCCCTGTTCAGCACGGCGGGCATGGGTGTGTGCGCGTCCAAGTTCATCTGTTTCGCGCGGTCAACCGCTTGCCGCCGACTATGGACATCGAGCTTGCCATACAACTGCTGGACGTACCATTTCACGGTGGCCGCCGATAACACCAGCCGTTCCGCGATTTCGGCGTTCGACAAACCGTCGATCATAAGGCGGATAATATCGCGTTCGCGTTCGGTCAACGGTTCGGGGAGCGGTTGCGCGGGTGCGCGTTGCAAGTTGGGTAAAGCGGCTCGGAAGGCGGCGGCGAAGCGGAGTGCGTTGGCATAGCGTTGTGCCGGGTCTTTGGGCGTCGCCGTTTGCAGCACTTCGTTGAGGGCGGCGGGCAGGTTCGGACGCCGAATGTGCAGCGCGGGGATGGGCGTATTCAGTTGATGCGCGATCAGCTCGTAAGGCGTGCGCACATCAGAATAAGGCTTTTCGCCAACCAACATTTCATAGAGCACTAAGCCGAGGCTGTAGATATCGGTGCGCGGCGTCACCGTATCGCCATTGATCTGCTCCGGCGTGATATAGGCGGGCGAACCGACGATTGCGCTATCCTGGGTGATTCCAGATTCGGCGACGCCCACCCCGATATTCAGATTCTTGGCGATGCCAAAATCGGCGAGGTAGGCATTGTCGTCCTCGTCCAGCAAAATGTTGTCGGGTTTGATGTCGCGGTGAATGACACCCTCCCGGTGGGCGACGGTCAGCGCCCCGGCGATCTGGTCGAGCAGCCGTGAGATCCTCTCGACCGACCAGTGACCGCGCTGTACCCCGCCATGCAAGCTGCCTCGCAGCCAGCGCATCACCAGGAAAGCACCGTCGGGTTCGCGCCAATAATCATAGAGCGGGACGATATGGGGGTGCTCCAATCGGGCGATGAGTTGGGCTTCAACCTCGAAGCGGCGGATGAAGTCGGGCTGGTTGGCGTGCTGTGGCAAAATGACTTTGATCGCCACTTCGCGCCCTACGACTGGCTGGTATGCCCGATACACCGCGCCGAAGCCGCCTGTGCCAACACGCTCCTTGAATTCATAGCCTTTGATAATGCGATTGCTGAGGCCGTCCATCGTTGAAACTCCCTAACCAACATGCCGTACTCACAGGCTCATTGTAGGAGCATTTCAACGCACCAGCGTGTTTGCGTAGGGTGATTCAGTCCATATTCCCACCCGGAAACCGATACAAACGGATGCATTTCAAGTTTTAGGCGGCAGCCCAGCCGGCTGTGTCGCAAAAAGGTTGAAGGTCAGGTAGGATCGGGACAATTCAAGTAGCCAGTGAATCCGAGATGCCCACTGTCAACCGACCCAATCTTTAAATGGCGACACGATCAAGCCGAAGTGATTGTGCTGTGTGTACGTTGACAAAGGTGATATTCTTGGGCAAATTCGCCTGATTGAGCGCCTGTTTGGTGTGGCCGCCTAACCTTCGCCTCTCCTGATCCTCTCCGACTCTTTTTCTAGTTACATTCGATCATTGCGATAGAGCCGTTTTATATAAGATGGAGTTCATCGGTGTTAGGCTTACGTTCGGCGAAAATTGAAGCAGGACTTTGAGTGCCTTGGACAGGGTAAAATTCCTGCCCAAATATATCCTTGGCTTTCACCGATGGCGGTTGTGAATAATTTGGCCGATGCGTTGCGAGGTTATATTGAAAATCTTGGCCAGCACCGAATATGATTCCCCAGCTTCGTGTCGTTTGCGAATAAGCGCATTTCGTTCCGCTGTGGAAAGCGATCCAATATGGTTCGGAGTTCTGCCAGAGATCGGCGATTTAACGATAGGCAGTGCGGCATAAAGGTATGCAATAAAGCGCTGCCCGGCACATAAAGGGTTGGAGCAGGGTCTGTCTCGGAAGCCCGATAGGGGCACAAGTTATCCCGTATGTCGAACCAGCAGCAGAAACGCTGCTGGTTTTGCTTTTCCCAGTCCGTACGAGCTTCGCACGTCCCTTCGAGCGAGTCGGTTCAGAGTTGTCAGCGATGAGTTGGGATAGGTATCCAAACGGTGCCTTCATTTCAACTCTGAGAATATGCCCTTCCGGACATAACACGATCCGCTCGACCATCAAACGCAGCAGTTCCTGCTGACCGTCAGGTGCTAAACCTCCATACAGTATACTCATTTTTGCGATCACGTTCAGGGCATCGTCGAGCGATGCGATTTGTGACTCCTGGTCACAGGCAATAGCTTGTAATGAGGCCCGAATGTGGATGCGTTGGTCTTGCCACTCGCGTGCCATGCGCTCCCAGTTCTCAGACGAGAATTTCTTGGCCTGATATTGTCGGGCGAAGAACAACTCCGCGTCGTCCACATCTTTGAGCGCCTTTTCGAGCTGGAGCCGTTCGTGGGCTTTGGGACTGTTCAGGTAACTGTCCATATCCGCGCGATAAGCGGCTCGGATGCCCGGCAGATACTGCTCATCCACGCAAACGCTGTGCAGCCAGCGTGCGATCTGCCCATCAATGTTGTGGCACAGGAAGTTCAGGTCGCTGCTTGGAACACAGTAGTAAGCGACACCGCCGCGGTCACGATTGGCGTTGGGCGTCGAGCACGTCAGTTTCCGCAGTTGGTTCGGCCCTTCTTCTAGAAAGACCAGACCTTGCAAGAGATAGAAGCGGCGAATCTTGTGTTGGCGCTCGCGGTTGCGATGGGCAAGGATGGCGAGACCGCGCTCAAATTCATCGGTCGTGACGATAGCCTCCCAATGACCGCGAATCTCGCCGGGTGGGACGGTGAGCCAGCCGTTATCGACGACCAGCCAACCCGTGTAGAACCAATTGTGAAAAGCATTCGAGAGATACTTGGCGGCGGTTAGACGTTTGCCATGTGCATCGACCTCCACGAATGGTTTGCCGGATCGAAGCCGGTAGCCGCGACTGTGCAAGACTTCGCAGATGTCAGCCAGGGTCATCCGATTCGCCAGCAGCAGCTCGAACGCCTCGCGCCAGATGGGAAGGCGGTCGGTGTCGCTAACAATCGCGTGTTTATGTTTGGCGTGCTTGAGCCGCTCGACGCCTTCAAGTTCGGACTTGGGGATTTCAATGTTGCGATAGCCATCCGGCGCACGCCAGGCCCAGTCACCGCGCAGCAGAGTCTGGATCATGCCTTCGCGGGTACGTTCAGCGGTGCGGGCAGACTCGAACTGGGCGACGCTGAACAACATGCTCACGATCATGCGGGCGTCGGGCTTTTCGGGTTCCAGGCTCGGATAGGTGGCGATACGGACCTTGATGCCTAATAGTTTGAGTTCGTCGTAAGCGCGAATACCTTCCAAATCATTGCGGCCAAAGCGATCCACAAAAGCGATGGCGACCGCCGAGAACTTGCCCTGGCGGGCATCGGCCAATAGACGTTGATAGTTGACACGATTAACCTTTTTGCCGCTCATGGTGTCGGCATACGTGTTGAGCAGCGCCAAGCCGGACGGCTCAATCAAGCGCTCCACAATCAGGCGATGCTGATAGCCTTGCGAACGCTCCGGAGCTTGCGAATCTTCATCGCTGGTGCGCAGATAT
>JBBRMW010000244.1:0-9087 GCA_038230635.1 Aggregatilineales bacterium | reverse complement strand
GCATATCTTTATATAGCGCGTCGAACTCACTCACGCGCAAGCCTGTCAGCGACTGAAATACACTCGGAAAACCGCTCAAGTGATTGTATTGGAGTATCATGCGCCCAGTGTACCTCACCGTCCCCAATTCCGAATGTTATCCACTGCTGAAAATCGTCGTGACCATATAACAAGGCAAGGATGATCAGGCCATGGTTTGGCACGATATGGACATTGCCACCATACCGCTCATAGCCGTACTTTTCGACGATCTTTCGGCGCGTAACGTGCCAATCGGGTTCGTTCGCGTGCCAATCGCGTAGATCGCCAATCAACCGATAGATCGTCGAGTCGCGCGGGATATAACCAACTGCCCTATCCAGCAGCCGTCCGAGGTCGCGCTCAATGAATGCACCCGCCTCCAATGCCGCGATCACCTGGGCACCATAAATCGCCTCACCATCGTGACTAACGCTCGCCGCGCGACCAGCCAACAATACTGCTAAATCAGGATCGCCCGGCGCGACCATCGCCCAACCGTCGATGAAGATTTGCGCGCCAATCTGCTCCGCAACAATTTTGCCATTCAGCGCCATCGATCCGCTTTGGGGGGCTGGAATATTCTGGCGCAGCCGATGATACGCGGTGTGTTCGGTGGAATTACCAACGCCACCCCACCATAATACCGTGCGCTGATCGATCAAATAATTTAGCCAAGTCTCGCCAATCTGGGCGGCGGTCAGATCGGGCGTGTTGCCATGATCGGGCAGCGCGCGCAAAAACGTGAAAGTACCGGAGATGTCGTCATCAGGAACGATGAGGGGAACGTTAAGCCGCTCGTTTACGTATTCCTCGATCTCGCCAAGTTCGGCCATGATCCGTTCATAGCTCCAGCCTTCGAACGGCCTGCCCAGATACACGCCGATGATCTTGCCCAACACGCCCGCATACACACGCTCTACATAGTCAGATGGAAATGACACGCTGTACGAGTCCCCATGTCATATTTGGCATCACGTTATTGACCATCGGTCGCGTCTCTGCGAGACGGTTGGTCTTGGCAAGCGCGCACAATGCGGCTGATTTCGTAGGTGCGCCGTGCCATATCCGCGATACTGACCTGGCCGAATTCGGCGACGCAGGTGCGCAGTGTATCGTTTAACGGCGTCGTCCATTTCGTAGGGAGTGCCGCTGCGCCCAACATCAACCCCACGATCGAGCCAGCCGTCGCACCGTTGCAGTCCGTATCGTAGCCAAGTTGGACGGCGGTCGTGATCGTGCGCTCGAAGATGACCGCCGGGCCATCCGTCCCGTCACCCCACCCATATAGCAACGCCGCCGCTACACAGCACGCATTGTTTATCGTCCCAGCAAAGCCGTACTGGTCGAACTGCGCACTAATTCGGTCGCCCGTGCGCGTCCAATCACCGTCCTGCTGTACCCAGTCTATCACCTGATGAATCGCCTCGGCAAAGCGAGAGCGCGCCGGCACTTGAGCCAGCCCGGCCTGAATCACGGTGTGCGTATCGAGCAGCGTAAAGGCGGCAGCGTTCATTGCGCTCACCCACAGCGGCCCGTAAATCCCATTTTGACGGTGCGTCAAATACGCATCACGCCAAGCAAATTCGGCAGCCAGCACCGGATTGCCAGGACACACATAGCCATACACATCACTGCGAATTTGTGCGCCGATCCACTCCACACCGGGGTTCAAGTTGTCGGCCACGCTTTCCAGGTCAACATCGTACGCGGTATGTTCGCCGATAGCGGTTGCTAGATTCAGGTATACAACATGTTCCGGCCCCCACGTCCACAAAAACGGAATGGATTGCAGCCAGTTAACGCCCACATCGAGTGTCGTAAACGCCACCCCTTTGGATTCGAGCAGCTTGACGGCCAAACACATATAGTTCAGGTCGTCGTCCTCCTGTGCATAGCGCACGTAGCCGCGCATACTCGGCACGCAATCGCGGCGCAGCGGCTTTTCGTTGCGGGACTGCGACGGCACGTAATCGGTCAGCGGAAAAGCGTTCGCGCCCTCCAAATAGGACTTGATTTGCGCCTGAGTAAAACCAACTTCGAGCGGCTTGCCGAGGATGCAGCCCACTGTGCGCCCTAACCACGCGCCATAAATCTTCTGGCGGATTTCGTCCTCGGCCAGATAAAACGGCGGGGCGTTGACAGACGCGGGCCGCCCTTGCCGGATCCCTGCCCAATCGGACGGCTCGCGGTACGGCCAATCGGCGCGGAGAGGCTGCGCTTTGAGCCTTTCGTATACGGCCATCAACGCACCGTAATCGGATTTCGAGCATTCCCATTCTGCGTGCAGACCATCAATCTCGAAACCACGCAGTGCCCGTTCGTGCAATTCTTGCCGGACACGTTCCGCGACCACGGTTAAACTCAGGTTCATACGTCTCCATTGGGGTGTTGTGAAAGGCGGGAAAGGTCAAGGGTCAGCGAAAGCGGTTGCGCCGTCGCTGTCAAATCGATTTGCAGGGCCGCGAGTCGTATCAGAAACGGTGTGCCAGTCCGTGCCCCGCTGATAGTCAACTCGGCTTGCGTGCCGGACTCATTCAGGGTGAGCGTTGCGCTGACCTTCCCGTAGGCGGTTGGGAAATCATCGAAAGCCACTCGCGCACCTGGCCTCAGCCAGCGATCCGGCACGCCCGCAAATAACAGCAGCCCATCTTGCCATTCGTCGATAAGTACGGCACGCTGCAACAGGAACATTTCGGCCTGCGACCAACCATGCGGCGTGATACTTTCAAACTTTTGGCAGCCGCGCAGTTGGTTGATCAAGGTCACGCCCTGCACGGCGTTCTCGGTGCCGACGCCGTTGCCGCCCTCGCGCCAGCCATACAGTCCCGGCAGGTCAGGGTGTGCCAAGCGGTAGTCGAGTACCTGCCAAAGCGTTTGTCGTTCACCGAGCAGCAGTGCATTATGCGCCTGGGCGAACTCGAAATACAACCAATACGGCTCCGGCGTGAATGTTTCGCCGGGCGTGCGGTTCTCGTGCCACCACACGCTAAAGGCTGCGCGCGCACGTTCCACCGCCGACTCCCAGGCACGCGTCGGCCACAGTAAGCTGTTGACGGTACGCTCGTGCGCCCAAAAGCCAGGGTGGTTTGCAGCATAGCGCATCAAGGCGTCGTACAGCGCAGCCGCTTCCTGGGCATAACGCTCGGCGACGTCGATTGCGCCTAGCTCGCGCGCGGCAAATGCCGCTTCACGTAGTCCGGCCAATGCCCAGTGATTGACCCAACCGAGCGCGTACTCAACGCCGTGATCCATTGAGCCACGGATGATCCCGTCTTCGGCGGCCAGGCAGATGATCCCGGCGGCGCGCTCAGCGTGCGTGAAGGCCAGGACGGGGGTATCGACCGTGACACGGATCGAGGTCGTCGTCCGACGCATCCGAAACAGCCAGTCCACCTTGCGCTGAATGGCCGGGAAGACCTCGCGCAGCCATGTTTTGTCCTGGCTCAATCGGTAATGCCCGACCAACGCCCAAATGCCCTGACTGGGCGCATCGCCTTCCGCGCCAAAGCCGCCGAAGAAATCGTTTCGGGCGCAGTAATCCGTCGCGGTACGCGCCAAATCCGTCAGGCCGGCCAGATCGAAGCTGCGAATGATGAATACGCTGTCGCGCAGCCAGGGCAGTGGATAGCTGAGCGGCGCGATCCGTGCTTGATCGCCGACGACGGCGGTCAGCATGTGGCCTAGTCCGGCAAAAAACGCATCATGAAACGCCCGATCGGGCACATCAAGCTGAATCCCATCAAAGCGCCGCCGCCAACTGTCGAGAACAGCCTGAGCGCGCTCCACATAGGCGTCCGGGCGCGGGCGCGTCGTACCGGGCAGCTCATTGTGCAGGTTGCCGTAGGTGTGTTGCGGGCAGTCGAAGGTCAGTTGCCACGACTCGCCCGGCGCAAGTGTCAGATCGAAGCGGGCGACGGCGTAGCACCACCCTTCGCTATCGACGACGGACTGTGCGTCTGGAACCACACCGACACAAGCCCGCGGGAACGGATCGCCGATGCCGCAACCGAATGCGCTGGGTGTACGATTCAGCCCGATCAGGGGTAGTTTGCGATCGCCTGCCTCGACAGTGCGCCCATCCGCGCCAATGTTCAGCGCAGGCAGTGGTCCGCCCGCCGGCCCAAGTGATCGCAGCGCGATAAAAAGCTGAGTCGGGTGTGTATCATCGCTGGTGTTGGCAAGGTGCAATTGACCACATACTGCCTCGGAAAAGTCAAGGTGCGTGCCATCCTGAAATAGGCTATGCCTAATAGTCAGGCCGTTCGTCTCAACATCGCAGTGCAGCAGCGGTAAATACGCGCTCTCGTAAGACCAACGCAGCGTTTCAAGCGGCGCGGTCTCAGTGGCAAAGAAAGGGCCATCGGTCGAGGACCGCAGCCACCACGTCACGCCGAAGGTGCGCATCCCCGGCGAGAATACATTGCCCGGTTCGACGGTGGTTTTGGTCGCCTCCGGTGCGCCCGGCTCGCCCAAAAAGACGCGCAGGTCGGATCGCGGTGCCAGCCAGTCGGGGTGTGCGGCCAATTGTTGTAAGGTCTCGAAAGATGCCATGAGTTAGATCACCTAGTGGTGAAGCCAGATAGGGTTCGCACATTCACCTCACCCCGCCCTCACTCTGTCAGAACTGAGGAGGGCGGTGGTTGAGGTTCTTCGACCGATTACTTGTACAGGGTGTCTAGAACGCCGGACATCTCGGCGGCAGCATCCGCGCCACCTTGCGAATTCCAGTCACTCACGAACTGCGTGAACAGCGTCGTTGAATCGGCGTCCGAGGCCGCACGCACGATCTGCAAGAACGCCCGATCCCGCAGTTCGTTGCTGGTCACCTGGAAGGCCGACCACTTCGCGCTGGTGCTCAACGTGCCCTTCGACGGGATTTCGTACTTGCGCATGTTCTTCCACATCGCCGCGTACCAATCCTTGAATTCCTGATTGTGGCCGTAGAGCAGCGCGAAATCTTGCCACGACTGCGGCACCCAGCTTACCAACGTGGTCGCCAGGGGGTGGGAGCCCGTGTCACCGGCTTCACTGGCGAAGCCATCTTGAGCGCGCGCCGGAAGCAGCGTGATCGCGCCGTTATCCTCGGTGTAGTCACGCCCCTTGATGCCGATGGCGGTCAGCTTCAAGCCTTCGTCGCTCGCCAAGTAGTTAAGTATGCGCGCCGCCGCCACGGGATGGTTGCCCTTCATCTGAGTGATGAACGTCAAGCCGTACATCGACGCTTCGGGCGAGGTATAACCCCGGAATTGTTTGCCCGCCGTCGGCGCAGGTACGACAAATTCCTTGAAAGTCTTGTCGGCGATGGTCATATCGTTTTGGATGCGCCCGATATGTCCGCCGCCATTCCAGATTGTCGAACAGGCTTTGCCGGAAACATACTCCGCACGTGATACATCGGAGTTGCTTTCCCAGACTTTGTTATCGACCAAGCCATTTGCAACCATGCTGCGGAATAGCAGCAGCGCATCCTTGATTCCGGGCTGCACCGCCCAATAACCCCACCCTTTGTCCGTCTTGACCCAGCCATCGGCGGGCAGTCCCTGCGCACCAGCGAAGGGTTGGAAGGCCGCAATGATGCTTGTGGTGGCCGAGAACGTCACGCCTTGCAAGCCGTCTTTTTTACAGGCAGCCAGATACGCGAAATACTGATCGAGCGTATCGGGCACTTGCATCCCGTACTTATCGAGCAGGTCTTTGCGAATGTGGATCGGATTGCCAGCACCAGGCCCGCTGTCCCAGAAGTTTGGCACGCCAATGATCTTGCCGCCGATTTTCAGTGCGTTGAGCGGCGGATTGGCTTTGTAGAATGCCAGAATGTTGGGCGCAGCATTGGCGACGTCGCCCTCGAACGGCGCGATAACGCCATCGGTGGCCCACTGGGTAATCAGGGTCTTATTGCCGTGATCGACCACGCCAATGATGTCCGGCGGCTGCCCGCTGGCAATCGCGGCGTTGACGCGATCGGTAAAGGTATCCCAGCCGATTTTGACCATTTCGATTTGCGTGTTGGTCGCTTTCTCGACCTGCTGCAAGATCGGGTCGGTGTTCCAATCTTTGACATTGCCGTTGTCGCCCGGCGACCAGATCACGACTTTGTCGGGTGTTTGCGCCTGCGTCATCGACTGCGGCACGAGCGCGGTGACGAGCATCAGGCTGGCACCGAGCAGTAAAAAGCGAGCGATTGACTTGTTCATTTTTGATGTTTCCTTAAATTGCGATATCTAACGTATTCTGGATCGTGAGCGCGTGCCAACGATGGGCATCACCCCCTTTTAGCCTTTTACCGAACCGAGCAAAATTCCCTGTACCACGTACCGCTGCAAAAACGGATACGCGATCAGCATCGGGATAATCAACAGCGAAGCGACTGCGGCGATGAACGACTGCGGCGCGATCTGTGTGCCCTGGCCGATGCCTTGCAACACCTGGCGATTGGCGACCATGCCTTGCAAAAGCACGCTGGCCGGTTGCAAGTCCGGCTGGACGAGGATGCTCGGCCAGAAGTATTCGTTCCAGTGGCCGACACCATACAACATCGCAAGCGTGGCGATGATCGGTACCGAGGTCGGCCATACCACGCGCCGGAAAATGCCGAATTGAGTGGCACCGTCGAGCCGCGCCGCCTCGATCAGTTCGGGTGGATAATCCACAAAAAACGACCGCGTAATGAACAGAAAAAATGGCGAGACCAAGCCCGGCAGTACGAGCGCTCCAAATGTATTTAGCAGCCCCAATGCGCGGATGTTAAGGTAAGTCGGGATCAGGCCGCTATTTGCGAACAACGGGATCAGAAACAGGACAGTGAGCAATCGTCCAAACTTCAACTGCGGGCGCGACAGCGCATAGCCCGCCATCACGGTAAACACCACATTGAGCGTCGTGCCGACGAGGGTTTTCAGGACAGAAATGCCGAACGCCTGCACCAGCCGCGAATTCTGCGCAATCTGCTCGAACTGTGCCAGCGTGAACCCGGCTGGCAGCAGGTGAATGGGCTGCCGGATATACTGTTCATAGGGCATTACCGCCAGTGACAGCACGTAAAAAAATGGGTATGCGGTCAGGATAAAAACGATGATGAGCACGCTGATGATCGTAATCTTGCTAGGCGATAGGCGTCGCTCCCAAAACGCAGACTGGTGACGTAAATTGCTATTCATCGCGTGCTCCCCTTATCGAAGGAAAACGAAACCATCGGCTAATAAATGCCTTGTTTGTTGAATCGCCGTACCGAATAGTTGGTCAGCACGACCAGACCCAGACTGATCGCCGTTTGAAACAGCCCGATGGCGGTTGCCAGGCCGTACTTCGATTGCTGAATGGCGAGCCGGTAAGTCAGCGTTTCAATGATGTCGCCTGTCGGATAGACCGAAGTGTTGTACATGACCAAGATTTGCTCGAAGCCGCCCTGAATGATCCAGCCTGTCAGCAAGACGAACAGGGTGAGCATCGCTGGACGAATGCCGGGCAGCGTGATATGCAGTGTTTGCTGCCAGCGGTTGGCACCGTCAACCATGGCCGCTTCGTACAGCGTTGGATCGATGCCAGCCATCGCGGCCAAGTAAAGCACGGCGAAAAAGCCCCAGTTCTTCCAAACATCTTGAAAAACGATGATCAACGGGAATTTCTGCGGGTCGGATAGGAAGGCAATCGACTGCGCACCGAACACATGTGTCACCACCTCGTTGACCACGCCATCCGGTGCAAGAATATTGCGGAACATTGTCGCAACGACGACCCAGCCGATGAAGTATGGCAAAATCGTCGCGGTTTGCACGATTCGCTTGAACCATGCCGCGCGTATTTCATTAAGCAGTAGCGCGAGGATGATCGCCGCCGGGAAGCCGAAGGTGAGTTTCAAGCTGTTGATGATTAAGGTATTGCGCAGCGCCGTCCCGAAAAAAGGGTTAGCGAAGGCAATCCGGAAATTATCCAGCCCGACAAACGTACTGCCGCCGATGCCACGGGCCGGCGAAAAATCCAGAAAGGCAATTGACAAGCCCATGAGCGGGCCGTAGCCAAACAGTAAAATGGCGAAGAGAGCGGGCAGCGCCATTGCATACAGCGCCCAGTTTTGCCTGACATCCTTCAGCCAACCGGTACGCCACAGAGCGGGGCGCTGGGGCCTCGTTACCACGTTCGCTATCGGTATTGGTTTGGAAGTCATAAATGCAAGTGCTCCATAAAACACAGGCGGAAAGGCCGTAACCCATAATTCTCGATGAGCAATTTTTTTTGACCAAGCAAAGGCAACCGAATCGAACGGACTACCAGGCACGCCCCTGTTGGCAATTATTCGCTGTTCCAACACGCAACGCATATGTACATCTTACGCGCTTAAGTGCGCACAGGGCTGACTTTTGTTATTCTGTTGATTGACTTTTATTCACGAATCGTAGAATTAGTCACTTCCAAGGCTGGGACCTTGGCGCGCATCATCTGGGCATAGATACCCGGCGTCTGACCTACACGCTGCTTGAACAGGCGTGAGAAGTAGCTTGGACTGTAACCAAGCGCGACACAGACTTCCATGACGCTCATCGAGGTATGTGCCAGGTAGTTTTTAGCCCGTTCCAAGCGCAGCTCGATTAGGTAATCGCCTGGGTTTTGCCCGGTTTGCTGGGCAAAGATCGTGCAAAAGTAGGGCACACTTAGGGTTACCGCGCGGGCGGCATCGGCCACAGTGACCGGCGACTCCAAGTTATTCTGCATGAACGTGACGGCCTGACGAACAATCTCCTGTTTTTCGAGAGAGCGTCGGGCCACTGTCTGCCGCACGGCATTCAGCTCGCGTTCCAATGCCAAGTTGCGATGCGTCAAGCTCGCTATGGTGTTGGCAATCATGCCCATGATGCCCGCCGCTCCTTCGAGCTGGTCGAGGGTCATGTGCGGTGACCGTTCGACCGCGGTGAGGTAATCCGTCCACGAAATATGATGCTCATCTGCAAAGCGACGATGCCAGCTTTCATCGAAATGATCCTGAACAATGACCGGGTATGTACTGGATAACTAACCATACCGCGCGCGCAGCATTCCCACACGAGAAAACCTTGGGTAGCTTGGCGTGAT
>JBBRMW010000243.1:0-9133 GCA_038230635.1 Aggregatilineales bacterium | reverse complement strand
CCCCGGTCTGAACCTCCCACCCACGCTGCCGTTGGTGAGCCGCTCAGACCGCTTGACGAACCCTGCTTGCCCTGAGACACAAAAAAACCTGACAATTTGTCAGGCCGCCAATCGCATTTCTGCGTGCAACTCTGTTGTCACATCCAGCCTATTCGGTTCGCGCGCCCTCACTCGTTGTCGTCACTAAGCTGTCTCCTTCTTCCCGTCGCTGCGTTTGCGTTGCGTTTCTTTTCCGTGTCGTGCATTCTACTCGCCCCCGTTTCGCTTGTCAAGCCCCTTTGACCATGAATTTCCAAAGAAATCATCGTCATCGGCCTGAGGCACACTAGGCTTGAATGCGTGATAACTTCAATATCACTGCCATAGTGTGCTTGTATCGGGGATAGTATGATCTTCTAGACGACCCATGCGGCGATTGATAGAAAAGCAGAACACCAACAGGGCGATGCCAGTTAAGACAAGGGCGCAAGTGCGCGCCAAACCATAATCCGAGATTGCACCTTCCACCCACAGGGCCAAAGGAAGTAAATAACACAATGGCACAATGACCGCTGCCAAGCCTAAAAGCACAATAATCTTGCGCAATAGCGGACCGATAAACGACAAACTCATTCCCAATAAAGCTAGAGAAATCAACCCTGCAAAACCCAGGAGTGGTGAGATGACGACAACGGTGAATCCATCGTACAAGGGAAACGCTGGAAAAAAATTACTAAATAGCCAGCATCCCCAGGGCACAATCAATACAAAGATTAGAAGACGTAGAGTGGGATTTGGCATTCTCCAATAAGGGATCATTGTGGCAGGTACCAAAAGTACCAGGATGAGCGCCACAAAAAAAGCGCTCGTCAACTTGGCTGAAAGAATCGACCAGCGATTGCCCTCGAATATTCCATAGCCACTCACAGGCTTCCAAGACCAGTCGCGGTTTGGATCGCGTACCAGAATGCCGCTAATCCCCATCGCCACGAAAAGGCGACCAGTTTGCGGATCAATCACGGCATCAAGCGGGCCATTTGCGGGCGGATGGATAAAATCGAGTTGAACTAATCTATAGACCTTATCTTTATAAAACATCAACCCCAAATCGGACGATAATCCAGATAAATCAAGATCGGTACGCCAAGTTTGACCGTTATCATCCGAGCGTTGTATCGATTGTTCGGGCACAAAACGATAATAAGCCCCCGCTTGGTAAGCGTCCGCAATTTGCCAGGGCTGTTCATGGGGTTTACAAGGCGCGGAAGCGGGATCGGAAACGTCTATTTGCGACGGATTGGACCAGGTTTCTCCTGCATCACGGCTTTCAAGGCGAATAATATAGTTATTAAAATTTCTTATTTCACCCGATATTTCTCGGCCGTCCATACCCGTCGAGGCGGTCAATGCTCCATTGTTAAAAGACAGACATGCTATTCCGGTCGTATAGATAGGAGGACTGGTTGCCACAGTCGCCAATCCGCCCACCATTAAAACGACGATGCCGGGTGCCAGCGAGCGTTGATTTGCGCGACTCCAAATGTATCCACTGAGTAACAATGCGGGCAAGGTTAACAAATCTGACGGATCGAGGTGCATATCGACGCGCCAGCCCGCCAAAAACGATTGAACACCGACCGTAAAATCGTGAACGATCGGGAAGGTCTTCGCCATCGCAAAAAACAGTCCGCACACCAAACACGCCAGCAGCCCGACTCTATCTTCTTGTTGTGATCCGCGACGTGGAATTAGCCAAGCGAAAAGCAACGCGACAAAGAACGGCGCAAAGACCAGCCACGCAAAGTCGCTTAGTTTCCCGGTAAGCCACGACGGATGAGCTTGTTTGAGCACATGATCATTGAGCAGGAGCACGCCAATCGCCAGCAAAGTCAGGGGATGCGCAAAACATGCCAGTGCACGCACGAAGGCGCGATTTTGTAAGGAACTTGCGATAATCGTTTTGGCGATTCTGTTCATAAGTGGCCTGTCCCCTTAGAAATCAGCCAGCCAGAGCATACCCGGCGCGTCTCCGATTGCCCAAATTCAGCAAATCGAAAATTGCACGCACCCCAACTCCTCCTCCTCATGGCTAGTTGCTTCTTTCCACTTCCCCACCGCTTGCGTGGGGGAAAGAGACCATGCCCAAAATGACACAAATGGGGAATGCAAATAGGTGGTGGCGCGGGTTGCTCCCTTTCCCACCGCCTACGTGGGGGAAAGGGCCGGGGATAGAGGGGTCTTCTATTACTCGCCAGCCTGCATCACCCCCAACAAGCGCAGTGCCAACGCCTTCGTCTCGTTCCCGCTCTCGTTCACCGGCCCGACGCACGCCGGACAACCCTCGCTGCACGCACAATCTCGCACTAGATCGCGCGCGGCGGCCAGCAGTTCCGCGTGCAGCTCGAATAATCGATCGCTGAATCCTAAACCCGCCGGAAGATTGTCGTACAGCGCAATCGTCGGCGCGCTCGTAAAACTGCTCTTCGCCTCGACGATCAGGCCGAGATCGCCCGGCTCGCACATCAAGTACAGTGTTGCCACGCTGCGCAGCGCGTTGCCCGCTCCAAACAGCGCGCCATTGGTGCGGCGGCTGGTCTCGACGAGGCGATGACAAGTCGGACACAGCGTTTGCAAATTTTCGAGGCGATTGGCGGCCAAATAATGGGTGTTGATGCCACGCACATAGTGGAACGTGTAATAGGGAGTCAGGTGATGGACATGGTGCTGCTGCTCAGGCTTTTCGGGCGCACCGCACCGCACACAGCGGTAATTGTCGCGGGCGCGGGCGAGGTTGCGCTGCTCGTTCCAATTTGGGCCATAGTCATTGGGCAGCGCGATCACGCCTTCCGCATCCAACTGCGCCGTCAGATCGGGCGTCAGTGCAACCCAATAGGCGGTCGTCTCGAACTCCTGCGCGGGCAAATCAATCTCACCCTGGCCGATCTCTTCGTGCGTATAGCGCTTGATCACGCGATAATGCGTCGTCTGATGACTGACCTCGACCGTGCCATGCGCTTTGAGCACATCGCCCACGACATCGGAAGCGGCTTCTTCGAGGATTTGCAGACCGCTTTCGCCGCGCGCCTCGGTGTAATAGTCCAGATCAGCAGTCCGCGCCGAGGCGACACCATTTTCCCAATCGAGCGCCTCGATCAAAAACTGTCGTCCCTCATGCAGATAAACTGCGCCTTGAAAGACGGACGCGGGCGCTGTTTCCCGATCCACCTGACCGATCACGATTGGAGTTGCGCCGCTCACGTCCTGAATCACGATCGTGTCGCTGCCCCCGGTACGCAAGCTGAGCGTATCGGCAGGCGGCGCTGGTGCGATCCAGCGATACCCACCGTTCGGCGCGGCGTGAATCGTACCCTCGTCGTGCGCCAAAAAGTCGAGCAAGTCAGCGACATCCACCGCCGATCCGAAGGTTTCGCCCGGCGCGAACGGCAGTTCATAGACGGCGCAGCGCACATGTGCGAGCAGAATCAGCAGATTGTCGGGATTGATGCGGGCGTGCTCGACCGAGCGCTCGAACAGATAGCGCGGATGCAGGGCGATATATTGATCGAGCGGCGCGCCTGACATTACGATCACTGCCGCGCCTGCCTCTGATCGTCGCCCTGCCCGCCCCGCCTGCTGCCATGTGCTCGCCAACGTGCCCGGATAACCCGCCATCACCGCCGCGCCCAATTGACCAATATCGACACCGAGTTCAAGCGCGTTGGTCGCCACGACGCCACGAATCGTGCCACCTCGCAAGCCCTGCTCGATCGCGCGCCGCTCGTGGGGCAAATAGCCGCCGCGATAGCCGCGCACCGTCGCCGGATCGCCGCCATTGGTCGCCACTGCATCACGCAGATAGCCAAGCAGGACTTCGGCGGTCAACCGCGCGCGTGCGAATGTGATCGTTTGGACGCCCGCGTCCAAAAATCGCGCGGCCACTTCCTTGCTTTCGAGCGTATAGCTGCGCCGGATGCCCTGCGCCGGATCGATCAGTGGCGGGTTGTAGATCAAAATGTGCTTCTCACGTCCGGGCGCGCCATTTTCGTCGATCAAGTGGACGGGCGACTCGACAAGTTGTTCGGCCAGTTCGCGTGGATTGGCAATCGTCGCCGAGGCACATACAAAGATCGGACTCGATCCATAGAACGTGCATATTCGGCGCAAGCGGCGCAGAACATTGGCGACGTGGCTGCCGAACACACCCCGATAAACGTGCAGCTCGTCGAGGATCACAAAGCGCAGCGACTCGAAAAAGGTCGCCCACTTCGTATGATTCGGCAGGATTCCGCGATGCAGCATATCCGGGTTGGACACGATGATCCCGCGCTGACCACGAATCGCCGCGCGTTGGCTCGTTGGCGTGTCGCCATCGTAGAGGTGAACGGGCACGCGCAGATCGGATGAGTCGAGTCCATCCATCAGGACATTGAGCGCAGCGGCTTGATCTTGTGCCAGTGCTTTGGTCGGGAACAAGTACAGGGCGCGCGCTGATGGATCACCCAGGCAAGTTTGCAGCACGGGCAGGTTGTAGCACAGCGTTTTGCCACTGGCGGTGGGCGTCACCACGACGAGATGTTCGCGGTTGCGGGCGGCTTCAGCAGCCTGCGCCTGATGCACATATAAGCGTTCGATCCCGGCATTGCGGAGCATCGCGGCCAGGTTTGGATCGAGCCACGCCGGGAAATCGACCTCGTGCGCAGGTCGCGCTGGGAGTCGTTCCCAGGCCACAAGATTCGCCATGAAGCCCGGATCGCGTCGCAGACTTTCCAAAACCGCTTGTACTGACATGGCGACTTTGCCTTCAATCTCGATCGAGATAATAGTTTACCGTTCTTGAATAGGCGGCTCTACATTTCCATTTCCTAACGCACCCTTCGCTTTTCGCTTGTAGACACCGCCTCATTATCGTGGTAAACTGCACAAACAAACCAACCATCCACGAGAGGTTTTGAGTGCCAATGCCGCCAATTAAGGTTCTCTATATTGAAGACAAGCCCGACATGATCGAGCTGATCAAGCTGATGTTGGCGAAGAAAAACTACGAAGTGGTCGGCGCAGTGGGTGGACGCGAGGGTTTGACAGCGCTCCAACAAAGCACACCCGATATTGTGCTGCTTGATTTGATGATGCCCGATATGGATGGCTGGGAAGTGTTTCGCGCCATGAAGTCCAATCGCAGCTTCGAGCACATCCCCGTGATCGTCCTGACAGCGCGTGCGCAGAGCATCGACAAGGTGCTCGGCCTGCACATCGCCAAAGTCGATGATTATCTGACCAAGCCGTTCAGCCAAGCTGAATTGATGGCGAGCATCGAGCGCGTGCTGAGTGTCAAGAAACCACCCATTGATCGCACCTGATTCATTTCCGCGCGTCCCAAATTAACCCATCCCCGAAGGCAGCCTGCTATTCCACCCGGTGTGGCTTTGGTGTGCCTCGAATCGGCTCGTTTACGAGTTTTGACGATTTTTTTATATCTGGGCGCGGATCGAATTAGCGCATCTGAACAACTGGTAGTACAGTTACGATAAGATTTCTTTGGAGTCCATCGTGGCTGACCGCATCTTACTTGGCGCAAGTCTACATACCTTCGATCGCTGTTTGAAACTGGCTTGCCAATATGGTGTCGGGTTGGAAATGCAGGCATTCGCATATCCTGACGTGTTGGACGGGGATTGGGAGGCATTGCTTGATCATTATCAGCGGGCGATCACAGCCTTGCCCGGTGAGCGTGCCATGCACGGCCCGTTTATCGATATGGCGAGTGGTAGCCCCGATCCGTTGATCCGTGCGGTGGTGCGAAAACGTGCCACCCATGCGTTGGAGATTGCGGCGCGTCTGGCCGTCAAAACGATCATCTTCCACGCCAATTTTATCGCCAATATCCGCAGCGACGCTTACCGCCAGGAATGGATCGCCATCGAAGTCGAGTTCTGGACACCGCTTGCGGAGCGTGCCGCATCGCTGGGCATTACTTTGGCGTTAGAGAATATGTGGGAATTCGATCCGCATATTATTGGTGATGTGCTGCATCACGCTAATCAGCCCAATTTGCGCGCTTGTCTGGACGTCGGCCACGCCACGTTATTTTCCGACGTACCGCTGGAAAGCTGGCTGGAAACGCTCAGCCCCTATCTCGTCCATCTCCATCTGAACAACAATCTGGGTGTGATTGACGAACATCGCGGCTTCGATGACGGCGTGCTCGATTATAAACAGGTGCTGCCACTGCTGCGTTCGCTCCCTTCGCAGCCTGCTTTTTCGCTCGAAATCGGCGATCCAGACGCGATCCGGCGCAGTTTGCGCTATTTACAACTTCCGCTGCCGATCGAACCGAGCTTCTAAGTCGGACTATTTCTTCGCTCAGTCCATCACCAGTTAACGTCTAATTTTACAACCGAACTTACGATTTGACCCATCAAATGCCACAGATTACCTCACCCCCTCAGTCCCCCTCTCCGTCCTCACGGAGAGGGGGAAGCCAGCCTATACCAACTGCGACTATTGCTGCATCATTTCGGTTGTAGAACTAATACGAATCAGCCTCGGCACGGTCGAACGTAAACTGAACCTTCATCCGCTTCGGATCACGCTGTGCTAGATCGATCCCTTCATTAAAGTCGCGTAGGGGCAAGCGATGTGAGATCAACGGTTCAACCAGAACCGCCCCACTTTCGATCAAAGCGATGCTCTCTTGGAAGGTTCGATTGACGGCGAAGCTGCCGATAATGGTCAGGTCTTTGCGAAAAACGTCATAGGGGATGAATGACGCGCTTGCCCCCTGCGGGGCCACCCCAAATATCCAAACTTTGCCGCGTCGTCCGGCATAGCCAAAGCTCTCCGCAATGACCTTGGGGACGCCCGTCGCTTCAACGACGACGTTGAAGCCATCGGGCGCGATTGCTTTGAGGCGTTCTGATTGATGGCTGTCTGCCAGGATCGTCTCGGTTGCACCGAGTGCTGCCGCTTGTTCTAGCCGCCAGGGTACAGTGCCAGTGATCGCCACCTTTGCCGCGCCACAGCGTTTGATGGCTTGTACGAGCAGACAGCCCATTGGCCCTGCACCGAGGATCAACACCGAATCGCCGGGCTGGATTTGGACACGCTGTAAGCCCCACACCACGCACGCCAACGGCTCGACGAACGCGCCCTGGGCGAACGATAAATCTCCGATCGAAAAAACATTGCCTTCGGGCACAGCCACAAACTGCGCAAAGCCTCCGTTGCGCGTGACACCGATGGCAGCCAGCTTTTCACATTGATTGGGCTGATTGCGCTGACAGGCTGAGCAGCGGTTACACGGAATATTCGGATCGGCAGTGACGCGATCACCCACCCGGAAGTGGCTCACGTTACCGCCCACCGCGGCGACTACCCCACTGAACTCGTGTCCTGGGATAAGCGGATAAGTCGCCTCATATTCGCCGCGAAAAATATGTAAATCCGTGCCACAGATACCCGCTGCCACCACTTCGATCAATACATCGTCGGGGCCAACTGTCGGCTTGTCCGCGTCGATGACTCGTGCTTTGCCGGGGGCTTCAATTTGTGCTGCTTCCACGCTTATTGCTCCTAATGTACCGCTCCAGTCGTCAGGCCGCCGCCGATAGTTTAGCCCAAAACAGCGCTTCTGCCGTTTTGAAGGAAACTATGAATACTGACAGCGGCGCGGTTTTGGCGATCACTGGAATGAACACCCCGAAACGCACCTTCGCGGTGAAAATCAGACGGGGCGTTTCCGCATCAGGTCATTGCCACTTCCACGGACTGAATGGGCGGCAGGAAATCAGCCAGGATTTCCCAACTGTCGCCCTCATCGCGGCTGTAGAACAGTTGGCCGGTGTTCGTGCCCGCATAGATTCCAACCGTTTCCAGGTTGTCGGCGGCCATCGCCTCGCGCAGCACCACAACGTGCGCCTTTTCCGGCAGCCCATTTGTTATCCGCTGCCAGCTTTCGCCACCATTTCGGCTGCGCCAAACCGCCGCCTGACTCCCGACACTCATGCGGAATTGGTCGCTTTCTTCGAGCATCACATAGATCGTCTGGGGATCATGGGGGTGTATGACGATCGGAAACCCGAAGCGACTCGGCAGTTTATCCAGGCCAATGTCGACCCAATCGTCGCCGCAGTCGTCGCTGCGATACACGCCGCAGTGATTTTGCTGGAAAAGGACATCCGGGCGGGCGGGATGCAGCGCCAGTTTATGCACACATTGCCCGAATTCTGGATAGGACTTTGCGTCAAAATCGGTTAGGACATTTTTGTTGCGCGGCTGCCAGCTTTGCCCGCCATCGTCAGTTCGATATACCCCCGCCGCTGAGACGGCCACATACATACGGTTCGGGTCGCGCGGGTCAAGCACGATGCTGTGCAGGCATAAACCGCCCGCGCCGGGATTCCATTGGCCGCGTTGCGCGTGATCGTACAGACTCTCGTTGAGCACCCAACTTTCGCCACGATCGGTGGATTTGAACAGTGCCGCTGGCTGCACGCCCGCGTATAGCACGCCCGGTTCGTCCACGCGACCCGGCTCGATATTCCAAACCTTGAGCACGACTTCGGGCGTGGTCGGGATCGGCTTGCCGGTATATGATTCTTCGGGTGTCCCGCCCGGACGGCCTGACGCAGAAGGGCGCGAGAACAGGGGTGGAGCGGGGCTTTGCGTCCAGGTTTCGCCCATGTCATCCGAATAATGTATGGTGGAGCCGAACACGAAATGACCGACCGCCGTGTACAGCCGTCGATCGCGCGGATCCATCGTCATGTGCATGACGTTCCAGCCTTTGAACAAAATATCGCTCACCGACCACTGTTTACGATCCGCATCGCTGCTGAAAATGAAGCCGCCCTTGTCGGTTCCAACCAGTACGTTTACCTTCGGTTGCGTTTTCATGCGTGGGTTTCCTTATTCAAGTGCTCAACGCACACCCAATATGTGCCACCTTTATGATAACGCAAATTTCGATTATTTGTTCTATTAGATTAACTGAACTTCGGGTTAAAAGTTGACTATGCCCAAAATTGGAATGACGATTTTTGTAGGGACGTGGCCTGCCGCGTCCGTTACATTTCCACGGCATTCAAGCTACCTACCCCAACAGCGCTCGCCAAAGCCACATCGTCGCCATTCCAAGCACGATCGTCAGAAGCAGATT
>JBBRMW010000242.1:0-9152 GCA_038230635.1 Aggregatilineales bacterium | reverse complement strand
GAATTGAGCAGACCGCTGCCTGCGCGCACCACGCCGGAGTAAACGCGGAAGAACGCTAACCGGCCAACGAACGGGTCGGTGATGATCTTGAAGACCAGCGCGGCCAATGGCTCATCGTCGGTGGCGTGGCGGACTTCCTCAAGCTCGGTTTCGGGGTTGATGCCATGCACGGGCGGGATGTCAAGCGGTGATGGCAGCAAATCGACGACCGCATCGAGCAAAATCTGGACGCCCTTGTTCTTGAGCGCCGATCCCGTCAGAATCGGGTGGACTTTACCAGCGATGGTCGCAGCACGGAGGGCAACGACGAGTTCGTCATCGGTGACTTCTTCTTCCATCAGATACTTTTCCATCAGCACTTCGTCGGTTTCGACGATGCGCTCGACGTTCTGGGCGCGTGTCTTCTCGACCAGTTCAACGTAGTCTTCCGGCAGCGGATGGCGCGTGATGTCCGTGCCCTGGTCGTTGCCGTACTTGACGAACTCGCGCTTCATGATGTCGATCAGGCCGCCGAAGTGATCGCCTTCGCCGTAGGGGATGTACAAAATCACGGGCTTGCCCGCGAGCCGTTCCACGATCATATCGACGCAGCGCTGGAAGTTCGCGCCTGTGCGATCCATCTTATTGATGAAGCAAATGCGCGGCACGTTGTACTTATCGGCCTGCCGCCAGACCGTTTCGGACTGCGGCTCGACGCCCGCCACGCCGTCGAACACGACCACGCCGCCATCGAGCACGCGCAACGAGCGCTGCACTTCGGCGGTAAAATCGATGTGTCCCGGCGTGTCGATCAGGTTGATCTGGTGATCGCGCCAACGCGATGTGACGGCGGCAGCGGTGATCGTGATACCGCGCTCCCGTTCCTGATCCATATAATCGGTCGTAGCCGCGCCATCGTGGACTTCGCCGATGCGGTGAACCATCCCGGTATAGTACAGGATTCGCTCGGTGGTCGTCGTCTTGCCTGCATCGATGTGCGCGATAATTCCGATATTGCGCACTTTATGCAGATCGAGGGCGGCTCCGACTTCTTTTTTAGCCATTGACTACGATACTCCTCACCCGAATCGAACGTTTGCTGAGACTTAGAACCGATAGCTGGCGAACGCGCGGTTCGCTTCAGCCATACGATGTGTTTCGTCTTTCTTCTTGACCGCTGAACCCTGACCGTTGGCGGCATCCATCAGCTCGCCCGCCAACCGCTCGGCCATGCTGCGACCACCGCGTGTGCGGGCCGCGCCCAACAGCCAACGGGCTGCCAATGATAGGCCGCGTGTCGCATCGACTTCGATAGGCACCTGATAGGTCGATCCACCGACGCGGCGGGGCTTGACTTCGACGGCGGGCGTCACGTTGCGGAGCGCCTGCTCGAACATCTCGATCGGCTCACGCTTGGCGCGTTCCTGAACCAGATCGAGGGCTTCGTACATGACGCCGCGGGCGGTGCTCTTTTTGCCGCCGAACATCATGCGATTGATGAACATCGTGACCAGCACGCTGTTATAGCGCGCATCCGGGATAACGGCCCGGTGAGATGGACGTGAACGTCTGGACATTTTCCCGTTTCCTCTTACTTCTTGCCCTTAGCCGGTGCGCCCTTGCCGCCCTTTGCAGCGGCAGCCGCTGCTGCGCCCTTCTTAGGACGCTTCGCGCCGTACTTGCTGCGCGATTGCTCACGATTCTTCACGCCGTCGCAGTCGAGTGTGCCACGCACGATGTGGTAGCGCACGCCCGGCAAGTCTTTGACACGGCCACCGCGCACCAGCACAACGCTGTGCTCTTGCAGGCCGTGACCTTCGCCGGGAATATAGGCGGTCACTTCGAGGCCGTTGGTCAGACGCACGCGCGCGATCTTGCGGAGCGCCGAGTTCGGCTTCTTGGGAGTGGTGGTGCGCACCTGGGTGCAGACGCCACGCTTCTGGGGCGAGCCACCCGCCAGCTTGGAACGACGCTGGCGCAGCGAATTGAACTTGAACTGAAGCGCCGGCGACTTGCTCTTCGTGCGCTTGGGGTGACGGCCTTTGCGAACCAGTTGATTAATTGTGGGCATGAACTTCTCCAACCCTCTTCTAAAAACCGCGTGATGGTCGCCCCGTTACGCCGTTCGGTCAGTGCTTGGCGGTTATGGGGCGCGCAAACGGGCGTTCATACGCCCGTCATTATCCTTGCATAATGGGAGGCCATCGTGGAATGCTCCACACCGATGGCCTCGCCGAGATATGCGTAAATGCAATTCAAGAGGCATTGCCCTGACCAGCAGGGATACTCTTGGCAGCAAGGTACAATGCTAACATCGATCGGCGCGCGCGTCAAGGGCAATTCGCGTGGAAAAAGCGCGATCACAAAGTCATAAAAACGCCTCAAAGCACCCCACCCCTGAACGGAGGGCTGGACGAGGTGAGGTGAATGTGCGAACTTTATCGAGTTTCACCCTTATGTCACAGTTTGTCACAATCCAGTCCCCGGAAGCGTTGAAAATGAAAGTCGGCTTTCCTTATACTCGTAGCATCTGATCGGTGTGCTCCGTGCGCAACGCCAATGACCGCAAAATCGATCCAAAGTTCTCGAAATACTGCATTTTATCAGCAATTTTTCACCGTTAATCGCCTTCGCAACAACTTTTGATAAAAAGCAGCGCGCGTGAGAGGTCGCAAGCACAGAGCGGACGATCGGCCCTTTTCCCAATCGTCCACAAGAGTCGCGGATGGTCCGTGCCAACATAGGAGGTGTGACCTAATTCGCTTGAGAAAGATTTCGATTCGCGTTTCATGGCCGTTTACAGACTGGTGAGGAAATAATGACATCGAAAATACGGTTTTTTGTTCTCGTCATTCCATTCATCGCAATCATGCTCGCACTCAGTACCCAATGGACACGGGTGGCTGGTCAAACCAACGGCTTGCTCGGCTGGTGGAAGTTCGACGAAACCAGTGGCACAACCGCATCCGACTCGTCGGGCAGTGGCAACAATGGCACGCTGGGCGGCGCGCCAACCTGGGTATCCGGCAAGATCAATGGCGCGCTGAGCTTCGGTGGCAGCGCCGACAGTGTGAATATCAACAAGAGTCTGGTGAGCACAACGGGCAGCTATTCGGTGGCGGCCTGGGTCAAGCTGAATAACCTGAATGGCTGGCAAACGGCGGTCAGTCAGGATTGGGCGACCATCAGCGGCTTTTACCTGCAATACGGGGCGGCGCTGGGCAACAAGTTCGGCTTCAGCTTGCAGAGCAGCGACTCAGTGAGTTCGACATCCACACGCGCCCTGTCGAATGCCAGCCCAGTCGCCGGGGCGTGGTATCACATCGTCGGCGTGCGAGATAGCACCAATAATCAGATCAAGCTGTATGTGAACGGCAGCCTGAACGCCAGCCAAGCCTATAGTGCGCCCTGGAGTGCTGCTGGCAATACGGTGATCGGGCGCGGTAAATGGAACGGCGGCAGCGTCGATTGGTTCAATGGCGCAATGGATGACGTGCGCATTTACAACCGCGTGCTCAGCGACAGTGAAGTATCCGGACTGTACAATGCTGGCACACAATCCGGCTTGGCGAGCTATTGGAAGTTCGACGAAGCGAGCGGCACGACCGCAGCCGACTCGTCGGGCAGCAATAATACCGCTACGCTGCTCGGCTCGGCGGCCTTTACCGTTTCGGGACGCATCAACGGCGGCTTGAACCTGAACGGCAGCACCGCTTACGTCGATGCCAACAAAAATCTGGTCGATACGACGGCCAGTTATTCGGTGGCGGCCTGGGTGCTGCTGAACAACACGAATGGCTACGAGACCGCTGTCAGCCAGGATGGCGCGAACGTCAGCGGATTCTTCTTGCAACATGTGCCGGGATCGGGGTTCGCCTTCAGTATCACGAACGGCGATAGTGGTACATCCGCGACCACGCGCGTGATCGAGGGCGCGGAGCCTTCGACGGGTCGCTGGTATCATCTGGTGGGCGTCCGCGATGGAGGCGCGAACCAGATGCGCTTGTATATGGATGGGTCGTTGGTCTCGACTCAAACGCTGCCGACCGTCTGGAGCGCGACTGGACATACGGTGATCGGGCGCGGCAAGTGGAACGGCGGCAATGTCGATTGGTGGCCGGGACGCATCGATGATGTGCATGTGTACACGCGCGTCCTGAGTGCAAGCGAGATCACATCCGTATATAGCAGCGCGCCGCCGCTGGCTTGGCAAAAGGGTGTGCCGCCGCTCCAGACGCAGTGGTACGCAGCAGTTTCGCCGACCAATGCGCTGCCGGACTATCCGCGCCCGCAAATGGTACGTTCGGCTTGGCAAAATCTGAACGGTTTGTGGCAGTTCACGACCGCATCGGCAGGTCAAGCGCCGCCCTACGGCCAAACGCTGCCAGAGCAGGTGCTCGTGCCGTATCCGATCGAATCGGCACTATCAGGCGTGATGCGCCACGAGGATCGGATGTGGTATCGCACGACGTTTACCGTGCCGTCGGGTTGGTCGGGGCAGCATGTGCTGCTCAATTTCGGCGCGGTCGATTGGCAATCCACCATCTACTTGAACGGTCAGCAGATCGGCACGCACACGGGCGGCTACGACGGCTTCAGCCTGGACATTACCAATAATCTGGTGGCTGGCTCGAACGAATTGATCGTCAATGTCTATGCGCCCGTCGATTCGGGTGGGCAGCCGCGCGGCAAACAGGTCAAGAGTCCGGGCGGCATCTTCTATACCGCCTCGTCGGGCATCTGGGAGACGGTCTGGTTGGAGCCAGTGGGCGCGACGCACATTTCGGATTTGAAGATCGTGCCGGACATCGACGCAGGGCTGCTGCGCCTGACGGTGAGCGCCGCCGGGGGTACGAGCGGGTATACCATCAACGCGGTGGCATCGAGCGGCGGCACGACGGTCGCCAACGTCAACGGAACCGTCGGCAGCGAGATCGATCTACCAATCGCCAGTGCGCACCTGTGGTCGCCGGATGATCCGTTCCTGTACGATCTACAAGTGACCCTCAAAAATGGATCGACGACGGCGGATGCGACGACCAGTTATTTCGGAATGCGCAAAATCTCGCTGGGTGTGGTGGCGGGCGCAAATCGAATGCTGCTCAACAACAAGTTCGTGTTCGAAATGGGTCCGCTCGATCAGGGTTTCTGGCCGGAAGGTGGCTATACCGCGCCCACCGACGACGCCCTGAAATTCGATTTGCAGCAGGAAAAAGCGTTCGGCTGGAACATGGTGCGGAAGCACATCAAGGTCGAGCCGGATCGCTGGTACTACTGGGCGGATAAGCTCGGTTTGCTGGTCTGGCAGGACATGCCGAGCGGCGACTCCAACAATAATATCGCCGGCCCGGCGGGTGATTTCCAGGCCGAGTTGACGGCCATGATCAACGGGCGGCGCAGCCATCCGTCGATCGTGCTGTGGATCGTGTTCAACGAGAGTTGGGGACAGAATCAGTTCGGCTCGTCCGGGACGACGACCTTCACAAACCTTGTCAAGAGCCTTGATCCGAGCCGCTTGGTGACAAATGCAACAGGCTGGAACGACTATAACGTCGGCGACATCATCGACAGTCACTGCTATGTGGGGCCATGTGCGCCCACGCCAACCAGTTCGCGCGCCTCGGTCAATGGCGAGTTCGGCGGCCTGGGACTCGAAGAAGCCGGGCACGATTGGCCGGGTGGTTCATTCGCTTATGAGTGGGAATCTGACTCGAACGCCTTGACCAATCGCTACGTCGGGTTGATCAACAGCAGTTCGCCAAATGCGACGAGCTTGATGAACAGCCCCGGCCTCAGCGCGGCAGTCTATACCGAAGTGACGGATGTCGAGCAGGAGCATAACGGTTTCATGACCTACGATCGGGCGATTATCAAGGTGAACGTGGCCGCGGTCAACACAGCCAACACGAACCTGATCAACGCCTCGAAAGCACTCAATCCGGGTGGTGCAGCCGTCCGCGCGATCATGCCTGCGGGCATCTTGCTCGGCAATACACCCGCCGCACCGATCGCCACGACGGTGAGCGCCTCCAAACCCGTGACACCTGCCACGCCGCCGCCCAGCTTCGACGGCTGAGCCTTCTCATGCCCCCCTCTTCGTAATCAGAAGAGGGGGCGCAAAATCCTTTTACTCGGCAGCCGGGAACGTCGTCACCACGGAGTTATCGCCGCTGAACGGATTTGGCACGTACTTATCGGCTTCCCAGTCGTTGTGCCAATCTTTGCTATTCACCAGGAAGCGATACTGATATTCCTTGTCAAGATCGAGATCGAGCGTGATCGAGAACTTGTTGCCGCGCTTGGACTGTTCCATCGGCGTGGCCTGCTCGTCCCACTCGTTGAAATCGCCGACAAGATGGATCGTATTCGCGCCTTCCGTGATGCCTTCCGGCACATCGAAAGTGACTTTGCATTTGGTTTTCAGAAACTTCTTCTTGACCATTTGTGGTTCCTCTCAGGGTCACGTCTCAGATACAGCCACCTATTCTAGCATAGCAGCAGAGTATTATAACAGGTAGCCACGCGGTTAGCGCCGACTGAGCACCGCGCTGAGATTGTCGTTTTCGCGCACGATGAATGCCTCCGCGCCGTTCCCGATCAGCCGCGCGATCTGGTCATCGGCACGCCCGCGCGCCGGATCAGCGCCGAAGCTGAGCGCGTCGATCTGGACGGCCACCACGCGCACGCCCCGCCGAATCAACATTTGGGCGGCGCGCGTCCAGCCCGGATCGAGATCGGCACTGACCAAAATTGCCGTTGCACCGCGCCCCAGGTGGTGGCTTTCCAGTTCGATCGTTTGCTCAAAGGCCAGATCGCCTGTACTTTTGGCGACGGCCAGCGCCTCCAAAATCCGCATGAACTGCCTGTTATCGCGGTCGGGCTGCATGACCGTTCGCCGCGGATGATAGGTCACGAAGCCCAGCGTGCGCCCGCCCGCCAAAAAGTGCTGTGCCAGTGACGCCGCGATCACCACCGCATATTCTTCGGTGGAAGGCGGAATATACAACCCGCTGTTATAGCTGCCGCCGTTCGGATCGCTGGCTTCGGGGCGCGCCGCCAGTGAGGCCGCCGACAGATCAAGGAACAGCCACACATCGGCTTGCGGATCAAGCTCGAATTCTTTGACCAGCAGCTTGTCGCGGCGCGCCGAACTGCGCCAATGGATGCGGTTGAAACTGTCGCCCGGCGCATAATCGCGCACGCCCGCCGCGTTCGTCGTGACGAACTGGGCGCGCCGCCGCTGGGCATCGCCGCCGGAGATGATCCCCGATGGCGCGAAAAAGCCCGCGATCGGTACCGTCGCCGGGTACACGAGGATCGACGTGGTGGCCGCGATCTGGCGCGTCATTTGGAAGAATCCGAACGGATCGCCGCTGCTCAGCGTGAGCGGGCCAAGCCGAAATTCGCCGCGTACTCGGCAGGTCGTGCGCGCCGTCCAGGCATAGTTCGCACGCGGGAGCACCAGCGGCGTCACGCGACTGGCATGATAATTCGGCAGCGTTGAGTGATCGCGCACCTCGATCCACAGCCGGGGCAGCCAACCGTTGTTGTGTACGCTGAAGCGCTCCTCGAACGGGCGTCCAACCTGGGTGCGCCGAACGCGCGTCTGGCGTCCGATGGCGATGCGATTGAGCGCCAACCATGACCACAGGCGTGCCGTGATCAGCAGCCCGCCCAACACATAAGCCAGATTGAAAAAAAACGGCTTGCCCGTCAGCAGCCCCAATAACAGGCAGCTGATCAGCAGCACATAGACGCCGTTGCGACGATCAGCCATCGAATTCACCTGTCATGACGGGCGACCACGTAGGGTCGCCCCTACAAATTCGGGTTGTGGTAGGGGCGAACCCCATGTGGTCGCCCATTTTATGAGAGGTTGGCTGGATCATCAGACCGTGATCGGGCGCATCCCGACGATTGCACCCGGCACCGGGATCGTGTTGAGCAGGTTTTGCAAAATACCGCTGGGGCTGACTCCGCCGCCAAAACCCACATTGACCTTCGGGATCATGCGATGCGCCAAAGTCGCATCGACCAGCGCCTTCACATCGTCAGGGATCACATAATCGCGCCCTGCGATGGCCGCGCGCGCCTGCGAAGCCCGGTACAGCGCCAATGCGCCGCGTGGACTCGCACCGAGGTATAAATCGGGCTGTTGGCGCGTCGCCGTCACAATATCGACGATGTACTTCTTGATCTCTGTCGTGACGGTGACGGTACGCACCGCGTTCTGCGCCCCTTGCAACTCATCAACGTTCACCACCTGCATCAAGTCGGCCAGCGGGTGGTGATACTGCTGCGAATCGAGCATCGCCATTTCTTCCTGTGGCGCGGGATAGCCCAGCCGCAGCCGCACAAAGAAGCGATCAAGCTGGGCTTCAGGCAGCGGAAACGTGCCCTCGTACTCGATCGGGTTTTGTGTCGCCATCACCAGGAACGGACTCGCCAGGGCATAGCTCGTGCCGTCCACTGTCACCTGCCGCTCCTCCATCGCTTCGAGCATGGCCGCCTGCGTCTTGGGCGTGGCGCGGTTGATCTCGTCGCCGAGCACGATTTGGGCGAAGATCGGACCGGGGCGGAACTCGAATTCGCGCGTTTGTTGGTTGAACAGCGTAATACCCGTCACATCGGAGGGCAGCATATCGGGTGTGAACTGGATGCGGCTGAACTGGCAGCCGACCGACCGCGCGATCGCTTTCGCCATCATCGTCTTGCCGACGCCCGGCACATCTTCGAGCAGAATATGTCCCTGGCATAGCAAGCCGATCACGGCCAGCCTAATCTCAGCGCGCTTGCCCAATACAACGCGGTCAACATTGTTGACGATGCGCTCAGCCACGGATTGAACGGGTGTTGTCATGCGATTGATATCGTCCTTAACGCTACGAAACACCCATTATAGCCTAATTCTACAACCGAACTTACCATTTGACCCATCAAATGCCACAGATTGACCTCACCCCCTCAGTCCCCCTCTCCGTCCTCACGGAGAGGGGGAAGCCAGCCCATACCCACTGCGGCTGTCCCTGCATCATTTCGGTTGTAGAACTAGTACTACAACCGCACTTTGAACGAGAACGCTCTTGAAACTGCATCGTGACGCTATTTCTCAATCGATCTGGAACGCTCAAAATGGCCGAATTTAGGCTGATTTCGTGAATGTGCGGTTGTAG